>NZ_PSWG01000001.1:0-362212 GCF_002931195.1 Rathayibacter sp. AY1C2 | reverse complement strand
CGGCCGCGCAGGTCCTCGACGGAGAAGCGGCGTCGCGCCTCCGGGTCGTAGAGCACGACGTTCGCGGCGGCCCCGACACGACCCAGAAGGGCTCCTAGTCCGTGCCAACGACACGCCTCAGCACCGAACCCACCGCCGTCCTCGTCCTCGAGGACGGACGACGATTCCGGGGACAGGCCTACGGCGCCCGAGGCCGCACCCTGGGCGAGATCGTCTTCGCCACCGGCATGACCGGGTACCAGGAGACGCTGACCGACCCGAGCTACGCCGGCCAGATCGTCGTGCAGACCGCGCCTCACATCGGCAACACCGGGACCAACGACGAGGACATGGAGTCGCGCCGCATCTGGGTCGCCGGCTACGTCGTCCGCGACCCCTCCCGCGTCGTCTCCAACTTCCGCGCGCAGCGCTCCCTCGGCGACGACCTGGAGACCGACGGCATCGTCGGGATCTCCGGCGTCGACACCCGGGCGATCACCCGCCACATCCGCTCGGCCGGCTCGATGCGCGCCGGCGTGTTCTCCGGCGAGGACCTCGCCCTCCCCGAGGAGGAGCAGCTCGCGCTGGTCCTCGGCGGCCGGCAGATGCAGGGGCTCAACCTGTCCTCCTCGGTCTCGACCGACGAGCAGTACACGGTGCCCGCCCGCGGCGAGCGCGTCGGCTCGGTCGCGGTCATCGACCTCGGGGTGAAGACCTCGACGGTCGACTACCTCGCGGAGCGCGGCTTCGACGTGCACGTGCTGCCCGAGTCCGTGACCGCCGAGCAGGTGCTCGCGCTCGACCCGTCCGCGCTCTTCTTCTCCAACGGCCCCGGCGACCCCGATGCCTCGGACCGCCACGTCGAGCTGCTGCGCACCACCCTGCGCGCCGACCTGCCGTTCTTCGGCATCTGCTTCGGCAACCAGCTGCTCGGGCGCGCTCTCGGCTTCGGCACCTACAAGCTCCCGTTCGGCCACCGCGGGATCAACCAGCCCGTGCTCGACAAGCTCACCGGCCGCGTGGAGATCACCTCGCAGAACCACGGGTTCGCCGTGGACGCGCCGATCGAGGGCGAGCTGGACTCGCCCGAGGGCTTCGGCCGCGTCGAGGTCAGCCACTACTCCCTCAACGACTCGGTCGTGGAGGGCCTTCGCTGCCTCGACATCCCCGCCTTCTCGGTGCAGTACCACCCGGAGGCGGCGGCCGGCCCGCACGACTCCAACCACCTCTTCGACCGCTTCCGCGAGATGGTCGTGCAGCGCACGGCCGGGCGCGGGGCCTCGGAGCCCACCGACATCCCCACGACCAGCAGCATCGGAGAGCAGAAGTAATGCCGCGCAGGGAAGACATCCAGAGCGTCCTGGTCATCGGCTCCGGCCCGATCGTCATCGGACAGGCCGTCGAGTTCGACTACTCCGGCACCCAGGCCTGCCGCGTGCTGCGTGCCGAGGGGGTGCGCGTGATCCTCGTCAACTCCAACCCGGCGACGATCATGACCGATCCCGACTTCGCCGACGCCACCTACGTGGAGCCGATCACGCCCAAGGCGATCGAGGCGATCATCGCCAAGGAGAAGCCGGACGCCATCCTGCCGACCCTCGGCGGGCAGACGGCCCTGAACGCGGCCATCCAGCTGCACGACCTCGGGATCCTCGAGAAGTACGGCGTCGAGCTCATCGGCGCGAGCTTCGAGGCGATCAACCGCGGCGAGGACCGCCAGATCTTCAAGCAGCTGGTGCTGGACGCGGGCGCCGACGTCGCGAAGTCCTACATCGCGCACACCGTCGACGAGGCGATCGAGTACGCCGAGGACCTGGGCTACCCCCTCGTCATCCGCCCGTCGTTCACCATGGGCGGCCTGGGCTCCGGCTTCGCCTACACCCGCGAGGAGCTGGTGCGGATGGTCGGCGACGGCCTGCACCAGAGCCCCACCACCGAGGTTCTCCTGGAGGAGTCGATCCTCGGCTGGAAGGAGTACGAGCTCGAGCTCATGCGCGACACGGCCGACAACACGGTCGTCGTCTGCTCGATCGAGAACGTCGACCCCGTCGGCGTGCACACGGGCGACTCGATCACCGTCGCACCGGCGCTGACCCTCACCGACCGCGAGTACCAGAAGCTGCGCGACATCGGCATCCGGATCATCCGCGACGTGGGCGTGGACACCGGCGGCTGCAACATCCAGTTCGCGATCGACCCGGCGGACGGCCGGATCATCGTGATCGAGATGAACCCGCGCGTCTCCCGCTCCTCCGCCCTCGCCTCCAAGGCGACCGGCTTCCCGATCGCCAAGATCGCCGCGAAGCTCGCCATCGGCTACCGCCTGGACGAGATCCCGAACGACATCACCAAGGTGACGCCGGCGAGCTTCGAGCCGACGCTGGACTACGTGGTCGTGAAGGTCCCGCGGTTCGCGTTCGAGAAGTTCCCGGCCGCCGACAAGACGCTGACCACGACCATGAAGTCGGTGGGCGAGGCGATGGCGATCGGCCGCAACTACGCGCAGGCGCTGCAGAAGGCGCTCCGCTCGCTCGAGAAGCGCGGCTCGTCGTTCCACTGGGGCGCGCAGGAGCGCTCGGTCGAGGAGCTCCTCGAGATCGCGAGGACCCCGACCGACGGCCGCATCGTCACCGTGCAGCAGGCGCTGCGCCTGGGAGCCACGGTCGAGCAGGCGTTCGAGTCCACGAAGATCGACCCCTGGTTCCTGGACCAGATCGTGCTGATCAACGAGATCGCCGACCTGGTGCGCGAGCACGACGGCCTCGACGCCGGACTCCTCCGCCTGGCGAAGGACCACGGCTTCTCGGACGAGCAGATCGCCGAGCTCCGCGGGCTCGACGAGGCGGAGGTCCGCCGCACCCGCTACGCGCTGGACGTGCGCCCGGTCTACAAGACCGTCGACACCTGCGCGGGCGAGTTCCCGGCGCTCACGCCGTACCACTACTCCTCGTACGACGAGGAGACCGAGGTCGTCGCCGCCGACCGCCGCAAGGTCGTCATCCTGGGCTCCGGCCCCAACCGCATCGGCCAGGGGGTCGAGTTCGACTACTCCTGCGTGCACGCCTCGTTCGCGCTCTCGGACGCGGGCTTCGAGACGATCATGATCAACTGCAACCCCGAGACGGTCTCGACCGACTACGACACCTCGGACCGCCTGTACTTCGAGCCGCTGACTCTCGAGGACGTGCTCGAGGTCATCCACGCGGAGTCGCAGTCCGGCGAGCTCGTCGGCGTCGTCGTGCAGCTGGGCGGCCAGACGGCGCTCGGGCTCGCCGCGGGCCTCGAGGCGGCCGGCGTGCCCATCCTCGGCACCACCCCAGCGAACATCGACCTCGCGGAGGAGCGCGGCGCGTTCTCGCGGATCCTCGACGAGGCGGGGCTTCTCGCTCCGCGCAACGGCACCGCGACCGACCTCGACGGCGCCCGTGAGGTCGCGGTGGAGATCGGCTACCCGGTCCTCGTCCGTCCGTCGTTCGTCCTCGGCGGGCGCGGCATGGAGATCGTCTACGGCACGCCCCAGCTCGAGGACTACTTCGAGCGGATGGCCGGCGAGGGGATCATCGACGAGGCGCACCCGCTGCTGGTGGACCGCTTCCTGGACGACGCGATCGAGATCGACGTCGACGCGCTCTTCGACGGCGAGCAGCTCTACATCGGCGGCGTGATGGAGCACATCGAGGAGGCCGGCATCCACTCCGGCGACTCGGCGTGCACGCTCCCGCCGGTGACGCTCGGCCGCCGGCAGATCGACCAGGTGCGGGAGGCGACCCTCGCGATCGCGCAGGGCGTCGGCGTCCGGGGACTGCTGAACGTCCAGTTCGCGATCGGCCAGGGCGTGCTCTACGTGCTCGAGGCGAACCCCCGGGCCTCGCGCACCGTGCCGTTCGTGTCGAAGGCGCTGGGCATCCCGCTCGCGAAGGCCGCGTCGCGCCTGATGGTGGGCGAGACCATCGCCGCGCTGAAGGCCGAGGGCCTGCTGCCCGAGCGCGACGGCTCCGACGTCCCGATGGACTCTCCCATCGCGGTGAAGGAGGCGGTCCTGCCGTTCAAGCGCTTCCGCACCAAGGAGGGCCAGATCGTCGACTCGCTGCTCGGGCCCGAGATGCGCTCCACCGGCGAGGTCATGGGGATCGACCGCGACTTCCCGCGCGCCTTCGCGAAGAGCCAGGACGCCGCGTACGGCGGCATGCCGGCGAGCGGGACCGTCTTCATCTCGGTCGCCGACCGCGACAAGCGCTCGATCGTCCTGCCCGCGCTGCGCCTGCGCCAGCTCGGCTTCGACATCCTCGCGACCGAGGGCACGGCCGAGGTGCTGAACCGCAACGGGATCCAGGCCCGCGTGGTCCGCAAGTACAGCGAGACCGCCGAGGGCGACGCGCCCTCCATCGTCGAGCTGATCGCCCGCGACGAGGTCGACGTGGTGATCAACACGCCCAGCGGAGGAGCGACCCGCGCCGACGGCTACGAGATCCGCGCCGCCGCGGTCGCCGCGGACAAGCCGCTGTTCACCACGATCGCCCAGCTCGCGGCCGCGGTCGCCTCGCTCGACGCGGCGAACGAGCCCTTCGAGGTGACGAGCCTGCAGGACTACGCCCTGCGCCGCGCGGAGCGCACCGCGTGAGCGGCGGCGCGGCGGGCACCGCCTCCTTCGGCTCGCGCCTCGAGGCGGCGTTCGCCGCGCACGGCCGGCTCTGCGTCGGGATCGACCCGCACGCGTACCTGCTCGACGCGTGGGGCCTCGCCGACGACGCGGCCGGGCTCGAGAGCTTCGGCCGCACGGTCGTCGAGGCGGCGGCCGGCCGTGTAGGCGTCGTCAAGCCGCAGATCGCCTTCTTCGAGCGGCACGGCTCGGCGGGCTACGCCGCGCTCGAGCGCGTGCTCGCCGACGCCCGCGAGGCCGGACTGCTGGTGATCGCCGACGTCAAGCGCGGCGACATCGGCACGAGCGTCACCGCCTACGCCGAGGCGTGGCTCCGGCCCGGCTCGCCGCTCGAGGCGGACGCCATGACCGCCGCGGCCTACCAGGGGCTCGGCTCCCTCGAGGGGATGCTGACCCTCGCGGAGGAGGCGGGCAAGGGCGTGTTCGTCCTCGCAGCCACCTCCAACCCCGAGGCCCGTCCCGTGCAGCGCGCCCTCGTGCAGGACGGCGGCCGGGCGGGATACACCGTGGCACGCGCGGTCGTGGCGGACGTGGCATCCTGGAACGACGCTCACGCTCGCGCGTCGATCGGCTCGGTCGGCGTGGTGCTCGGCGCCACGGTCGCCCTGGGCGACTTCGGCATCGGCATCGACGAGCCGCTGCACCCCGCACTCCCGGTGCTCGCGCCCGGCTTCGGCCACCAGGGCGCGGCCGTCGCGGACGCGCAGCGGCTGTTCGGCGCGCTGAGCGCCGCCACCATCGTCAGCGAGTCGCGGAGCGTGCTCGGCGCCGGCCCCTCGGGGATCGCGGCCGAGATCACCCGCCGCGCGACCGACATCCAGGAGACCCTTGTCCGCTGAAACCGTCAGCCCCGATCCCGGCGCCTCCTCGCGCCCGGAGGCCGTGCGCCGTCCCTCGCCGCCCGAGGTCGACCGGCGCGCCGCCTCCGAGGCCGCGATCGCGGCGCGCCGTGCCCGCGCCGCCGTCAAGAAGGCCGTCGCCGCCGGACGCCGCCCCGCGACCGCCGTGCTCGCGGCGGCCCAGGCCGAGCCGCTCGGAGTCGAGGGGCGGATGCGCGTCAGCGAGCTGCTCCGCGCCGTGCCCGCGCTCGGCGTGGTCAAGACGCCCCGGGTGATGGACCAGCTGCGGATCGCTGAGTCGAAGCGCCTCGGCGGGCTCGGCCGGCGCCAGGTCGAGGGCCTGGCGTCGTTCCTGGAGGAGCGGGAGTCGCGGCAGCGCCGCCCCGGCCGCAACCGCCTGCTCGTCCTCGCCGGTCCGACCGCGGTCGGCAAGGGCACGGTGTCGACCTACATCCGCGAGAACTACCCGGACGTCCTGCTCTCGGTCTCGGCCACCACCCGGGCCCCGCGTCCGGGCGAGGTGGACGGCGTCAGCTACTACTTCGTCGACGACGCCGAGTTCGACCGGATGGTCGCGGCGGGGGAGTTCCTCGAGTACGCCGTCGTCCACAACGCTCACCGCTACGGCACGCCCCGCGGCCCCATCGACGCCGCGCTGGAGCAGGGCCGGCAGGTGATGCTCGAGATCGACATCCAGGGTGCCCGCCAGGTGCGCGAGCGGATGCCGGACGCGCGGCTGGTCTTCCTCCTGCCGCCGACCTGGGACGAGCTGGTCCGCCGGCTGGTCGGCCGCGGCACCGAGAGCGCGGAGGAGCAGGAGCGCCGCCTGGCCACCGCGAAGGTGGAGCTGGCCGCGCAGGACGAGTTCGATTTCGCCGTCGTCAACAGCACCGTGCCCGAAGCGGCCCGCGAGGTCGTAGAATTGATGTCGCCTCGTGCCGACGGCGCGCCCGCTGACCCGGGCCGCTGACACCGGGCCACCGACCACCTCCGGGCCGACGCCCCGGGTCCCACCGGGCACACGCCCCTCGGAGCCCGCGCGCCGTGTTGCTCCGGAGCCGCAGATCGGCGCTGATGCGCCTGCAAGGAGACACCCATGGCCAACAACCTCGGCATCATCGACCCGCCCATCGACGAGCTCCTCTCGAAGGTCGACTCCAAGTACGCGCTGGTGATCTTCGCCTCCAAGCGCGCCCGCCAGATCAACGACTACTACGCCGACCTCCACGAGGGCAGCCTGTTCGACAACGTCGGCCCGCTGGTCGACTCCACCATCGACGACAAGCCCCTCTCGGTCGCACTGCACGAGATCAACGAGGACAAGCTCGTCGCCAAGCCCCTCGCCGAGTAGTCCCCTCCGGGTGGGCTCCTCTCTCGAGGCCGGCCGACGGCTCAACGTCGTCGTCGGCATCACCGGCGGCATCGCCGCGTACAAGGCCGTCGGAGTCGTCCGCGCGCTGGTCCTCGCGGAGCACGACGTGCACGTCGTCGCGACCGAGGCCGCGCTGCGCTTCGTCGGGAAGCCCACCCTCGAGGCCATCTCGCGGAACCCGGTGCACACCGAGCTCTACGAGGGCGTCGCCGAGGTCCGGCACGTGGCCATCGGCCAGGCCGCCGACCTCATCGTGATCGCGCCCGCGACGGCGCACACGCTCGCCAAGCTCGCCGCCGGCCTCGCCGACGACCTGCTCGGCAACACGGTGCTCGCGAGCACCGCCCCGCTCGTGGTCGCCCCCGCGATGCACACCGAGATGTGGGCGAACGCCGCCACCGTCGCGAACACGGCGGTGCTCCGCTCCCGCGGCGTGCACGTCGTCGGCCCCGCGGTCGGCCGCCTCACCGGCGCCGACTCGGGCCCCGGCCGCATGGAGGAGCCCGAGACGATCGTGGCGGAGGCCCTCGCCGTCCACGCCCGCTCCGCCTCCGCCCTCCGCGACCTCGCGGGCGTGCGCGTCCTCGTGACCGCCGGCGGAACCCGCGAGCCCCTCGACCCGGTGCGCTTCGTCGGCAACCGCTCCAGCGGCAGGCAGGGCGTCGCGCTCGCGCTGGCCGCTGCGGCCCGGGGCGCGGAGGTCACCCTCCTCGCCGCGAACCTCGACGTGCCGGCGCCGGAGGGCGTCACGGTCCTCCCGGTGGGCACCGCGCTCGAGCTGCGCGAGGCCGCCCTCGCCGCGGCCACCGGCGCGGACGTCGTGATCATGGCCGCGGCCGTCGCCGACTACCGGCCCGCCGCGGTCGCCGACGCGAAGATCAAGAAGGAGCAGCAGGGCGACCGTCTCGTCCTCGAGCTCGTCAAGAACCCGGACGTCCTCGCCGAGATCTCCGCCTCCCGGCGGGAGGGGCAGATCGTCGTCGGCTTCGCCGCGGAGACCGAGCCGGACCGGGACGCGATGCTCGCCCTCGGCCGCGCCAAGATCGCCCGCAAGGGCTGCGACCTGCTCGTCCTCAACAGGGTGGGCTGGGCCGAGGGCTTCCAGAGCGACAGCAACGCCGTCGTGGTCCTCGATCGGGCCGGCGATATAGTTGGCGAGGCCTCGGGCAGCAAGGCGGAGGTGGCCGATCGCGTCCTCGACGCGGTCGTGCGCTAGCCCCGCCGGTCCGCCCGCCCAGGCGCCGATCGCCTGCCGCCCGGCATCGCGCCCGCCAGGCCACTCCCGGTACGAACGACCCCGGTCCGCACGAGCCGGGACGAGAAGAGAAGCATGACCTCCGGTCCCCTCCGCCTGTTCACCTCCGAGTCCGTCACCGAGGGCCACCCGGACAAGATCTGCGACCAGATCTCCGACCGCATCCTCGACGCCCTGCTCCGCGAGGACCCGCACAGCCGGGTCGCCGTCGAGACGCTGGTCACGACGGGACTCGTGCACGTCGCGGGCGAGGTCTCCACGAGCGGCTACGTCGAGATCCCCAAGATCGTGCGCGACACGATCGTCGAGATCGGCTACGACTCCTCGGAGAAGGGCTTCGACGGCCGCTCCTGCGGCGTCTCGGTCTCGATCGGCCAGCAGTCGCCCGAGATCGCAGCGGGCGTCGACACGGCGCTCGAGGTCCGCTCCTCCGAGGCGGGCGAGGACGCCTTCGACCGCCAGGGCGCGGGCGACCAGGGCCTGATGTTCGGCTTCGCGACCGACGAGACCCCCGAATACATGCCGCTGCCGAGCTGGCTCTCGCACCGCCTCGCCGAGCGCCTGGCCGCCGTCCGCAAGTCGGGCGAGCTCGACTACCTCCGGCCCGACGGCAAGACCCAGGTCACCATCGGCTACGACGGCACGACGCCGTCCACCATCGACACCGTCGTCCTGTCCACCCAGCACGCCGAGCACGTCAGCACCGAGACGATCCACGCGGACATCGCGGCGCACGTCATCCGCCCCGTCCTCGAGACGGTCGACCTCGACTCCTCCGCCGTGCGCCTGCTGATCAACCCGACGGGCCGCTTCGAGATCGGCGGCCCTCAGGGCGACGCCGGGCTCACCGGCCGCAAGATCATCGTCGACACCTACGGCGGAGCGTCCCGCCACGGCGGCGGCGCGTTCTCGGGCAAGGACCCGTCGAAGGTGGACCGCTCGGCCGCCTACGCCATGCGGTGGGTCGCCAAGAACGCGGTCGCCGCGGGGCTCGCCTCGCGGCTGGAGGTGCAGGTCGCCTACGCCATCGGCAAGGCGGCCCCGGTCGGCCTCTACGTCGAGACCTTCGGCACCGGCACCGTCTCCGACGAGACGATCACCGAGGCGATCCGCTCGGTCTTCGACCTGCGCCCGGCCGCGATCATCCACGCACTCGACCTGCTCCGCCCGATCTACGCGCAGACCGCGGCCTACGGCCACTTCGGCCGGGAGCTCCCCGACTTCACCTGGGAGCGCCTCGACCGGGTCGACGACCTGCGCTCCGCCGCGGGCCTCTCGTAGCGGGCGCGGCGGCGATGGCGACGAGCGGAGCCGTCGCGCGCGTGCTCCTGGACTCGCCCCTCCCGCAGCTCGACCGGCTCCTGGACTACGCGGTGCCGGAGGCGCTGCGCGGCGAGGTGGTCCCCGGCGTGCGCGTGCGGGTGCCGTTGCGGACCGGAGGCCGGATCGCCGACGCGTTCGTCGTCGAGACGGGGGAGGGGACCGAGCACGCCGGAGCGCTCAGCGGCATCGAGGAGCTGGTCTCGCCGCTCGTCGTGCTGACCCCGGAGGTCTGGGCCCTCGCCCGCCGGGTGGCCGACCGCGCCTCCGGGGGCGCGAGCGACGTGCTGCGCCTGGCCGTGCCGCGCCGCCACGTCCGCGTCGAGAAGGCGCGACTCGCCGCGGGTCCCGCTCCTGCGGCGCCCGCGGTCGAGGCGGGCGGCGTGACGGGCTACCCCGACGCCTCCTTCGTTGGACTCGCCGAGGGGGCCCGGCTGGCGGTCGGCGCCGTGCCGGCTCCGGTGAGGCTCGACTCGGGCGCGTGGGTCGGCGGCTGGGCCGTCACGCTCGCCGAGCTCGCCCGGGACACGCTCGCCGCGGGCCGCGACGCGATCCTGGCCGTCCCCGACTACCGCGACCAGGAGCAGCTGGAGCTCGCTCTCGCCGCCCTCGTCCCCGCGGAGGCGGTGGTGCGCCTCGATGCGCGGCAGAAGGGCGCCGAGCGCTACTCCGCCTTCGTCCGCTGCCTCGATCCCGGGCCGCGGGTCGTCGTCGGCAACCGCTCCGTCCTCTACGCGCCCTCCTCCGCCCTCGGCCTGATCGCGCTCTGGGACGACGGCGATCCGCTCTTCGCCGAGCCGCTCGCGCCCTACGCGCACGCGCGCGACGTCGCCCTGGTGCGGCAGGAGCAGAGCGGCGCCGGCCTCGTCCTGCTCGGCAACACGCGCACGGTCGAGGTCGAGCGGCTCGTCGAGATCGGCTTCGCGACCGAGGTGGAGCCGCGGCCGAGCCGCCGCCCGCACGTCGTGCCGACCGCCCAGCAGTGGGCGGCCGACGAGCACGACGCGGCAGCGCGCATCCCCTCCTCCGCCTGGCGGGAGGCGCGGAAGGCCCTCGACTCCGGTCCCGTGCTGGTCCAGGTCGCGCGCCCCGGCTACGCGCCGGTGGTCGCCTGCGCCCGCTGCCGGACCGTCGCACGCTGCAACCGCTGCCAGGGTCCGCTCGGCGTGCACTCCGAGGGCGGGCGGCCGAGCTGCGGCTGGTGCGGCCTGATCGCGGCCGACTGGACCTGCTCCGTCTGCCAGGCGACGGCTCTGCGCCTCGTCTCCCTCGGCGCGGGCCGCACCGCGGAGGAGCTCGGACGCGCCTTCCCGGGTGCCAAGGTGATCGTCGCCGACGGGCAGCGCCCCGTGCTCACCCTCCCCGACGAGCCCGCGCTCGTCGTGGCCACGCGCGGGGCGGAGCCGCGGGCCGACGGCGGCTACCACGCCGTCCTGCTGCTGGACGGCGAGCGGATGCTGGCCCGCGAGAGCCTGCGGGTCGCCGACGACGCGCTTCGCACCTGGTCGAACGCCGCGGCGCTGGCCCGCCCGGGCGCGCCGGTCCTCCTGGTCGGGGTCGGCGGTCGGCTCGCGACCGCCCTGGCGACCTGGCGGCAGGCCGAGTACCTCCGGGCCGAGCTCCAGGAGCGGCGCGCTCTGCGCTTCCCGCCCGCGGTGCGCCTGGCCACGGTGAGCGGCGACGCGCACGCGGTGGAGGAGGCGCTCGACGCGCTCGACGAGGACGACCGGCACGAGGTCCTCGGTCCTGTCGGGCTCGAGGACGGCTCCGTCCGGGCGATCGTCCGGTTCGACTACGCTCGCGGTGCGGATGTGGCCGCGCGCCTCCGCTCCGCCGTGATCCGCAACGCCACGCGCCGTCGTCGCCCGCCGACCACGCCCGGCCGCTTCCGGCCGGCCCCCCGGCTCCGGGTCCGTCTCGACGACCCCGACATCCTCTGACTCCCCAGGAGACCCCCGTGCGCCTCGTCTTCGCCGGCACGCCCGCCGCCGCCGTTCCGACCCTCCGCGACCTCGCCGCCTCCGCGCACGAGGTCGTCGCCGTGGTCACCCGGGAGGACGCCCCGGTGGGCCGCAAGCGCGTGCTCACCCCCTCGCCGGTCGCCGTCACGGCCGAGGAGCTGGGGATCCCGGTGATCCGGGCGAACCGCCTCGACGAGGACGTGACCGACCGGATCGCGGAGCTCGCCCCCGACCTCGGCGTGATCGTGGCCTACGGCGGCCTCGTCCGGCAGCGCCTGCTGGCGGTGCCGCGCCTGGGCTGGATCAACCTGCACTTCTCCCTGCTGCCGCGCTGGCGCGGGGCGGCTCCCGTCCAGCGGGCGCTGATGGCGGGCGACACGCGGATCGGCGCGAGCGTCTTCCAGCTGGTTGCCGAGCTCGACGCCGGTGACGTGTACGCCGAGCTCGCCGTCGACGCGGGGGAGCGCACCGCGGGCGAGCTGCTGACGGAGCTGGCCGGGAGCGGCGCCGGCCTCACCCTCGGCGTGGTCGACGCGCTGGAGGAGGGCACGGCCGTCGCTACTCCGCAGGCCGGAGAGGCGACCCCCGCTCCCAAGCTCGACGCCGCGGACGGCCGGATCGACTGGAGCCTCCCGACCGCGCGGGTCCTCGCGCTCGTGCGCGGAACGACTCCCGAGCCCGGAGCCTCGACCGCGGTGGGCGACGCGCGCCTCAAGGTGCTCGCGGTCCGCGCGGCCGAGGGGGACCTCGCTCCCGGCGTCGTCCGCCTCGACGCGGGGCGCGCCCTCGTCGGCACCGCGGACGGAGCGGTCGAGCTGGTCACCGTCCAGCCCGCCGGCAGGACCCCGATGGCCGGCGCCGCCTGGGCCCGCGGCCTGCGCGAGAGCACGGTGCTCGCATGAGCGCCCGTCGCGAGGCCGCTCCCGCCCGCCGGGTCGCCTACGACGTCCTGCTCGCGGTGAGCGGGTCGGACGCCTACGCCAACCTGGTCCTGCCCGCGCGGATCAGCGCCGCCGGCCTCTCGCCCGCCGACGCGGGACTGGCCACCGAGCTCTGCTACGGCACCCTGCGGATGTCCGGCTACTACGACCGCGTGATCGCCCTCGCGGCCGGCCGGTCCGTCGAGAGCATCGATGCGCCCGTGCTCGACGCGCTGCGCCTGGGCGTGCACCAGCTGCTCGCGACCCGCGTGGCCCCGCACGCCGCGGTGAACGAGAGCGTCGCGCTCGTCGCGGCCGGCTCCTCGCGGGGAGCGGTGGCCTTCGCCAACGCCGTGCTGCGCGCGGTCTCGCGCTCGAGCGCCGGCGAGTGGCGCGAGCGGGTCTCCGCGGCCGCGGTCTCCGGGGACGACCGGATCGCCGCGCTGAGCTCCCACCCCGTGTGGATCGTGCGCGCCCTGCGACGGGCGCTGGCGGCGGAGGGGGCGGCCGACGAGCTCGACGCGCTGCTCGCCGCCGACAACGCGGCTCCGCGCGTGAACCTGGTGGCTCTGCCGGGCCTGGCGTCTCCCGGCGAGATCGCCGACGCCGAACCCGACCGGTTCTCGCCGGTCGGCATGACCAGCACCGGCGGCGACCCGGAGGCGTTCCCCGCGGTGCACGAGGGTCGCGTGCGCGTGCAGGACGAGGGCTCCCAGCTCGCCGCTCTGGCGCTCTCCCGAGCACGGCCGGTCCGCCCGGGCGAGCGCTGGCTCGACCTGTGCGCGGGACCCGGCGGCAAGGCGGCGCTGCTCGCGGCGGAGGCGCGCGCAGGAGGGGCGGCGCTGCTCGCCAACGAGGTGGTTCCGGGCCGCGCGGGCCTGGTGCGGCAGGCGCTGGCCGCCGTCGATCCGTCGGTCGAGGTGCGCACCGGCGACGGGCGCGACCTGGGCGACGAGCAGCCGGGATCGTTCGACCGCATCCTCCTCGACGCGCCGTGCACCGGTCTCGGTGCGCTGCGGCGTCGGCCCGAGGCGCGCTGGCGCAAGTCCGCGGCCGACGTGGAGCCGCTGGCCGCCCTCCAGGGCGAGCTGCTCGACTCCGCGGTGAGGGCTCTCGCTCCCGACGGCCTGCTGGCCTACGTGACCTGCTCGCCGCACCTCGGCGAGACCCGGCGCGTGCTCGCCCTCGCGCAGGAGCGGCACGAGCTCGAGCTCGTCGACACGCCGGCCGCGCTGCGCGCGGTGACGGCGGACCCGCTCCCGCTGCCGGAGGGCACCCTCCACGTGCAGCTCTGGCCGCACCGACACGGCACCGACGCCATGTTCGTCCAGCTCCTCCGCCGCCGGCCCCTCGAGGCGGCGTCCGGAGACGCCTGACCCCTCCGGAGCGGGAACGCGCTCGGCCGGGCGGACGCGGAGGACGCTCCGATCTAGGCTGGAGGCATGCCTGCACGGATCAACCCCAGCATCCTCTCCGCCGACTTCGTGAACTTCGAGGCCGAGCTGCAGCGCATCGCCGGAGCCGACCTGGTGCACGTCGACGTGATGGACAACCACTTCGTGCCGAACCTCACCTTCGGGCTGACCATGGTCCAGCGCCTCCAGGACGTCTCGCCCCGGCCGCTCGACCTGCACCTGATGATCGACGACCCCGACCGGTGGGCCCCCGACTACGCCGAGACCGGCGCCTACTCCGTGACCTTCCACGCCGAGGCCGCGCGCGACGCCGTGGCCCTGGCGCGGCGCCTGCGCGAGATCGGCTCGCGGGCGGGGATCGCGCTCAAGCCGGGCACGATGGTGGACGACTACCTCGACCTCCTGCCCGAGTTCGACCAGGTCCTCGTGATGACGGTCGAGCCCGGCTTCGGGGGCCAGTCCTTCATGGAGGAGACGATGCCCAAGCTGCGCACCCTCCGGAACGTGGTGGACCGCACCGGGCTCGACGTCTGGCTCCAGGTCGACGGCGGGATCGCTCCCGGCACGATCGAGATCGCAGCGGAGGCGGGAGCCGACACCTTCGTCGCGGGCTCCGCGGTCTTCGGCGCGGACGACCCGGAGGCCGCGATCGCGTCGCTGCGCGAGACGGCGACCGCTCACCTGCACCGGCACTGAGGTGGCCCGCGCCCGGCCGCCGTATAGACTTCCCCGGTGAAAACTTTCGACGACCTCTTCGCTGAGCTGGGCGAGAAGGCCGCCGCCCGTCCCGAGGGTTCGGGCACCGTCCGCGAGCTCGACGCCGGCGTGCACTTCATCGGCAAGAAGATCGTCGAGGAGGCCGCCGAGGTGTGGATGGCCGCCGAGTACGAGGGCGACGAGCGCACCGCCGAGGAGATCTCGCAGCTGCTCTACCACCTGCAGGTGCTCATGCTCGCCAAGGGACTGACGACGGCCGACGTCTACCGGCATCTGTGAGCCCCGCCCCGCTCGCCGGGGTGCGCCTCCGCTCCGCGCCGTCGCGCCCGCACGCTCCCCGAGGAGCCGTGCCGCCCCCTGAACAGCCGTCGAGTCATGAAGGACGTCCCGTGACCACCACCCCCGCCCCGGCGCTCCTGCGCGTCGCCGTCCCCAACAAGGGCTCCCTCTCGGAGACCGCCGGTCAGATGCTCGCGGAGGCCGGCTACACCGGCCGTCGCGACCCGAAGGAGCTGCACGTCGTCGACGAGCGCAACGGGGTGGAGTTCTTCTACCTGCGCCCGCGCGACATCGCCACCTACGTCGGCTCCGGCGCTCTCGACGTCGGGGTCACCGGCCGCGACCTCCTGATCGACTCCGGCTCCGAGGCGCGCGAGATCGCGAGCCTCGGCTTCGCGAACTCCACCTTCCGCTTCGCCGGGCCCGCAGGCCGCTACGACGAGCTCGCGCAGATCGACGGCCTCCGCGTGGCGACCAGCTACCCGGGCCTCGTGGGCCGCTTCCTCCGGGAGCACGGCGTCGAGGTGACGCTGATCCGCCTCGACGGCGCGGTCGAGTCCGCGATCCAGCTCGGCGTCGCCGACGTCATCGCCGATGTCGTCGAGACCGGCACCACGCTCCGCAAGGCCGGCCTCGAGATCTTCGGCCCGGTCATCCTGGACTCGACCGCCGTCCTGGTCTCCGCCGCAGGGGAGCCCGAAGGCATCCCGGTGCTGCTGCGCCGCCTGCAGGGCGTGCTGGTCGCCCGCGAGTACGTGCTGCTCGACTACGACTGCCCCGTCGCGCTCCTGGAGAGCGCCACGGCGATCGCCCCGGGCTTCGAGTCCCCGACGGTCTCGCCGCTGCACGACGCCGAGTGGGTGGCCGTCCGCGTGATGGTGCCGCGCGCGGACATGAACCAGGTGATGGACCGCCTGTACGACCTGGGCGCCCGCGCGATCCTGGTCACCTCCATCCACGCCGCGCGCCTGTAGAGGGGGAGCCGATGAGTCTCGCCGTCCGCGTCATCCCCTGCCTCGACGTCGCCGCCGGCCGCGTCGTGAAGGGCGTCAACTTCCAGAACCTGCGCGATGCGGGCGACCCCGTCGAGCTCGCCCGCCTCTACTTCGAGCAGGGCGCCGACGAGCTGACCTTCCTCGACGTCACCGCCACGGTCGACGACCGCTCGACCACCTACGACGTGGTGCGGGCGACCGCCGAGCAGGTCTTCATCCCGCTCACGGTCGGCGGCGGCGTGCGCAGCGCCGAGGACGTCTCGCGACTGCTCGCGCACGGCGCCGACAAGGTGGGCGTCAACTCCGCCGCGATCGCCCGGCCCGAGCTCCTCGGCGAGATCGCCGACGTCTTCGGCGCGCAGGTGCTCGTGCTCTCGCTCGACGTCAAGCGGAGCGACGCCACGGCGTCCGGCTTCGTCGTCACCACTCACGGCGGACGCCGCGAGACCGAGCTCGACGCCCTGGCCTGGGCGGCCGAGGCCGTCGAGCGCGGCGCCGGGGAGCTGCTGGTCAACTCCATCGACGCAGACGGCACCAAGCAGGGCTTCGACCTCGAGCTGATCGCCGCGATGCGCGAGCTGAGCTCCGTGCCGGTCATTGCCTCCGGAGGCGCCGGCGCCGTCGAGCACTTCGCTCCGGCCGTCGACGCGGGAGCCGACGCCGTGCTCGCCGCCTCCGTCTTCCACAACCGCGAGCTGACGATCGGTGACGTCAAGCGCGCGCTCGCCGCCTCCGGGATCGAGATCCGATGACCCCCGCCGAGCTCGACGCCGTCCTGGACCGCGCCGCCTTCGATCCGACCGGGCTCCTGCCCGCGATCATCCAGCAGCACGACACCCGCGAAGTGCTCATGATGGGCTGGATGGACCGCGAGGCTCTCCGGCGCACCCTCACCGAGGGCCGCGTCACCTTCTGGTCGCGCTCGCGCCAGGAGTACTGGCGCAAGGGCGACACGTCCGGGCACGCGCAGTACGTGCGGGGTGCCGCCCTCGACTGCGACGCCGACACCCTGCTGGTCCAGGTCGAGCAGATCGGCGCAGCCTGCCACACGGGCGAGCACGCCTGCTTCGACGTCGACCCCCTCGTGCCGTTCACCGGCCTCGGCCCGGCGGAGTGAGCATGAGCGGACGGCGGCTGAAGTACACGGCGATCCTCGGGGTCGTGCTGCTCGCCGCGCTCGAGCTGACCTCCTCCACTCAGACCTGGTCCACGCTGACCCTGGCCGCGATCGAGGGGGAGGGCCAGCGGATCGACGTGGCCGGGACCGTCGCCGCGCCCGCGCTCTCCGCCCTGGCGCTCGCGGGCCTCGCCCTCGCCGCGGCCCTCGCCATCGCCGGCCCCGTGTTCCGGATCGTGCTCGGTCTGCTCCAGGCCGTCCTCGGTGCCTCGGTGGTGCTCGCGGCCGCGACAGCACTGGGCGACCCCGTGCGCGCCGGCGCCTCGCTGGTCACGGAGGCGACCGCCATCGCGGGGGAGCAGTCCGTCGCGGCCCTCGTGGCCTCGTCCTCCGCGACGGCCTGGCCCGTCGTCGCCCTGGTCTGCGGCGCGCTCACGGCGCTGCTCGGGATCGGCGTCCTCGCGACCTCGCGCCGCTGGCCGGGAGCGGCACGGAAGCGCGCCTCCCGCTTCGAGCCCGCCGACGGCTACGGCCACGGCGCGTCGACCGTGCAGACGGACGACGGCGACATCGACCCGGTCGTCTCGTGGGACGAGCTCTCGCGCGGCGACGACCCCACCTCGGGCCGCTGATACCGGCCGGGGACGTGTCCGGCGGTCCGGCATCCCCGCCTCCTGCAGGGGGCTGCGCAGGCGAGTCCGGGCCGGGCGCTCAGGCGCCTCACGCTAGACTGGTCTGGTCCCGATGCACCCCCAGGAGGAGACCCATGAGCACCGAGCACGACGACGACAACCACGGCCACTCGCCCGCAGCGTGGACGGCCGTCGTCATCATGCTGGTCGGATTCACGATCGGCACGATCGCGTTCTGGTTCGACGTGCCCCTGGTGGTCTGGCTCTCGGCCGGCCTGGTCGTGGTGGGTCTGCTCGTGGGCATGGGCATGGCCAAGGCGGGCTACGGCGTCAACGGCGCGAAGGCGAACCCGAAGGCGCGCGCCTAGGTGCTCGCCGACCTCACCGCCGGCGCCCTGGCCGACGCGGCCCGGCGCCGAGAGAGCGCCCCGCTCGAAGCCGTCGAGCGCCGCGCGCTCGCCCAGGCGCCCGCCCTCGACGCCCTGGCCGCTCTGGCCCCCGCCGAGCGCGTAAGGATCATCGCCGAGGTGAAGCGCGCCAGCCCGTCGCGCGGCGCCCTCGCCGACATCCCCGTACCCGCCGAGCTGGCCGGACAGTACGAGCTCGGGGGAGCGAGCGCGATCAGCGTCCTCACCGAGGAGCGCCGCTTCAAGGGGTCCCTCGCGGACCTCGAGGCGGTCCGCGAGCGCGTGTCGATCCCCGTCCTGCGCAAGGACTTCGTCGCCGAGCCGTACCAGGTCCTCGAGGCCCGCGCGGCCGGAGCCGACCTGGTCCTCCTCATCGTCGCCGCGCTCGAGCAGCCCCTGCTCGCCGAGCTGCACGCCCTCGTGCTCGAGCTGGGGATGACCCCGCTCGTCGAGACGCACTCGGCCGACGAGCTCGAGCGGGCCGCCGACCTCGGCGCGCGGCTCATCGGCGTGAACGCCCGCGACCTCTCCACCTTCCAGCTCGACCGCGACCTCTTCGGCCGCCTCTCCGAGCGCTTCCCCGACGACGCGGTGAAGGTGGCCGAGTCGGCCGTCCTCACCGCCGACGACGTCGCGCACTACCGCGGCTCCGGAGCCGACGTCGTCCTCGTGGGCGAGGCTCTCGTCACCGGCGGCGACCCCGTCTCCACCCTCGCCGGCTTCCTGGCGCACTGACCACACCGATAGGCGGTACCCCCATGGCACTCCGGGATGAACTCGGCCCCTACTTCGGCGAGTTCGGCGGACGCTACGTCCCCGAGTCCCTCGTCGAGGCCCTCGACGAGCTGAGCGCCGAATACGAGCGCACGAAGGTCGACCCCGCGTTCGCGGCAGAACTGATGGAGCTGCACCGCAGCTACACCGGTCGTCCGTCGATCATCACCGAGGTGCCGCGGTTCGCCGAGCACGCCGGCGGTGCGCGGATCATCCTCAAGCGGGAGGACCTCAACCACACCGGCTCGCACAAGATCAACAACGTGCTGGGCCAGGCGCTGCTCACCAAGCGGATCGGCAAGACCCGCGTCATCGCCGAGACGGGAGCGGGCCAGCACGGCGTCGCGACCGCCACGGCCGCCGCCCTGTTCGGCCTCGACTGCGTGGTCTACATGGGCGAGGTCGACACCGAGCGCCAGGCCCTCAACGTCGCCCGCATGCGCCTGCTCGGCGCCGAGGTGATCCCCGTGACGACCGGCTCGCGCACCCTCAAGGACGCGATCAACGACGCGATGCGCGACTGGGTGACGAACGTGGGCACCACGAACTACATCTTCGGCACCGTCGCGGGCCCGCACCCGTTCCCGGCCCTCGTCCGGGACTTCCAGAAGATCATCGGCGAGGAGGCGCGCGAGCAGGTCCTCGAGCTCACCGGCTCGCTGCCCACCGCGGTCACCGCCTGCGTCGGCGGCGGCTCCAACGCGATGGGGATCTTCCACGCCTTCCTCGACGACCCCGAGGTCCGCCTCGTCGGCTTCGAGGCCGGCGGTGACGGGATCGAGACCCCCCGCCACGCGGCGACCATCAGCAAGGGTCGCCCCGGCGTCCTTCACGGCGCCCGCAGCTTCCTCCTCCAGGACGAGGACGGCCAGACCGTCGAGTCGCACTCGATCTCGGCCGGCCTCGACTACCCGGGCATCGGCCCGGAGCACGCGTGGCTCTCGAGCATCGGCCGCGCCGACTACCGCGCGGTCACCGACTCGGCCGCGATGGACGCGCTCATGCTGCTCAGCCGCACCGAGGGGATCATCCCGGCGATCGAGTCCGCGCACGCGCTGGCCGGCACGCTGGAGCTCGGGCGCGAGCTCGGCCCCGAGGCCACCATCCTGGTCAACCTCTCGGGCCGCGGCGACAAGGACATGACGACCGCTGCGCACTACTTCGGCCTCATGGACGAGGGCGCGGTGCAGTCGTGAGCGGCCGCGGACCGAGCGTCGCCGAGACCGTCCGGCGCCGGAACGAGGAGGCGGCGGGCGCCCTGATCGGCTACCTCCCCGTCGGCTTCCCCGACCTGCCGACCAGCATCGACGCCGCCGTGGCCATGGCCGAGAACGGCGTCGACGCGATCGAGCTCGGTCTGCCCTACTCCGATCCGGTGATGGACGGACCCGTCATCCAGGAGGCGACCCAGGCCGCCATCGCGGGCGGCTTCCGCCTCCGCCACGGCTTCGAGGCCGTCCGCGAGATCCGGGCGCGCGTCGACGTGCCGGTCCTGGTGATGACCTACTACAACCCCGTCCTGCAGTACGGGGTCGAGCGCTTCGCCACCGATCTGGCCGAGGCCGGCGGGTCCGGCCTCATCACGCCCGACCTGATCCCGGACGAGGGCGCCGAGTGGCTCGCCGTCTCCGAGCGGCTCGGACTCGACCGCGTGTTTCTCGCGGCACCGTCCTCGACGGACACGCGCCTGCGCCAGGCCGTCGACTCGAGCCGTGGATTCGTCTACGCGGTCTCGACGATGGGCATCACCGGCGCGCGCACCGATGTCGACTCCGCGGCCCGCACCCTGGTCGACCGCCTCCGCGCCGCCGGCTCCGAGAGCGCGTGCGTCGGCCTGGGCATCTCGACCGGCGAGCAGGTCGCCGAGATCCTCGCCTACGCGGACGGCGCCATCGTCGGATCCGCCCTGGTGCGGGCGCTGGCGTCCGGCGGGGTCGACGCGGTCGCCGAGACCTCCCGCGGCCTCGCCGAGGGCACCCGCCTGCGCTCCGCGCGCTGACACCCTCCCGCTACAATCGGGATGCCCACCGGGGCGCGGCCGAGCCGCGCCCGGGGGACCCCCTCCTTCGAAAGGTCGAGTACCGGTGTCCGTACCGCTGAGCATTCCGAGCCCCCCCGACGCGTGGAGTCAGTACGACCTCACGATCGGCACCTTCACGCTCGCGATCCACACCTACGCGCTCTGCATCCTCGCGGGGATCATCGTGGCGACGATCATGACGAACCAGCGCCTCAAGCGCCGCGGCGCGGAGCCGTGGGTCGTGCTCGACATCATCATCTGGGCGGTGCCGCTCGGCATCGTCGGCGCCCGCGCCTACCACGTGCTCACCCACCCCGGCGACTACTTCTACGACGGCGCCGACCCGTGGGAGGTCGTCCGCATCTGGAACGGCGGCAACGCCATCTTCGGCGGGCTCATCGGAGGCGCGGTCGGCGCGTTCATCGGCTGCCGCTGGACAGGAGTGCGCTTCTGGACCTTCGCCGACGCCCTCGCCCCCGGCATGCTCGCCGCTCAGGCGCTCGGGCGCCTGGGCAACTGGTTCAACCACGAGCTCTTCGGCCTGCCCACGACCCTGCCCTGGGGCCTCGAGATCGAGACCACCAACCCGGCCTTCCCCGTCGGCCTCCCGGCGGGCACGCTCTTCCACCCGACCTTCCTCTACGAGATCCTCTGGAACGTCGTCGGCATCGCGGTCATCCTCCTGCTCGAGCGCCGTCTCAAGCTGCAGTGGGGCACCGTCTTCGCCGCCTACCTGATCTGGTACGGGATCGGCCGCGTCTGGTTCGAGTCCATCCGGATCGACCCGAGCGAGTTCTTCTGGGGCATCCGCACCAACGTCTGGGCCGCGCTCATCGCCGTGGTCATCGGCCTGGTCCTCGTGGTGATCCAGAAGCGCGAGCACCCGGGCGCCGAGCCCTCGGCCTACCGGCCGGGTCGCGAGTGGACGCCCGCCCCGGCTGCGGTAGAATTCGAGGACGTCGAGTCCGACTCCGACGACACAACCACCCCTGCTTCCGGCACCGACGCCGAGAAGCCGACGGTCTCCCGCACCTGACGGAGGTCGCGGAGCCTCCGCGACCGCCTCCCGGGTGCCCGACACCTCCACGACCGCCCCATCGCGGCGCAGCCACGAGCGCTGCCGCGGGCGGGTCGTCGTGCAGGCACCGCCGGCGGCGCGCGACGCTCGCGCCACGGCAGAACCCTACGGCCCTCCCGATCGGGGAGCCGCTCCTCCTCCACCACCGCGGGCCAGCGACGTCCCGATCAGCCATCACCCCCGTGAGGACGGTTCCCATGGCCTCCGCCCAGCCCTCGACCCCGGCCCGCGCCGTGCCCTTCCTGGGCATGCCGCCGGCACAGGGGATGTACGACCCGGCCGCCGAGAAGGACGCGTGCGGTCTCGCGATGGTCGCCACCATGCGCGGCACCGCCGGCCACGACATCATCGACGCCGCGCTGAACGCGCTGCGCAACCTCGAGCACCGCGGCGCCGTCGGCTCCGACGCGGGAACGGGCGACGGCGCGGGGATCATCACGCAGATCCCGGACGAGTTCCTCCGCGCGGTCGCTCCCTTCGAGCTCCCGCCGCTGGGCCAGTACGCGGTGGGCAACGCCTTCCTCCCGGTGGACGTGTTCGAGCGCGAGCGTGTCAAGTCGACGATCGCCGACATCGCCCGCGAGGAGAACCTCGCCGTGGTCGGCTGGCGCTCCGTGCCCGTGCAGCCCGACGAGATCGGCACGCTCGCCCGGGCCGCCATGCCGGCGATCGAGCAGCTGTTCATCCGGAGCGAGCTGACCGACGAGAGCGGCACGCCCCTCTCCTCCGTGCGCCTCGACCGTCTGACCTTCCGCCTGCGCAAGCGCGTCGAGCGCGAGCTCGAGGTCTACTTCATGTCCCTGTCGAGCCGGACGCTCGTCTACAAGGGCATGGTGACGACGCTCCAGCTGGAGCCGTTCTACCCGGACCTGTCCGACGAGCGCTTCGCGTCGAAGCTCGCGCTGGTGCACTCCCGGTACTCCACCAACACCTTCCCGTCGTGGCCGCTCGCTCAGCCGTTCCGGATGATCGCGCACAACGGCGAGATCAACACGGTGCAGGGCAACCGCAACTGGATGCGCGCGCGCCAGTCGCAGCTGAAGAGCCGCGAGCTGGGCGACCTGGCCCCGCTGTTCCCGATCGTCTCGCCCGGCCGCAGCGACTCCGCCTCGTTCGACGAGACCGTCGAGCTGCTCAACCTGGCCGGCCGGTCGCTCCCGCACGCGGTCATGATGATGGTGCCGGAGGCCTGGGAGAACCAGGACGGCGCGCTCGACCCGAAGCGCCGCGCGTTCTACGAGTACCACTCGATGCTCATGGAGCCGTGGGACGGCCCGGCCGCGATCGTCTTCACCGACGGCGAGCTCGTCGGCGCCACTCTCGACCGCAACGGGCTCCGCCCCGGCCGCTACGTCGTGACCGACGACGGGCTCGTGGTGCTCGCCAGCGAGATCGGCGTGCTCGACATCGACCCCGCGAAGGTGGTCCGCAAGGGACGCCTGCAGCCCGGCCGCATGTTCCTGGTCGACACCGAGCAGGGCCGCATCGTCGAGGACGAGGAGATCAAGGGGCAGCTCGCCGCCTCCGGTCCGTTCGAGGAGTGGCTCGAGAAGGGCCGCATCAACCTCAAGGACCTCCCCGAGCGCGAGCACATCGTGCACACGCCCGCCTCGGTCAACCGCCGCCAGCGCACCTTCGGCTACACCGAGGAGGAGGTCCGCCTCCTCCTGCTGCCGATGGCGCGCGCCGGTGCGGAGCCGCTCGGAGCGATGGGCTCGGACACCCCCGTGGCCGTCCTGTCCAAGCGCCCCCGCCTGCTCTTCGACTACTTCACGCAGGCCTTCGCGCAGGTGACGAACCCGCCGCTGGACTCGATCCGCGAGGAGGTCGTGACCTCGCTCCGCCTGGGCCTCGGCCCCGAGCGCAACCTGCTGACCGCCGGTGCCGAGCACGCGCGCCAGGTCGTCCTCGACTTCCCGGTCATCGACAACGACGAGCTCGCGAAGATCCAGCACATCGCGCCGCGCCCGCTGAGCCACATCACCACGACGATCCGCGGCCTGTACCGCGTCGACGCGGGACCCCGCGCGATGCAGGACCGCATCGACGAGATGTGCGACGAGGCCGACGAGGCCATCGCCGCGGGAGCGCAGTTCCTGGTGCTCTCGGACCGCGACTCCACCAAGGACCTCGCGCCGATCCCCTCGCTGCTGATGCTCGCCGCCGTGCACCACCACCTCATCCGCACCGAGAACCGGATGCGAGTGGGGCTCGTGGTCGAGGCGGGCGACGTCCGCGAGGTGCACCACGTGGCGACGCTCATCGGCTACGGCGCCTCCGCGGTCAACCCGTACCTGGCGATGGAGACCTGCGAGGACCTCGTCCGCAGCGGCATGCTGTCGGACGTCTCGCCGGAGAAGGCCGTGAAGAACGTGATCAAGGCGCTCGGCAAGGGCGTGCTGAAGATCATGTCCAAGATGGGCATCTCCACCGTGTCGAGCTACGCCGGGGCGCAGACCTTCGAGGCCGTCGGCCTCAGCCAGGCGTTCGTCGACCAGTACTTCACCGGCACCGTCTCGAAGCTCGGCGGTATCGGCATCGACGTCGTCGCCGAGGAGAACGCCGCGCGTCACCGCGCCGCCTATCCCGAGGACGGCGCGATCGTCGCGCATGAGCGCCTGGCGGTCGGCGGCGAGTACCAGTGGCGCCGCGACGGCGCCCCGCACCTGTTCAACCCGGACACGGTGTTCCGCCTGCAGCACTCGACGCGCAACCGCCGCTACGACGTCTTCCGCGAGTACACGAAGATGGTCGACGACCAGGCGAGCTCGCTGATGACCCTCCGCGGCATGTTCAAGCTCGACACCGCGGGGCGCACGCCGATCCCGATCGACGAGGTCGAGCCGGTCGAGGCGATCGTGAAGCGCTTCTCGACGGGCGCGATGAGCTACGGCTCCATCTCGCCGGAGGCGCACGAGACGCTCGCCATCGCGATGAACCGCCTCGGCGCCAAGTCGAACACGGGCGAGGGCGGCGAGGACACCGAGCGGCTGCTCGACCCGGAGCGCCGCTCCGCGATCAAGCAGGTCGCCTCGGGCCGCTTCGGCGTCACGAGCATGTACCTCACCCACGCCGACGACATCCAGATCAAGCTCGCCCAGGGCGCCAAGCCCGGCGAGGGCGGTCAGCTGCCGCCGACGAAGGTGTACCCGTGGATCGCGCGCACCCGGCACGCGACCGCCGGCGTCGGCCTGATCTCGCCGCCGCCGCACCACGACATCTACTCGATCGAGGACCTGAAGCAGCTGATCTTCGACCTCAAGCGGGCGAACCCGTCGGCGCGCATCCACGCGAAGCTGGTCAGCCAGTCGGGCATCGGAGCGGTCGCCGCCGGCACCGCGAAGGCCCTCGCCGACGTGATCCTCGTCTCGGGTCACGACGGCGGCACCGGCGCGAGCCCGGTGAACTCGCTCAAGCACGCGGGCACGCCCTGGGAGCTCGGCCTGGCCGAGACCCAGCAGACGCTGATGCTCAACGGCATGCGCGACCGCGTGGTCGTGCAGGTCGACGGCCAGATGAAGACCGGTCGCGACGTCGTCATCGGCGCGCTGCTCGGAGCCGAGGAGTTCGGCTTCGCGACGGCTCCGCTGATCGTCGAGGGCTGCATCATGATGCGCGTCTGCCACCTCGACACCTGCCCGGTGGGCGTCGCGACGCAGAACCCGGAGCTGCGCCAGCGGTTCTCCGGCAAGCCCGAGTTCGTCGTCAACTTCTTCGAGTTCATCGCCCAGGAGGTGCGCGAGTACCTCGCGCAGCTCGGCTTCCGGAGCGTCGACGAGATCGTCGGACACCGCGAGCTGCTCGACGTCGACCAGGCGATCGAGCACTGGAAGGCGAGCGGGCTCGACCTGACGCCGATCCTCGTCGGACCGGTCTTCACGGCGGAGGAGCCTCGCCGCCACGGCCGCGCGCAGGAGCACGAGCTCGAGCACCACTTCGACAACGAGCTGATCCGCCTCGCGGCGAACGTGCTCGACCACCGCGGCACCGTGCGGATCGAGCGCGAGATCAAGAACACCGAGCGCGCCGTCGGCACCATGCTGGGCCACGAGGTCACCGTCCGATTCGGCGAGAACGGCCTGCCGGCCGACTCCATCGTCGTGTCGCTCCGCGGCTCGGCCGGGCAGTCGCTCGGAGCGTTCCTCCCCGCCGGCATCACGCTGCGGCTCGAGGGCGACTCCAACGACTACGTCGGCAAGGGCCTCTCGGGCGGCCAGATCGTGGTGCGGCCGGACCGCCGCAGCACCTTCGACGCCTCGACGAACGTGATCGCGGGCAATGTGATCGGCTACGGGGCGACCCAGGGCACGATGTTCATCCGCGGGATGGTCGGCGAGCGCTTCCTGGTCCGCAACTCCGGCGCCACCGCGGTGGTCGAGGGAGTGGGCGACCACGCGCTCGAGTACATGACCGGCGGCCTGGCGGTGATCCTCGGCGAGACCGGGCGGAACCTCGGCGCCGGCATGTCGGGCGGCACGGCCTACATCCACGGCCTGCGCCGCGAGCTCGTGAACCGCGACGCGATCGCCTCCGGCGAGCTGACCCTCTCCGAGCTCGGCAGCGCCGACGTGGAGATCCTGCGCGACCTGCTCGAGCGGCACGTCGCGGAGACCGAGTCGACCCTGGCCCAGGGGATGCTCGACGATTTCGACGGAACGGTCTCGCGTTTCGTCAAGGTACTGCCCCGCGACTTCGCCGCGGTGCTCGCGACGCGCGCATCCGCTGTGGAGGAGGGGCTCGACCCCGACGGCGACGTCGTCTGGGGACGGATTCTGGAGGTGACCGGTGGCTGATCCCAAGGGGTTCCTGAAGGTGCAGGACCGGGAGCTGCCCAAGCGGCGTCCCGTGTCCGTCCGCCTGATGGACTGGAAAGAGGTCTACGAGCAGGGCGACTCCGCCGTGCTGCGCCGGCAGGCGGGCCGCTGCATGGACTGCGGCATCCCGTTCTGCCACAAGGGCTGCCCGCTGGGGAACCTGATCCCCGAGTGGAACGACCTGATGTGGCGCGGCGAGGGCCGCCAGGCGATCGAGCGCCTGCACGCGACGAACAACTTCCCGGAGTTCACGGGCCGGCTCTGCCCGGCGCCGTGCGAGTCGTCCTGCGTGCTCGGCATCAATCAGCCCGCCGTCACGATCAAGCAGATCGAGGTCTCGATCATCGATCAGGCCTTCGGCAACGACTGGGTGCAGCCGCACCCGCCGGAGCGCCTGACCGGCAAGACCGTCGCGGTCGTCGGATCCGGCCCGGCGGGGCTCGCCGCCGCTCAGCAGCTCACCCGCGCCGGGCACACCGTCGCGGTCTACGAGCGCGACGACCGCATCGGCGGCCTCCTGCGCTACGGGATCCCGGACTTCAAGATGGAGAAGAAGCACCTCGAGCTGCGCCTGAACCAGATGAAGGCCGAGGGCACCCGGTTCCGCGCGGGCGTCGACATCGGCTCCGACATCACCTGGGACGACCTGCGGGCGCGCTACGACGCGGTCGTGGTCGCCACCGGTGCTCTCGTACCGCGCGACCTGCCGATCCCGGGTCGCGACCTCGACGGCGTGCACTTCGCCATGGAGTACCTCGTGCAGTCGAACCGCGCGATCGCGGGCGACCGCGTCTTCGAGCAGATCTCGGCCGAGGGCAAGCACGTCGTCGTCCTGGGCGGAGGAGACACCGGAGCGGACTGCATCGGCACCGCCCACCGCCAGAAGGCCGCGTCGGTCACGAACCTGGCGATCGGGCAGCAGCCGCCGTCGCAGCGCCCGGACAGCCAGCCCTGGCCGATGGACCCGACCGTGTTCGAGGTCTCGAGCGCCCACGAGGAGGGCGGGGAGCGGATGTTCCTCGCGTCGACCGTGGAGTTCCTCGCGAACGAGGGCGGCGAGGTCCGCGCGGTGCGCGTGGCCGAGACCGAGTACCTCGACGGACGCCGCGTGCCCAAGGCGGGCACCGAGCGCGAGATCCCGGCCGACCTGGTCCTGCTCGCCCTCGGCTTCACCGGCCCGGAGGCGGACCACCTCGGCCGCCAGCTCGACGTCCCCTTCACCGAGCGCGGCAACGTCGCGCGCGGCGACGCCTTCGAGACCACCGTCCCCGGCGTCTTCGTGGCCGGCGACGCCGGGCGCGGCCAGTCCCTGATCGTCTGGGCGATCGCCGAGGGCCGCTCCGTCGCGGCCGAGGTCGACCGCTACCTCGAGGGCACGACCCAGCTGCCGGCGCCGGTCGGCCCCGACGACCGGGGCTTCACGCTCTAGTCCCCGGGACGCGATAGTCTCGGCCCGCCAGCAATCAGCTCACCCTCCCCGCTAACGACGCGCCTCCGGGCGCAGAACAACGGAGCACCCCCTCAATGAGACGAGCGAAAATCGTCGCCACCCTCGGCCCGGCAACGTCGTCGTACGAGACCATTCGTGCGATCATCGACGCCGGCGTGGACGTGGCCCGCATGAACCTCAGTCACGGAAGCTACGACGTCCACGAAGGCATCTACCGCATCGTGCGGAAGGCCGCGGACGACGCCGGGCGCGCGGTCGCGATCCTCGTCGACCTGCAGGGTCCGAAGATCCGCCTCGGCAAGTTCGAGGGCGGCCCGTACGCCCTCGCCGAGGGCGACGTCTTCACCATCACCACCGAGGACGTCCTCGGCACGCGTGAGCTCTCGGGCACCACGTTCAAGGGCCTCCCGGACGACGTGAACCCGGGCGACATGCTCCTCATCGACGACGGCAAGGTCGCTGTCCGCGTCACCGCCGTCGAGGGCCCCCGGGTCGTCACCGAGGTCGTCGTCCCCGGCAACGTCTCGAACAACAAGGGCATCAACCTGCCCGGTGTCGCGGTCAACGTCCCCGCCCTCTCCCAGAAGGACGAGGACGACCTCCGCTGGGCGATCCGCCTCGGCGCCGACATCATCGCCCTCTCCTTCGTGCGCAACGCCAGCGACATCGAGCGCGTGCACGAGATCATGGCGGAGGAGGGCCGCAAGGCTCCCGTCATCGCCAAGATCGAGAAGCCGCAGGCGGTCGACAACCTGCAGGAGATCATCGACGTCTTCGACGGCATCATGGTCGCCCGCGGCGACCTCGGCGTCGAGCTGCCCCTCGAGGCGGTGCCGATCGTGCAGAAGCACGCCGTCGAGCTCGCCCGCCGCTGGGCGAAGCCGGTCATCGTCGCGACCCAGATGCTCGAGTCGATGATCGAGAGCCCCCGCCCCACGCGGGCCGAGGCCTCGGACGTCGCGAACGCCATCCTCGACGGCGCGGACGCGGTCATGCTCTCGGGCGAGACCAGCGTCGGAGCCTGGCCCGTCGTCACCGTGCAGACCATGGCCCGCATCGTCGAGTCCACCGAGGAGCACGGCCTGGAGCGCATCCCCCCGCTGGGCAGCAAGCCCCGCACCCAGGGCGGATCCGTCACGCTGGCCGCCGCCGAGGTCGCGGAGTTCGTCGAGGCGAAGTTCCTCTGCGTGTTCACGGAGTCGGGCGACTCGGTCCGCCGCATGACGCGCCTGCGCCACGGCATCCCGATCATCGGCTTCACCCCCGAGCCGGCCGTCCGCCGCCGCATGGCGCTGAACTGGGGCGTCCAGTCCTTCGTCACGCCGCGCGTCAACCACACCGACGCGATGTTCGCGCAGGTGGACGCGGTGCTGCTCCGCGAGGGCCTCGCCCAGGCGGGCGAGACCGTGGTCGTCGTCTCCGGATCGCCCCCCGGGCGCGCCGGCACGACGAACGACATGCGGGTGCACATCGTCGGCTCGTCCAGCTCGGCCGACAGGGCCGAGAACTGGGACCACTGAGTCCAGCACCCCCGGAGGGCCCGGTCGCGCGAGCGGCCGGGCCCTCCGGCGTTCCCCGGCGGTCCGCGTGGCGGGACGCGCCTCCGCGGGCGGATACCGTGGACCCATGCGACTCGGCGTGCTCGACATCGGCTCCAACACGGTCCACCTGCTCCTCGTCGACGCGCACCCCGGCGCCCGCCCGGTGCCCTACCGCTCGCACAAGCGGAGCCTCGCTCTCGTGGCGCACCTCGACGAGGCGGGGGAGATCACCGAGCGGGGCCAGCGCGAGCTGATCGCGTTCGTGACCGAGGCCGCGGAGGTCGCCCGCGAGCACCGCGCGGAGGACCTGCTGGCGTTCGCGACCTCGGCGATCCGCGAGGCCGGCAACGGCGCGGCGGTCCTCGACCGCGTCCGCGCCGAGACGGGCGTGCACCTCCAGGAGCTCGGCGGCGAGGCGGAGGCGTCGGCCACCTTCCTCGCCGTGCGCCGCTGGTTCGGCTGGGGCGCGGGCTCGATCCTGGACCTCGACATCGGCGGCGGCTCGTTCGAGCTCTCGATGGGCGTGGACGAGGTGCCCGAGCTCGCCGTGTCGGTCCCGCTCGGAGCGGGGCGGGTGACGCGGGACCTGCTGGTCGGCGATCCCGCCTCGGCCACGAGCGTGAAGGCCGCCCGGCGTCACGCCCGCGAGGTGCTCGCGGAGCCCGTCCGCGGCTTCCTCGCCCTGGGGCGCCCCGACCTGGTCGCAGGCACGTCGAAGACCTTCCGGTCTCTGGCGCGGATCACCGGCGCCGCTCCGAGCGCCGCCGGTCCGCTGGTGCGCCGCGAGCTGCACCTGGTCGATCTCCGGCTGTGGTCCGCCCGCCTCGCCGCGATCAGCGCGGCCGACCGCTCAGCGCTGCCCGGCGTCTCCGCTCTGCGGGCTCCGCAGCTACTCGCGGGCGCTCTCGTCGCGGAGGCGGCCATGGACGCCCTCGGCATCGAGACGCTGGTGATCTGCCCCTGGGCCACCCGCGAGGGGCTGATCATCCGCCGCTTCGAGCTGCTCGACGCGCAGATCCAGCGCGAGGACGTTCAGCTCAGCGCGATGCTGTAGGACAGCGACCGCCGGCCGCCCGGCTCGAGGACGATCTGGCGCGGCTTGTCGACGATGTCGCCGTCCCAGCCCTCGGGGGTCGGGACGCTCCGCCAGGGCTCGAGGCAGACGAACGGGGCCCCGACGGGCTTCCACACGCCGACCACGTCGAAGTCCCCGGTGTCGACGACGATCGCGCGGGCGGCGCCGTCGGCCTCGAGCCGGAGGGTCCGCCGGCCCGGCTCGTCGAAAATCATCACGCCCTCCTCGAAGTGCGCGTCGTCCACTGTCAGGACCCCGTCCTCGAGCGGCGCCGGGTGGCGCGCCTCGAGCAGCAGGTTCTCCGGAGCGCGGCGGTACCCCTCCGGCTCGGGCTGCGCGAAGCGGATGCGGTGCTCGCCGCGGCCCTCGGGCAGCGGCAGCGCGAAGGCCGGGTGGTTGCCGAGCGAGAAGCCCAGCGGAGAGGGACCCCTGTTCTCGACGGTCTGGGTGATCCGGAGCGAGGCGCCGGTCACGGCGTAGGCGATGAGGAGCGTCCAGTCGAAGGGGAACACCGCGCGCGTGGCGTCGTCGCTCCGGAGCCGGAACACCGCCTCGTCCGCCGAGACGCCCGCGAGCTCGAAGACCCGGTCCCGCGCGAAGCCGTGCTGCCCCATCCGGTGGTCCGCGCCGTCGTGGTGCAGCGTGTCGCCGGGGAGGCGCCCGATGATCGGGAACAGGACGGGAGCGTGCCGGCGCCACTCCGGGCCGGCCTGCCACAGGTACTCGCGGCCCTCGTCGTCGCGGAGGGAGGTCATCTCGGCCCCGGCGGTCGTCAGGGCGAGGCGCAGGCTCTCGCTGCCGAGGGTGAGGACGGTGGGCGCGGGGGAGTCGCTGCTGGTCATCATCCGATTCTGCCCTTCACGCGGTGCGGGCGGGGGTGTCGGCGGCGCGTGGCAGCATGGGGCGGTGCCTCCCGAGTCGACCCCCTCCTCCTGGCGCGCCCGCGTCGGCGAGCTCAGCGGATCCGCCGAGACCGAGTCGCCGACCGTCCTCACTCCGATCGGGCTGCAGTTCGAGCTGCGCCGGCTGGTGCGCCGGGCCGACGATCCGTGGCGGGCGCCGGCGAGCGAGCGCGTCACGGCGAAGACCTACGACCCCGACGAGCGCCGCGACCACCGTCTGGCCACCCGCCCCGTCGTCCGCGGGCGCGGGGGCGCCTGGAACCGCACCACCCTGACGTGGAAGTCGCTGAACTTCCAGACCCACCGGCTCTCGCTCGACCCCGCTCACCAGCGCTGGTTCGCCGAGTTCGCGGCCCTGCACCGCGCCACGCGCACCGTCCACCTGGGGCAGGACCCCGACTGGATCCACCTCGACGACTACGAGAGCCCGCTGCTCTGGCGGCTGCTCGAGCAGGCGCAGGCCGCCGGGATCCCGCTGCTCGCCCCGGAGAAGGGCGCGGTCCGTCTCGCCGGTCCCGCGCATGTGGCGGTGACGGTCTCGGCGGAGGAGGGAGCGCTCCGGCTGCGGCCCGTCCTGCGGATCGACGGCGCGGAGCACGCGCCCGAGTCGGCGCGTCCGGTCGCCCGGCACGGCGTCTACGCGGTCGAGGGCGGCGATCCGTCCTCGCTCCTGCTCGCGCCCGCGTCCCTGCCCTTCGACGACGAGGAGCTGCGGCTCCTCGACCACCCCGAGGAGACGGAGGTCCCGGCGGAGGACGTGCCCGAGTTCGTCGGCGAGCACCTCCCCGCCCTCCGCAGCCGCGTCGCGGTCCGCGAGGAGGGCGTCGACCTCCTCCTGGACGATCCGGAGCCCCCGCGCCTGGTCTGCACGGTCTCGTTCGAGCCGCGGCGCGCCGTCAGGGTGGGCTGGCACTGGCGCCGCTCGCCCGATCGCGCGGGCGAGCTCGACGGCACGGCCGACGCGGCTCTCGAGCGCGCGGTGCTCCGCCGGGTGCGCTCGGTGCTCGGCGAGGTCGGGTCCGCTCTCGTGCCGGAGCCGGGGACGAGCGCGGTCCTGCGCGGGGCCGAGGCGGCGGTGTTCGTGGTGGAGCAGCTCCCGCAGCTGGAGGGGATCGGCGGGGTCCGGATCGAGCGCGACGGCGCGGCCCCGGACTACCGCCTGCTGACCGGACCGCTCACGCTCACCATCACCGCGGTCGACACCGAGAGCGCCGACTGGTTCGACCTCGGCGTCGTCGTGACCATCGGCGACGCGACCGTGCCGTTCCTGCCCCTCTTCCGCGCTCTGGCCGCGGGCGGCGACCGCATCCGCCTGGTCGACCACTCCTACCTCTCGCTCGCGCACCCCGGCCTCGACCGGCTCCGGGAGCTGCTGACCCGGGCGGACGAGCTCGAGGAGTGGGAGACGGGACCGCGGCTCGGCCGGCACCAGGCCGGGCTGTGGAACGAGCTGGAGGAGCTCGCCGACGAGAGCGTCCCCTCCGACGCGTGGCGCGCCGTGCTCGACTCCGCGCTGGCCGCCGGGTCGCCGGAGGACGTGGAGCCGCCGGAGGGCCTGACCGCCCGGCTGCGTCCGTACCAGCGGGCGGGCTACGCCTGGCTCGTGCACCGCCTCCGTCACGGGCTCGGCGGGATCCTGGCCGACGACATGGGCCTCGGCAAGACCCTGCAGGCGCTGGCCATGATGCTCGACGCGGTCGAGGAGGCGGGCCGCGCCGGGATCCGCCGCGCGCCGTTCCTCGTGGTCGCCCCCACCTCGGTCGTGCCGGGCTGGCGCTCGGAGGCCGAGCGCTTCGCGCCCGCCCTGCGCGTCCACGTCGTCGCGAGCTCGCGGGAGGGCGCGCTCGACGCGATCCCGGCCGACGCGGACGTGGTCCTCACCAGCTACGCGGTCCTGCGCCTCGGCGGCGAGCGCTGGGCGTCGAGGACGTGGTCGGCGCTGATCCTCGACGAGGCCCAGTTCGTCAAGAACCCCGCCTCGCAGACGCACCGGGCCGCCCGCGGGGTCGGCGCGCCCGTCACGCTCGCGCTCACCGGGACACCGCTGGAGAACTCGCTCGACGAGCTCTGGGCGGTCCTCGCCCTGGTGGCGCCCGGGCTCCTGCCGCCGCTGCGCCGCTTCCGCGAGGAGTACACCCGGCCGATCCTGCACGCGGAGGCGCCCGTCGGCATCGCCTCGCCCGATCTGTCCGAGGGACGGACCGTCAGCCACACCGAGGGCGCGCGCCGCCGCCTCGAGAGACTGCGCCGGCGACTGCGTCCGTTCCTGCTCCGCCGCACCAAGGAGGCGGTGGCGCCGGAGCTCCCCGAGAAGCAGGAGCAGACGATCGAGGTCGCGCTGACCCCCGCCCACCGGGTGCTCTACGACGGCTACCTCCAGCGCGAGCGGCGGAAGCTCCTGGGTCTGGTCGACGACCTCGACCGGCAGCGCTTCACGGTGTTCCGATCGCTCACCCTCCTGCGCCTGCTCGCGCTCGACGCGTCCCTGGTCGACCCGGCCTACCGGCACGTCCCGTCCGCGAAGCTCGACGTGCTCGTCGAGCAGCTCGACGACGTGATCGCGGAAGGCCGTCGGGCCCTCGTCTTCAGCACCTTCACCTCGTACCTGGAGCGGGCGGGGGAGCGGCTGCGCCGGCGCGGCATCCCGTTCGTGCAGCTCGACGGCTCCACGCGGGACCGCGCGGGAGTGATCGAGGAGTTCCGCTCCGGAGCCGCGCCCGTCTTCCTGATCAGCCTGAAGGCGGGCGGCACCGGGCTCACCCTCACCGAGGCCGACCACGTCTTCATCCTCGACCCGTGGTGGAACCCGGCGGCCGAGGCGCAGGCCGTCGACCGCGCGCACCGCATCGGCCAGGAGCGGCGGGTGAACGTGTACCGGCTGGTGGCGACGGACACGATCGAGGAGAAGATCGTGCGCCTCCAGGAGCGCAAGGGCCGCCTCAGCACGGCGGTGCTCGACGAGGGCGAGCTCTTCGCCCGGGCGCTGTCGGCCGACGACGTCCGCGAACTGCTGGCCGAGTGACGACGGCCCCACGAAGGGTGACAGAACGGCCAGCCGCGGCCCAGGATCCGAGCGCACACTGAGCGGATGAGACGCCGCCGCCCCCGCCCCCGCGCCGACTGGATCGTGGCCCTCGAGAAGGGCGACGACGCCGGGCTCTTCGGACCGGGCAGCGCGGTCTGGGCCGTCAACGGCGGCCTGCCCACGATGATCGCCGGAGTGCGGGCTCTGCTCATGCAGACCCTCCACGCCGGAGCGATGGCCGGTGTGCACGACCACTCCCGCTACCGCGAGGACCCGATGGGCCGCCTCGACAACACGGTCCGCTGGGTCCTGACCACCAGCTTCGGCGACACCGCCGCGGCGAGCGGAGCGGCGCGCTGGGTGACCGGCGTGCACGAGCGGATCGTCGGCTCCTACGAGGACGCCGGCGGGCGCGAGCGCTCCTACTCGGCGCAGGACCCCCGCCTGCTGCTCTGGGTGCACGACGCCTTCACCGACGCGTTCCTCGGCGCCCACGAGATCTGGGGCGGACGGATCCCCGGCGGCCCCGACGCCTACGTGCGCGAGTGGGCCGCCTCCGGCCGGCTCCTCGGAGTGCAGGGTCCGCCCGAGAGCGTCGCGGAGCTCCGCGCGCAGCTCGCCGGATTCGCGGGCGAGCTCAAGCCCGACTCACGCGTGCACGAGGCGGTCGGCTTTCTCCGCGACATCCGGCTGCCGGGCGAGGCGGGCGTGGTCTACCCGCTGCTGTTCGCCGGCGCGGTCGCCTCGCTCAGCCCCGAGGTGCGGAGGCTCCTGGGCCTCCGGCGCCCGTGGTGGCCCGCGATCACGGCGAATCGCCTGCTGTTCGTGTTCCTGGGCCGGTATCTCGGTCGGGTCTCGCCGAGCGAGCAGGCCGCGATCGACCGCATCGCCGGCCTCGACCAGGTTCGCACCGGCGCCTGACGCTCTTCCCGTACACCTGTCCGGGAAGTGGTAGACTGACGTCGATGACTCCCGCCCGCCTCGCCTCCGTGCCCGCGGCGGAGTCCCCCTCGGCGCTCGGCTCCGCCGATCCGCGAGCCCGGCGCACCCGCCGCCGCGTGTTCGACGCGGTCGAGCGGCTCGTCATGCAGAGCGACGGCGAGAGGGCCGAGGGCATCGCGGTGAGCGACATCGTGCGCGAGGCCGGGATCAGCCGCAGCTCGTTCTACGCCCACTTCGACGACGCGGCGGGAGTCGCCTCCGCGCTGCTCCGCCAGGACCTCGTGGTCGCCGAGGTCGCCGAGGGCGATCCCGCCGACCGCTCCGGAGCCGACGCCCTGCAGCGCGGCTACTCGCGGCTCGTCGAGCGGCTGGTCGACCGCCACGCCTTCCATGCCCGGCTCCGCGCGCGGGCCTCCGCCCGGGTCGCCTCCGACGACGCCGTGCTCGACACGGCGCTCGCCCTGCACCGCGAGGTGCTCGCCCGGGTCGACGTCCCCGCAGCGGTCGACCCCGAGCTCACCGCGGTCTTCGCGGCCGGCGGCGTCCTCTCCGTGGTCGGCGCCTGGCTCGCCGGCTCCCTCGACGGCACCGACGAGGAGCTGGTCGAGCACCTCGTCGCGCTGCTCCCGGCCTGGCTCGCCGCAGCGCAGCTGCGCCCACTGGACTCCTCACTCCCACCACGCCCCACGACGAAAGGCACGACATGATGACATTCGAGGTCGGCGAGACCCTGGTCTACCCGCACCACGGAGCGGTGACGATCACCGGGCTCGAGAAGCGCTCGGTCAAGGGCGTCGAGAAGACGTTCATGACGATGAACGTGCACACCAGCGAGCTCACCATCACCCTCCCCGTCGAGAACGCCGAGCTCGTCGGCGTCCGCGAGATCATCGACGACGCCGGAGTCCAGGCGGTCTACGACGTCCTGCGCAGCGACGTCGCGGAGGAGGCCAGCAACTGGTCCCGCCGCTTCAAGGCCAACCAGGAGAAGATGGCCAGCGGCAGCGTGTACCGCGTCAGCGAGGTCGTCCGCGACCTGTGGCGCCGCGAGCAGGCGGGCGGCGTCTCGGCCGGCGAGAAGCGGATGCTCCTCAAGGCGCGTCAGATCCTCGTGTCGGAGCTCTCGCTCGCCCTGAAGGGCACCGACGAGGAGGCCTCGGCCAAGCTCGACGAGGTCCTCGCCTCGGCGATCTGACCCCGCGTCGCGGCGGGTCGGCTCACTCGGGCCGGCACGCCGCGATGATCCTCGCGGCGACCTCGTCCTGCGAGGCGGAGCCGTCGATCCGCACCAGGAGCTCGCGCTCGTCGTAGACCTCCGCCAGAGGAGCCGTCTCGCGCTCGTAGACCTCGATCCGGTTCCGCACCACCTCGGGGTCGTCGTCGGCGCGGTCCTGCTCCTGCGCCCGCACGTGCAGCCGTTCGAGGACCACGTCCGCGTCGGCCGTCAGCAGCACGACGCACGAGAGCGGCGTGCCCCGCTCCTCGAGGAGCTCCGCCAGCGCGTCCACCTGAGCGAGCGTGCGCGGGTAGCCGTCGAGGATGAACCCGTCCCGGGCGTCCTCCTCGGCGATGCGCTCGGCGACCAGGGCGTTCGTCAGCTCGTCCGGCACGTACTCGCCGGCCTCCACGAGCGCCCGCAGACGCCGTCCGAGGTCGGTGCCGTCGGCGACGTGCGCGCGGAACAGATCGCCGGTGGAGATCGCCGGCACCCCCAGCTCGCGCGACAGCACAGCCGCCTGGGTGCCCTTGCCCACGCCGGGCGGGCCCATCATGATGACGCGCATCGCTCGTCCTCCTCGGTGTCGTCAGGCGATGCTAGCGGTGCGGAGCGGGGTGGTCGGTGCACACCGCGCCCGTAGGCTGGCGGGACGAGCCGAGGAGGAGCGATGCCCGCAGCACCCGGGGCCGAGCAGGCCGCCGCCGATCTGGCCGCGCTCCTGCGCGAGGTCTCCGCCGAGCTCGACGCCCGCGGCATCGCCGACCAGGCCGTCGCCGAGCTGCGGACGCCGCGCGCGATCCTCGGCTTCCGCCGCAAGCCGGTGATGGCGCCGGTGACCCGCGCGTGGCGCCTCGGCGTGGTGCTCCTCGGACGCGAGGGCGAGCTCCTCGCGACGGGCTCGGTCACTCGTGCCGTCGCTCCGCTTCACGCCAACAACCAGTCCGAGTCGCAGGAGGCGCGCCGCGAGATCCGGCGCGCCGCCTTCGACGGTCCGTTCCAGGAGGGCGAGATCGTCAACTACGGCTGGCGGCGCCTCGCACTGGACGCCGCAGCGCTCGAGTCGGGCCAGGAGCCGCTGGCCCTGCGCGGCTCCGAGGTGCTCGTGCGCTGGGCGCCCGGTCTGGGAGAGCAGGGACTGATGCCGCTGCGCCGGTACCTGGCCGACCGCCTCGACCTCCTCGAGGCCGACTAGCGCCGGGTCACTCCTCCTCGGCCACCGGGTGGAACCACGGCGGGTAGACGGCGACGCGGGGAGAGGCGTCGATGCCCTCGAAGAGAGCCTTGACGCGGTTGCGGGCGGCGACCGACGCCACGCCGACCGTCGCGACGCCCTCGAGCGGGAAGCGCTCGGGCACGAGCGCCTCGGCGCTGCGCAGGGCCGGCTCGTCGACCAGGAGGCGCGCGAAGGTGCGCACGAGCGCGTCGCCCTCGGTGAAGCGCGTGAGGACGTGGGAGGCGTCGCCGTCGCTCAGGACCGGGGCGGAGGCGAGCGAGCCCACCAGGACGACGTACTGCGAAGCGGTGGTCTCGTGGGCGCTCGGCGACCAGTGCGGAGCGACCCGCTCGCCGCGCAGGTCGGCCCAGAGGGCGGCGTCGGGGGAGAGGAAGAAGGGCACGAAGCCGGCGACGCTGACGCCGTCCTTCACCTGCACGGCACGGCGGTGCTCGCGGGTGGTCTCGGCGCTGACGTCGATCGCGGGGCGCTCCTGGAGCTGCTGGTCCGCCAGGATCGCGCCGGCGGTGACGATCGCCTCGAGGTTGTCGAGGTGGGTGACGTGGTAGATCCGCTGCGCGGCGATGTCGACCTTCGGCAGGGGCTTCTCGCGCGCCGTGCCGCGGGCGGCGGCACGGGCGGTGGCCGCACGGGAGGTCCCGGGCACGCGCGCGGGGGCGCGGGTGGCACGGCCGACCTGCTCGGGGAGCTTCTTCGGGGTGCAGACGTCGCAGAGCGCGATGTCGAGGCCGTGGATGCATTCGGTGGGCACTCTGGATTCCTTCTGCGCGCGGGCTCGGGGTTCCGCCGCAGGGACGACGTTACGCGACCGGGGCCCTCGCGCGTCCCGGCGGCGGGGATCTGCGGAGCCGCGGCGTCCGCCCGGGCATCCTCTGGGAGGCGCCGGAGCACCGCTCCCCGCCGCGTAGCGTGAGCGGGATGAAGCGCGTGCCGCCCGCCGAGGGCCAGGAATCCGTCTGGGACTACCCGCGACCCCCGAGGGTCGAGACCACCACCGAGCACGTGGTCGTGCGGCTGGGTGGCGTCGTCGTCGCCGAGACCCGTGACGCTCTCCGCGTCCTCGAGACGAGCCACCCTCCCGTCTACTACCTCCCCGTGTCCTCGTTCGCGCCCGGGGCGCTCGAGCCCGCGCCCGGCCGCAGCATCTGCGAGTTCAAGGGCGCGGCCTCCTACCTGACCGTGCGCGGGGGAGGAGGAGCGGTCGCGGAGGCGGCGGGCTGGACGTACCCCGAGCCGATGGCCGGCTTCGAGACCCTGGTCGACACCGTCGCCCTCTACCCCGGCCGGATGGACTCCTGCACGGTCGACGGCGAGGCGGTCCAGCCGCAGCCGGGCGACTTCTACGGCGGCTGGATCACCTCGCGCGTGGTCGGTCCGTTCAAGGGCTCGCCGGGCACGATGTTCTGGTGAATCAGACGGGGGAGGGCGGACCGAGCGGGTCCTGGACGAGGACCGCTCGTGCGGCGTCGATCCCCGAGGCCTCCAGCGTCCATTCCGGCCGCACCAAAGTCTCCGGCGTGACGCGGAACCGCAGCTCCTCGACCGACATACCGTCCGGACCGACGATCCGGTGCGTCCCGTTCGGCCGGTAGCCGAGGGCCTCCGAGACCCGGATCGAGCGGGTGTTCCAGGCGAGAGCGGCGCTCTCGGCGACCTCGGCTCCGAAGTGGTCGAAGGCGAGGAGGAGCACGGCGGCGCGCATCTCCCGCCCGAGGCCGCGGCCCTGCGCCGAGCGGGTGAGCCACGAGCCCGAGGTCAGGGTGCGGGTGGCGGCGAAGGACTCGGCGACCACGTCCTGGCAGCCGACGACCCGGCCGTCCTCGACCACGGCGAACGCGACGCGCCACGACTCCCACGTCGTCTGCGCGCGCTGCGACCAGTGGAAGCGGGCGAGCTCGCCGGGCAGGCGCTCCGCCGGCGCCTCGGCCCAGGGGGAGGGGAACGGCGAGCGGCCGCTCTCGTGCACGCCCGCGAGGGCTGCCTCGGCGAGAGGGCCGAGGTCGGCGTCGCGGACCGGATGCAGCTCGAGCCGCGGCGTGCGCAGCTCCAGCGAGAACAGGGGCCAGGGGTCGGTGCTCATCCGACGACGCTAGCGAGCGGAGGCGCGCACCGCGCGACCAGGCGGGTACCGGTGGTGGGACTCGAACCCACAAGCCCTCTCGGACAGAGCATTTTGAGTGCCCCGCGTCTGCCATTCCGCCACACCGGCTCATCACCAGCCCGTCGAGAATACCGTAGGCTCATCGGCGTGACTGACCAGGAACCCTCGTCGACCGCACCCCGTCGGGTCGTCGTCGCCGAAGACGAATCCCTCATCCGCCTCGACATCGTGGAGATCCTCCGCGACAACGGCTTCGAGGTCGTCGGCGAGGCCGGCGACGGCGAGACCGCTGTGGCCCTCGCCACCGAGCTGCGCCCCGATCTCGTCATCATGGACGTCAAGATGCCCCAGCTCGACGGCATCTCGGCGGCCGAGCGCCTCTCGAAGGCGCACATCGCGCCCGTCGTCCTGCTCACCGCCTTCAGCCAGAAGGAGCTCGTCGAGCGCGCCAGCGAGGCCGGAGCGCTCGCCTACGTCGTGAAGCCCTTCACGCCCAACGACCTGCTGCCCGCGATCGAGATCGCCCTCTCGCGGTACGCCCAGATCCTCACCCTCGAGGCCGAGGTCGCCGACATGGTCGAGCGCTTCGAGACCCGCAAGCTCGTCGACCGCGCCAAGGGCCTGCTCAACGAGAAGATGGGGCTCACCGAGCCCGAGGCGTTCCGCTGGATCCAGAAGGCCTCCATGGACCGCCGGCTCACCATGCACGACGTCGCGCAGGCGATCATCGAGCAGCTGAGCACGAAGAAGGCCTAGCGCGAGGCCGGGCCCGAGGGCCCACGGCCTCAGGGCCAGAGGCGGGTGCGCTCCCACGGGGAGCCGCCCGCCTCCGTCGTTCCCGGGCGGTACTCGAGACGGGTGTGATCCTGCTCCGGCGCGGTCGAGCCCTGCCAGAACTCGATGCGCTCGGGCACGACGCGGTAGACGGCCCACTCCCGGTCGAGCGTCGCGGGCGAGCAGCCCACGGCGACGCTGGTCTGGAGCGTGACGAGGCCGAAGTCCTGCGCGCTGCGCATCGGCTCGCTCTGGCGTCCGACGAGCAGGGCGGTGCGAGCGGCCTCGGAGCGGCGGCGGAAGTCGTCGGCCGACTCCTGCGCGGAGGCGCGCTCGACCCGGCCCTCGACCCGGACCTGACGGCCCTGGACCGGCCAGAAGAAGGTCAGCGCGGCGTGCGGGTTCTCCTCCATGGCGCGTCCCTTGGGGCTGGTGGCATGGGTGGAGAACGCCCAGCCCGCCTCGTCGATCTCGCGCAGCACGAGCACGCGCGCCGAGACGGTGCCGTCGTCGGAGGCGGTGGAGAGCGTGGCGCCGTGGGGGAGGAGCTGGCCCGCGTCCTTCGCCTCCTCGAGCCACTGCGCGAACAGCTCGAGAGGATCGGCCGGAGCCGCCTCCGCATCGAACGAGGGCAGCTCGGAGGGCATGGACGGGAGGCTCTTGAGGAGATGGCGAAGGCTCATCCGCTCAGTGTCGCCCTTCGGGCACCACCGGGCACAGTCGCGCGCCGTCGCTTGACAGTGCCGCTCGCCGCGGTGCCGGGTCCCCGAGCGTCGCGGCCGACCGGTCGATCTCGTGTCGCTCGCAGGCGCGGGCGGTCCCGACGGCGGTCGCGGTCCTGGGCGCGGTCCTCGCGCACCGCTCCCGCGAGGGGGACCCGTCCGCTCCCGTCAGCGGGCGTCGCGGATGATGTTGGTGATCCGCACGGTGGAGAGGCGGCGCCCCTCCTGGTCGCACACGACGATCTCGTGGGTGGTGAGGGTGGAGCCCAGGTGGATCGCGTCGCAGGTGGCGATCACGAAGCCCGAGTGGACCGACCGGCTGTGGCTCGCGTTCAGCTCGATGCCCATCGCCAGGCGGCCCGCGCCGGCGTGCACGTTCGCCGCGATCGAGCCCATCGACTCGGCGAGCACGACGTGCGCGCCGCCGTGCAGGATGCCGACCGGCTGCCGGTTGCCCTGGACGGGCATCGAGGCCACCGAGTGCTGCGGGGTGAGCTCGTGCCAGAGGATCCCCATCCGCTCGGCGAGCTCGCCCATGCCGCGGCCGATCCCGGCGACCAGGTCGAGCGCGGGCGGGCGGATCCAGGCGGTCGTGGTGGGGGTCGGCTCGGTCACGTCGCTCCTCGCGCTGGAGCCTCGGAGCGGCCCTGACCGGCGGGCGCGAGCGGGCCGATCCGGTGTCGGAGGCGCTGTGTAGTCTGGCCCTGTGTCAGATCCGGAACAGCCTACCCTCCTGCTCGTCGACGGCCATTCCCTGGCGTTCCGGGCGTTCTACGCGCTCCCGGTCGACAGCTTCCAGACCCGCGAGGGCCAGCACACGAACGCCATCCACGGCTTCCTCTCGATGCTGATCCTGCTGCTGAAGAACGAGAAGCCGACCCACCTCGGCGTCGCGTTCGACATCTCCCGCTACTCGTTCCGCACGCGCGAGTACCCGGAGTACAAGGGCACCCGCGGCGAGACGCCGCCCGAGTTCAAGGGCCAGGTCCCCCTCCTCGAGGAGGCGCTGCACGCCATGAACATCCGGACCGTCTCGAAGGAGGACTTCGAGGCCGACGACATCCTCGCGACGCTCGCGCGCCAGGGGGCCGAGGCCGGCTTCCGCGTGCTGGTCGTCTCGGGCGATCGCGACACCATCCAGCTGGTGACCCCGGACGTCACCCTGCTCTACCCCTCCACCCAGGGCGTCTCGCAGCTCACCCGCTACGACCGCGACAAGGTGTTCGAGAAGTACGGCGTCGAGCCGCACCAGTACCCCGAGATCGCCGCCCTCGTCGGCGAGACCAGCGACAACCTGCCCGGCGTCGACAAGGTCGGCCCCAAGACGGCCGCGAAGTGGGTCAACCAGTACGGCACGGTCGCCGACATCATCGCCCACGCCGACGAGATCAAGGGCGTGGTCGGCGAGAAGCTGCGCGAGCAGAAGGAGAACGCGCTCCGCAACCGCCGCCTCAACCGGCTGGTGACGGACGTCGAGCTCCCCCTCGGGCCGCACGATCTGACGCGCCGTCCGATCGATCCCGACGCGGTCCGCGAGATCTTCAGCCGCCTCGAGTTCAAGACCCTGCAGGAGCGGGTCCTCACGATCGCCGCGGAGGAGGGCGTCGACGGCGCTGCCGTGGCCCTGGCGGGCGACGTGGTCACGACCTCCGCACCCGCCGTCCGCACCCTGGTCGACGAGGAGCTCGCGCACTGGCTCGACCGCGTGTCGGCGAAGGGCACCGCGCCCGTCGCCGTGCAGGTCCTGCTCGGAGCCGGCGGGCTCGAGGGTGTGGGTCTCGCGGTCGAGAAGGAGACGGCGTTCGTCCCGTGGGCCGCCGAGCGGCCCGACTACACCGCGCTCGAGCAGTGGCTGGCCGGGCCCGCCCCCAAGTACTTCGCCGACGCGAAGCCCCAGATCAAGGCGCTGCGGAGGGCCGGACTCCCCGTCGCGGGGCTCGCGTTCGACACCCGCGTCGCCTCCTGGCTGGTGCAGCCCACCGGGCACCCGGCCACGCTCGCGGCGCAGGTCGCGCAGCACCTCGACGAGGCCATGGCGCAGGGCGACCCGAACCAGCTGGTCCCCACCGTCGAGCCGATGGGGCCCGCCACCGAGGCCTGGTACGCGTACCGGCTCGTCGCTCCGCTGCGCGAGCGGCTGGGCGAGGGGATGCTCTCGGTGCTCGTCGACATCGAGCTGCCGATCGTCCAGGTCCTCGCGACGATGGAGCTCACCGGCGTCGCGATCGACGCGGACGTGCTGGCGCGCCTCCGCGCCGAGCTGACCGTCTCGGCCGCCGACCTCGCGAGCCGCGCGTTCGCCGAAATCGGCCACGAGATGAACCTCGGCTCGCCCAAGCAGCTGCAGCAGGTCCTCTTCGAGGAGCTCGACATGCCGCGCACCCGGGCCACGAAGACGGGCTACACCACCGACGCCTCCGCCCTCGCAGACCTGCAGGAGTCCCACCCGCACCCGTTCCTCGGGCTGCTCCTCGAGCACCGCGACGCGACCAAGCTCAAGCAGATCATCGAGACGCTCGAGAAGTCGGTCACCGCCGACGGCCGGATCCACACCAGCTACGACCAGACCGGCGCGGCCACCGGCCGGATCTCCTCCAACGACCCGAACCTGCAGAACATCCCCGTCCGCAGCGAGGTGGGCCGCCGCATCCGCACCGCCTTCGTCCACGGAGCGGACGCGAGCACCCTCCTCACCGCCGACTACTCGCAGATCGAGATGCGGATCATGGCGCACCTGTCCGGCGACGCCGGGCTGATCGAGGCCTTCCACTCCGGCGAGGACCTGCACCGCTTCGTCGGATCGCGGATCTTCGGCGTCGATCCGGGCGACGTCACCTCGGCCATGCGCAACAAGGTCAAGGCGATGTCGTACGGCCTCGCCTACGGCCTGAGCGCCTTCGGCCTGTCGAAGCAGCTGCGCATCTCGAGCGCCGAGGCGAAGCAGCTGATGACCGACTACTTCGTCCGCTTCGGCGCGGTGCGCGACTACCTCCGCAGCGTCGTCGAGCAGGCCCGCGAGACCGGCTACACCGAGACGATCTTCGGTCGCCGGCGTCCCTTCCCCGACCTGCAGAGCGCGAACCGCGTCCTCCGCGACAACGCCGAGCGGGCGGCGCTCAACTCGCCGATCCAGGGCTCGGCCGCCGACATCATGAAGCGGGCGATGATCGGCGTGCAGGCCGACCTCGACGAGCAGGGGCTCGGCTCGCGGATGCTCCTCCAGGTGCACGACGAGCTCATCTTCGACGTCGCCCCCGGCGAGGAGGAGCCGCTCGAGGCCATCGTCCGCGGCCGGATGGCGGGAGCCGCCGACCTGAGCGTCCCGCTCGAGGTGCAGGTGGGCCACGGGTCCGACTGGGACGTCGCCGCGCACTGAGCCGGCCGCAGCGCACTGAGCCGGCCGCAGCGCCTGGCTAGGCTCGGAGGCATGAGCACCGACACCCCCCGCGAGCCCACCGCCGTCGACGCCGTCGCCGAGCGCTGGGTCGACACGCTCGTCGACCTCGACCCCACCCTCGGCACCGCGATCGGACGCAGCGGCGCGAACGGCCGTCTGGGCGACTACTCGCCGGCCGGTCTCGAGCAGGCCCGGGCGGCGACCGCCTCGGCCCTCGCCGAGCTCGAGGCCGCCGACCCCGTGGACGACGTCGACCGCGTCACGGCCGCCGACCTCGGCGCCGAGCTCCGGCTCTCCCTGGAGGGGCACGACGCCGGTCTGCCGCTGCGGGACCTCAACGTGATCGCGTCCCCGGCGCAGGAGCTGCGCGACGTCTTCGACCTGATGCCGACGGACGAGGTCGCCGACTGGGAGGCGGTCGCCGAGCGGCTGCTGGCCGTGCCGGCCGCCCTCGAGGGCTACGCGGAGACCCTGCGCGAGGGGATCCGCACCGGCGTGGTCCCCGCCCGCCGCCAGGTCGAGCTCGTCGCCGAGCAGGCGCGGAAGATCGCCGCTCCCCGCGGGTTCTTCGCCGAGCTGGCCGCGGAGGCCGCTCCCGCCGCCGGATCCCTGCCCGCGTCGCTCGCTCAGCGACTGGAGGACGGCGCCCGCCGCGCCTCGGCCGCCTACGGGTCGCTCGCGCAGTTCCTCCGGGGCGAGCTCGCCCCCGCCGCGACCGAGCAGGACGCCGTCGGCCGGGAGCTGTACGCGCTGCACTCCCGCCGCTTCCTCGGCGCTGTCGTCGACCTCGACGAGACCTACGAGTGGGGGATCGAGGAGCTGGCCCGCATGACGTCCGAGCAGGAGGCGATCGCGCGCGAGATCCTGCCCGGCGCCTCCGTCGCCGAGGCGATCGCCCACCTCGAGGCGGACCCGGCCCGCACTCTGCACGGCGTCGACGCTCTGCAGGCCTGGATGCAGGAGACGAGCGACCGCTCCGTCCGCGAGCTCGCCGGCACCGCCTTCGACATCCCGGAGGAGGTGCGCCGCCTCGAGTGCAGGATCGCGCCGACCCAGGAGGGCGGCATCTACTACACCGGTCCGAGCGACGACTTCTCGCGCCCGGGGCGGATGTGGTGGTCGGTCCCGGCCGGAGTCACCGAGTTCGCCACCTGGCGGGAGCTGACCACGGTCTACCACGAGGGCGTCCCGGGCCATCACCTGCAGATCGGCCAGGCCGTCCACAACCGCGCCCGCCTCAACACCTGGCGCCGTCAGCTCGCCGGGACCTCCGGCCACGCCGAGGGCTGGGCGCTCTACGCGGAGCGGTTGATGGAGCGCTTCGGCTACCTCGACGACCCGGCCGACCGCCTGGGCATGCTCGACGGCCAGCGGATGCGCGCGGCGCGCGTCGTGCTGGACATCGGCGTGCACCTCCAGAAGCCGATGCCGGGCTCCGGCACCGTCTGGACCGCCGAGTCGGCCCTCGACTTCATGCGGGCCAACGTGAACATGGACGACGCGTTCGTGCGCTTCGAGGTGAACCGGTACCTCGGCTGGCCGGGGCAGGCTCCGTCCTACAAGATCGGGCAGCGGATCTGGGAGCAGCTGCGCGACGAGGCGGAGGCGCGCGAGGGCGCCGCGTTCTCGCTCGCGGCCTTCCACCGGAGGGCGCTCGACCTCGGCGGCGTCGGTCTCGACACCCTCCGCTCCTCCCTCGCCGGCTGACTCCGGAACCCGCGCCTGGACGGGCGCGGCGAGATTGCCGTGCGCCTCCCGGGGCGTCTAAGCTGGGGTGTCACATCTGTGGCGCCGCCGTGCCCGCGGCGCGCGAGGAAGGCCGGTCCTCCGGCCGGCCGAGCGCGGCTCCCGGGCCGGAGGCACATCCCTCACCACCGCAGTGGTCACCACTCCGCCGAGCCGCGAGGCCCGCGGGCGGCCGCCGCCCGAGACCCATCCATCCTGGAGCATCCCTTAATGACAACCGCAACGACCGACAAGGCAACCAAGCAGGTCGCGATCAACGACATCGGGTCTGCTGAAGACTTTCTTGCCGCGGTCGAAAAGACTCTGAAGTTCTTCAACGACGGAGACCTCATCGAAGGCACCGTCGTGAAGATCGACCGCGACGAGGTCCTCCTCGACGTCGGCTACAAGACCGAGGGCGTCATCCCCTCGCGCGAGCTCTCCATCAAGCACGACGTCGACCCCTCCGAGGTCGTCAACGTGGGCGACAGCGTCGAGGCCCTCGTCCTCCAGAAGGAGGACAAGGAGGGTCGCCTGATCCTGTCCAAGAAGCGTGCGCAGTACGAGCGCGCGTGGGGCGACGTCGAGAAGATCAAGGAGTCGGACGGCGTCGTCACCGGCTCGGTCATCGAGGTCGTCAAGGGCGGTCTCATCGTCGACATCGGCCTCCGCGGCTTCCTCCCGGCCTCGCTCATCGAGCTGCGCCGCGTCCGCGACCTCACGCCGTACCTCGGCCAGGAGATCGAGGCGAAGATCCTCGAGCTCGACAAGAACCGCAACAACGTGGTCCTGTCGCGTCGCGCGCTCCTCGAGCAGACCCAGTCCGAGAGCCGCACCACGTTCCTGAACAACCTGCACAAGGGTCAGGTCCGCAAGGGCGTCGTGTCGTCGATCGTCAACTTCGGCGCGTTCGTCGACCTCGGCGGGGTCGACGGTCTCGTCCACGTCTCCGAGCTCTCCTGGAAGCACATCGAGCACGCCTCCGAGGTCGTCGAGGTGGGCCAGGAGGTCACCGTCGAGATCCTCGAGGTCGACCTCGACCGCGAGCGCGTGTCGCTCTCGCTCAAGGCGACCCAGGAGGACCCGTGGCAGGTCTTCGCCCGCACCCACGCGATCGGACAGGTCGCGCCGGGCAAGGTCACGAAGCTGGTCCCGTTCGGTGCCTTCGTCCGCGTCGCGGACGGCATCGAGGGCCTCGTCCACATCTCCGAGCTGTCGGGCAAGCACGTCGAGCTCGCCGAGCAGGTCGTGTCGGTCGGCGAAGAGGTGTTCGTCAAGGTCATCGACATCGACCTCGACCGTCGCCGCATCTCCCTCTCGCTCAAGCAGGCGAACGAGAACGTCGACCCCGAGGGCACCGAGTTCGACCCGGCGCTCTACGGCATGGCCACGGAGTACGACGACCAGGGGAACTACAAGTACCCCGAGGGCTTCGACCCCGAGACCAACGAGTGGCGCGAGGGCTTCGAGTCGCAGCGCGAAGCCTGGGAGGAGGAGTACGCCGCTGCTCAGGCGCGCTGGGAGGCCCACAAGGCCCAGGTGGCCAAGTCGCAGGAGGAGGCGGCCACCGTCTCCGAGGGCGTCTCGGTCGGCGCCGGCTTCACCAGCGAGTCGACCACCGGCGGCACCCTCGCCGACGACGAGTCGCTCGCCGCGCTCCGCGAGAAGCTGTCCTCGAACAACTGATCGCGAGCACATCGCATCGAACGGCCGGTCCCCTCGGGGGCCGGCCGTTCGGCGTTCCGGGCGACGGCGCTGGGTAGGGTGGCCGGGTGCATCTCGTCGCCCTCACCGGAGGCATCGCCTCGGGCAAGTCCACCGTCGCCCGCCGTCTCGCCGAGCACGGAGCGGTGGTGGTCGACGCCGACGTCCTCGCGCGCGAGGTCGTCGAGCCGGGGGAGCCGGCGCTGGCGGCGATCGCCGAGCGCTTCGGCCCGTCCGTGATCGGCGCGGACGGCGCGCTCGACCGCCCGGCGCTCGGCGCGATCGTCTTCTCGGACGCGGCGGCCCGCGCCGACCTCAATGCGATCACCCATCCGGCGGTGACGCTCCGCTCGCAGCGGCTGTTCGCGGAGGCCGCGGCGGCGGACCCGGCAGCGGTGGTCGTCTACGACGTCCCCCTCCTGGCCGAGGGCCGCGGAGCGGGGGAGTTCGACGAGGTGGTCGTCGTGCACGCGCCGCAGCACCTCCGCATCGAGCGTCTCGTCGCCCTCCGGGGACTGACCGAGGAGGAGGCACGTGCGCGGGTCTCGTCGCAGGCGAGCGACGAGGAGCGCCTCGCCCTCGCCGACGTCGTGATCGACTCCTCCGGCACGCTGGAGGAGACGCTCGCTCGGACCGACGCGCTATGGGAGCGGCTCGCCCGCTGACGGTCCCTCCCGGACACCCGCCCTCGTGCCCGAGCGGCCCGGTCGGGGAGCGCACCCCCGTTCGCCGCCAGCGCACGCGCCGTCCGGTGTCGGTGGTCGCGGCTACGCTTCGAACCATGGAGCCAACCCGTGCCGTGCACCCGTTCGAGGTCATCAGCGAGTACAAGCCGAGCGGTGACCAGCCCGGCGCGATCGCCGATCTGAGCGCCCGCATCAACGCCGGCGAGACCGATGTCGTCCTGCTGGGCGCCACCGGAACCGGCAAGTCCGCGACCACGGCCTGGCTCGTCGAGGCCGTGCAGCGCCCCACGCTCGTGCTCGCGCACAACAAGACCCTCGCCGCGCAGCTCGCCAACGAGTTCCGCGAGCTGTTCCCCAACAACGCCGTCGAGTACTTCGTCTCGTACTACGACTACTACCAGCCCGAGGCCTACGTCCCGCAGACGGACACCTTCATCGAGAAGGACAGCTCGGTCAACGCCGAGGTCGAGCGGCTGCGCCACTCCACCACGAACTCGCTCCTGAGCCGCCGCGACGTGATCGTGGTGTCGACCGTCTCGTGCATCTACGGCCTCGGCCAGCCCGAGCAGTACCTCGAGGCGATGGTGGCGCTCCAGGTCGGCCAGCGGGTCGACCGGGACCGCCTCATCCGCAAGTTCGTGTCCATGCAGTACGCGCGCAACGACGTCGACTTCGCCCGCGGCACCTTCCGGGTGCGGGGCGACACGATCGAGATCATCCCGATGTACGAGGAGCTCGCGATCCGGATCGAGATGTTCGGCGACGAGATCGAGGCGCTCTACACGCTCCACCCGCTCACCGGCGACATCGTCCGGAAGCTCGACTCCGTGTCGGTCTTCCCCGGCTCGCACTACGTCGCCAGCCAGGACGTCATGCACCGTGCGATCGACACCATCCAGCAGGAGCTCGAGGTGCGCCTGGCCGACCTCGAGAAGCAGAACAAGCTCCTCGAGGCGCAGCGCCTGCGGATGCGCACGACCTTCGATCTCGAGATGATGCAGCAGATCGGATTCTGCTCCGGCATCGAGAACTACTCCCGCCACATCGACGGCCGCGAGTCGGGCGAGGCCCCGCACTGCCTGCTCGACTACTTCCCGGACGACTTCCTCGTCGTGATCGACGAGTCGCACGTGACGGTGCCGCAGATCGGTGCGATGTACGAGGGCGACGCGTCCCGCAAGCGCACGCTGGTCGAGCACGGCTTCCGCCTGCCCTCGGCGATGGACAACCGGCCCCTGAAGTGGGAGGAGTTCAAGTCGCGCGTCGGCCAGACCGTCTACCTCTCGGCGACCCCGGGCCGCTACGAGATGGGCATCGCCGACGGCATCGTCGAGCAGATCATCCGCCCGACCGGCCTGATCGACCCCGAGATCGTCGTCAAGCCGACGAAGGGCCAGATCGACGACCTGCTCGAGGAGATCAAGCGCCGCACCGAGCGTGACGAGCGCGTGCTCGTCACGACGCTGACGAAGCGCATGGCCGAGGAGCTCACCGACTTCCTCACGGAGGCCGGCGTCCGGGTCCGCTACCTGCACTCCGACGTCGACACCCTGCGGCGCGTCGAGCTCCTCTCGGAGCTGCGGGCGGGCGTGTACGACGTCCTGGTCGGCATCAACCTGCTGCGCGAGGGGCTCGACCTGCCCGAGGTCTCGCTCGTGGCGATCCTCGACGCCGACAAGGAGGGCTTCCTCCGCTCGTCCACGTCGCTCATCCAGACGATCGGCCGTGCGGCGCGCAACGTCTCGGGCGAGGTCCACATGTACGCCGACAAGGTGACGGACTCGATGCGGCTCGCGATCGACGAGACCGACCGCCGACGCGAGAAGCAGGTCGCCTACAACCTCGACCACGGCATCGACCCGACGCCGCTGCGGAAGAAGATCGCCGACATCACCGACGCCCTCGCCCGCGAGGGGGCCGACACCGCCAAGCTGCTCGCCGGGCGCGACGCCAAGAAGAAGAGCCCGACGCCGAACCTGCGCCGTCAGGGTCTCGCCGCGAACGGCGGCAACGACCTCGAGGCGATCATCTCCGACCTCAACGGGCAGATGCTCCAGGCGGCGGGCGAGCTCAAGTTCGAGCTCGCGGCCCGGCTGCGGGACGAGGTCCAGGAGCTCAAGCGCGAGCTCCGCCAGATGGAGAAGGCCGGGCACCTGTCCTGATCGGGGGCGCTGATCCGCAAGGGGAGGGGCCCGCGGATCAGCGCCCAGCGAACGCCACGGGCGATGTCGGTGGCTCCGCATACACTTTCGGAGTGTCGATCCTGAACGCCGTTACGGACCCCTCCTCCACCCCCTCTCCCTCCTTCCACCGCTTCGTCTCCTCGCTCGACGAGTCGTCCTCGAAGCTGGTGGTGAGCGGCGCGCGGGTGCACAACCTGCAGAACGTCGACCTCGAGATCCCGCGCGACTCGATGGTGGTGTTCACCGGTCTCTCGGGCTCGGGCAAGTCCTCCCTGGCCTTCGACACGATCTTCGCGGAGGGCCAGCGGCGCTACGTCGAGTCCCTCTCCGCGTACGCCCGCCAGTTCCTCGGGCAGGTGGACCGGCCGGACGTCGACTTCATCGAGGGCCTCAGCCCCGCGGTCTCGATCGACCAGAAGTCGACGAACCGCAACCCGCGCTCCACCGTCGGCACGATCACCGAGATCTTCGACTACATGCGTCTGCTCTGGGCGCGCATCGGCGTCCCGCACTGCCCCATCTGCAGCGAGCGGATCTCCGCGCAGACCGTGCAGCAGATCGCCGACCAGCTGATGGAGCTCGAGACCGGTACCCGCTACCAGATCCTCAGCCCCGTCGTCTCGCAGAAGAAGGGCGAGTTCGTCGACCTCTTCAAGGAGCTGACCGCGGGCGGCTACTCCCGCGCCATGGTGGACGGGAAGCTCGTCCAGCTGAGCGAGCCGCCGGTGCTCAAGAAGCAGTACAAGCACGACATCTCCGTCGTGGTCGACCGGCTCGTGGCCGGCCCCGACATCCTCGGGCGCCTCACCGACTCGCTCGAGACGGCCCTGCGGCTCACCGACGGCATCGTGCAGATCAACTACGTCGACGGCGAGGGCGACGGCGCCTGGACCACCTACTCCGAGAAGCTGTCCTGCCCCAACAACCACCCGATCTCGCTGACCGAGATCGAGCCGCGGACCTTCTCCTTCAACGCGCCCTTCGGCGCCTGCCCGGAGTGCTCGGGCCTCGGCACGCGCATGTCGGTCGATGACGAGCTGCTGCTCGGCGACCCCGACCTGAGCATCGCCGAGGGCGTCATCATCCCCTGGACCACCCAGGGCAAGGGCCTGTTCCAGTACTACGAGAAGCTGCTCGACGGCCTCTCCCGCGACCTCGGCTTCACGCTCACCACCCCGTGGAAGCGCCTCAGCACCGAGGTGCAGCAGGCCGTCCTCCACGGCGACAACTTCGAGGTCAAGGTCAAGTGGAAGAACCGCTACGGCCGCGAGATGAGCTACACCTCGGGCTTCGAGGGCGTCGTGCCCTACATCGAGCGCCAGTTCGTCCAGGCCGAGACCGACGTCCAGCGCACCCGCTGGTCCGAGTTCCTCCGCGAGGTGCCCTGCCCCGTGTGCAAGGGCTCCCGCCTGAAGCCGGAGGTGCTCGCCGTGCTCGTGCACGGGGCGAGCATCGCGGACGTGGCCGACCTCAGCCTCGGCGACGCCCAGGACTTCATGAGCCGGCTCGAGCTGACCGACCGCGAGGCGCACATCGCCGCGCAGGTGCTGCGCGAGATCCGCGCGCGCATCGACTTCCTCATCGAAGTCGGGCTCAACTACCTCAACCTCTCGCGCGCCGCCGCCTCCCTGTCGGGCGGCGAGGCGCAGCGCATCCGCCTGGCGACCCAGATCGGCTCCGGGCTGACCGGCGTGCTCTACGTGCTCGACGAGCCGAGCATCGGCCTGCACCAGCGCGACAACCGCCGCCTGATCGACACCCTCATCAAGCTGCGCGACCTGGGCAACACGCTGATCGTGGTCGAGCACGACGAGGACACCATCCGCACCGCCGACTGGATCGTCGACATCGGCCCGGGCGCCGGGGTCAACGGCGGCAAGGTCGTGCACTCCGGCTCCTACGAGTCGCTGCTCGAGAACACCCACTCGCTCACCGGCGACTACGTCTCGGGCCGCAAGGCGATCGAGGTCCCGAAGAAGCGGCGGAAGATCGACCGCAAGCGGATGATCAAGGTCGTCGGGGCGAACGCCAACAACCTCCGCAAGGTCGACGCGGAGTTCCCGCTCGGCACGTTCGTCGCGGTCACCGGGGTCTCCGGCTCCGGCAAGAGCACCCTCGTGAACGACATCCTCTACCGCGTGCTCGCCAACCAGCTCAACGGCGCCCGCAAGGTGCCGGGCAAGCACACGCGCGTCACCGGCCTCGAGAACCTCGACAAGGTCGTGCACGTCGACCAGAATCCGATCGGCCGCACGCCGCGCTCGAACCCCGCCACCTACACGGGCGTGTTCGACCGCATCCGCAACCTCTTCGCCGAGACCACCGAGGCGAAGGCGCGGGGGTACCTGCCCGGCCGCTTCAGCTTCAACGTCAAGGGCGGCCGCTGCGAGGCCTGCTCGGGCGACGGCACCATCAAGATCGAGATGAACTTCCTGCCCGACGTCTACGTCGCGTGCGAGGTCTGCGGGGGAGCGCGCTACAACCGCGACACCCTGACCGTGCACTACAAGGGCAAGAACATCGCCGAGGTGCTCGACATGCCGATCGCCGAGGCGGCCGACTTCTTCGAGCCCATCACGGCGATCCACCGCTTCCTCCGCACGCTGGTGGAGGTGGGCCTCGGCTACGTCCGCCTCGGGCAGAGCGCGACCACGCTCTCCGGCGGCGAGGCGCAGCGCGTGAAGCTGGCCACCGAGCTCCAGCGCCGCTCCAACGGCCGCAGCGTCTACGTGCTCGACGAGCCGACGACCGGCCTGCACTTCGAGGACGTCCGCAAGCTCCTCCTCGTCCTCAACGGCCTGGTCGACAAGGGCAACACGGTGATCACCATCGAGCACAACCTCGACGTCATCAAGTCCGCCGACTGGCTGATCGACATGGGTCCCGAGGGCGGCGCCGGCGGCGGACAGGTGGTCGCGGTGGGCACCCCCGAGCACGTGGCGAAGGTCGAGGGCAGCCACACCGGCATGTTCCTCGCCGAGATCCTCGGCTGACGCGAGCGAGAGGCATGGCGCAGACAGTCGACTTCCGGCCGAAGCCGGGTGAGATCCCGACCCTCCCGGGCGTGTACCGCTTCACGGACGCCCGGGGGCGGGTGCTCTACGTGGGCAAGGCCAAGAACCTCCGCGCGCGGCTGAGCAACTACTTCGCCCCGCTGCCGAGCCTGCACGAGCGCACCCGGCGGATGGTCACCTCGGCCTCCGGCGTCGAATGGACCGTCGTCGGCACCGACGTCGAGGCCCTGCAGCTCGAGTTCACCTGGATCAACGAGTTCGATCCACCCTTCAACGTAAAGTTCCGCGACGACAAGTCCTACCCCTACATGGCGGTGACGCTCGGCGACGAGGCCCCGCGGGTGATGGTCACGCGGAACGCCAAGATCAGGAAGGCCCGCTACTTCGGGCCCTACCCCAAGATCTGGGCGATCCACGAGACGATCGACCTGATGATCAAGGCGTTCCCGATCAGGACCTGCAACGACTCCAACTACAAGCGCGCCATGCAGAGCGGCAAGCCCTGCTTCGCGTCGCAGATCGGCCGCTGCGGCGGGCCCTGCTCCCACCGCGTCACCTTCGCCGAGCACCGCGAGATGGTCGACCGCTTCGTCGCCTTCATGGGCAGCCACGACCGCCGGATGATCGGCGAGCTCGAGAAGGAGATGCGCGAGGCCGCGGCGGCGATGGAGTACGAGCGCGCGGGGAAGCTGCGCGATCAGGCCGCCGCCCTCGACGCGGTCCTCGCCAAGAGCGCGGTCGTGCTCAAGGACAACGTGGACGTCGACCTCTACGCGATCGTCCACGACGAGCTCGCCGCCTCCGTGCAGCAGTTCCGGGTCCGCGGCGGGCGCATCCGCGGCGAGCGGGGCTGGGTCGTCGACAAGGAGCTCGACATGAGCACGGCGGAGCTCGTCGACACGGCCCTCCAGGCCGCCTACGAGACCGGCGACGTCCCGCCCCGGGAGGTCGTCGTGCCGGAGCTGCCCGAGGACACCGAGGCGCTCGAGGAGTGGCTGAGCGGACTGCGCGGCACGAACGTGCGCCTCCGAGCGGCCCAGCGCGGAGACAAGGCCGCCCTCCTCGAGACGGCGACGCAGAACGCGAAGCACTCGCTGATGCTCTACAAGACCCGCCGCTCCGCCGACTTCACCGCTCGGACGCAGGCTCTGGAGGACATCCGCGACGCCCTCGGCATGAGCGAGGCGCCGCTCCGGATGGAGTGCTACGACGTCTCCCACCTCAGCGGCACCAACATCGTCGCCTCGATGGTGGTCTTCGAGGACGGGCTCGCGCGGAAGGACCAGTACCGGCGGTTCTCCATCGCGGAGTCGACGGACGACACCGAGTCGCTGTACCAGGTGCTCACCCGCCGCCTCGCCTACCTCCGCGAGCCGGTCGAGCCCGCGGCGGTCGACCCCGAGACCGGCGAGGCCAAGCGGCGCAAGTTCTCGTACCCCCCGCAGCTGCTGATCGTCGACGGCGGCCAGCCGCAGGTCGCGGCGGCGCAGCGCGCGCTCGACGAGTCCGGGGTGACCGGCATCACCCTCTGCGGGATCGCCAAGCGCCTCGAGGAGATCTGGCTGCCGGACTCCGACTTCCCCGTCATCCTGCCGCGCAACAGCGATGCGCTCTTCCTCTTCCAGCGCATCCGCGACGAGGCGCACCGCTTCGCGATCACCCACCAGAGGACGCGTCGCAAGCGCGACATCTCGTCGCAGCTGGCCGAGGTGCCCGGGCTCGGAGGCACGCGAGTTCGCGACCTGCTGAAGCACTTCGGATCCGTCGCCCGGCTCCGCGAGGCGGGCGAGGCCGAGATCGCCGAGGTCAAGGGGATCGGCCCGACGCTGGCGGGCGCGATCCACGCGCACCTGCATCCGGACGGGTCCGCCGTCGGGGGCACGCCCTAGGCTGGAGGCCCGCGCTCCGGGGGAGAGCGGCCGGTGCCCGGCACCGAGGACACGAGCAGACACGAGCACGGAGAGCGCATGAGCACGGAGAGCGAGCAGCAGGACGTGCTGATCGTCACGGGGATGTCCGGAGCGGGCCGGTCCACGGCCGCGAACGCGCTGGAGGACCTCGGCTGGTACGTCGTCGACAACCTGCCGCCGCAGATGCTGCGCCCGCTGGTCGACCTGGCGCAGCGTGCAGGGGACACGCTGCCGAAGATCGCGGCGGTCGTCGACGTCCGCGGACGCGACTTCTTCGAGGACCTCGGCGACATCGTCCGCGAGCTGCGCGCCGGGGTCGACCTCCGAGTGGTGTTCCTCGAGGCCACCGACGCCGCGCTCGTCCGTCGCTTCGAGCAGGTGCGCCGTCCGCACCCGCTGCAGGGCCGGGGGACCCTCCTCGACGGCATCTCCGCCGAGCGGACGCGCCTCGCTCAGCTGCGGGAGTCGGCCGACATCGTCATCGACACCTCGGATCTTAACATCCACCAGCTGGCCACCAGCATCACCGAGCGCTTCGCCGAGGCCGGCCGCGCGGGCCTCCAGGTCACGGTGATGAGCTTCGGCTTCAAGTACGGGCTGCCGACGGACGCCGACATGGTGGCCGACGCGCGGTTCCTGCCGAACCCGTACTGGATCCCGGAGCTGCGTCCGCACACGGGTCTCGACGAAGAGGTGAGAGACTACGTGCTGGCCCAGCAGGGCGCCGAGGAGTTCATCGACTCCTACTCCCGGGCCCTGCGCCCCGTGCTCGACGGCTACCAGCGCGAGAACAAGCGCCACGCGACCATCGCGATCGGCTGCACGGGAGGCAAGCACCGCTCCGTCGCGGTCGCGGGCCGTGTCGCGGCCCGTCTGGCCGAGCTGCCGGGCGTCGCCGTCAACGTAGCGCACCGCGACCTCGGCCGAGAATGATCCCCGCGCGCTCCGCCGCGCACCCGACGTAAGGAAGACTCCGTGGCCCTCACCGCAGACGTCAAGGGCGAACTGGTCGCGATCGTCTCGCGCAAGAACACCGTCCGTGCCGCCGAACTGGCGACCATCCTCCGCTTCTCCGGAGGACTGCACATCATCTCCAACCGCCTCGCGGTCGAGGTCGAGCTCGACTCCGCCCCGCTCGCGACCCGCGTGCGCCGCGACCTCGCCGAGCTGTACGGCGTCCGCAGCGAGGGCAGCATCGTCTCGGCCGGCGGATCCCGGAGGACCACGAGCTGGCTGGTGCGCGTCGTCGAGGGCGGGGACACCCTCGCCCGGCAGACCGGCCTCCTCGACCAGCGGGGCCGGCCCGTCCGCGGCCTGCCCAACCGCCTCACGACCGGCTCCCGCGAGGAGCTCGCCGCCCTGTGGCGCGGCGCCTTCCTCGCCCAGGGCTCGCTGACCGACCCGGGCCGCTCCGCGGCGCTCGAGATCATCTGCCCCGGCAACGAGGCGGCCATGGCGATCGTCGGAGCCGCCGGACGCCTGGGAGTCCAGGCCAAGTCCCGCGAGGTGCGCGGCGTCCACCGGGTCGTCATCCGCGACGGCGAGAGCATCAGCGCGATGCTCACCCTGATGGGCGCGACCGCGACCGTCGCGAGCTGGGAGGAGCTGCGCCAGCGCCGCGAGGTGCGGGCGACCGCGAACCGCCTCGTCAACTTCGACGACGCGAACCTCCGCCGCTCCGCCCAGGCCGCCGTCGCGGCGTGCGCCCGCGTCGAGCGCGCGATGGAGATCCTGGGCGACGACATCCCCGAGCACCTCCGCTACGCCGGGCGCCTGCGCCTGGCGCACCGCGACGCGAGCCTCGACGAGCTCGGCCACCACGCCGATCCGCCGATGACGAAGGACGCCGTCGCCGGCCGCATCCGCCGCCTCCTCGCGATGGCCGACAAGCGCGCGTCCGACCTCGACATCCCGGGCACCGACGCGAACCTCCCGGCCGAGCTGCAGGACCTGTAGGCCCGGCCGCACGGCGCGCCCCGCCCGGCGAACGCTGAGTGTCTCCTGGTCGAACAACGCAAGCCCTCCGAACGCGGAGGGGCCCCCTCGCTAGACTGATCGGGTCGCTCAGGACACTCCCGGCCCTCCTCCTCCGCCTCGCGGAGGACGCCGAGACGCCGGCGGGTCGCACGGGAGCGACGACCACGAACAGGAGATCGCACATGGCTGACTACACGCTCGCCGAACTGCCCTACGACTACTCGGCCCTCGAGCCGAACATCAGTGGGCGGATCATGGAGCTCCACCACGACAAGCACCACGCGACGTACGTGGCCGGGGCGAACACCGCCCTCGCCTCGCTGCAGGAGGCTCGCGACAGCGAGAACCTCGCGAACGTGAACAAGCTCCAGAAGGACCTCGCCTTCAACCTCGCCGGTCACGTGAACCACACCGTGTTCTGGAACAACCTCTCGCCGGACGGCGGCGACAAGCCCGTCGGCGAGCTCGCCGCGGCCATCGACGACAACTTCGGGTCGTTCGACAAGTTCCGCGCCCACTTCACCGCCTCGGCCCTCGGCATCCAGGGCTCCGGCTGGTCGATCCTCGCCTGGGACTCTCTCGGCGAGAAGCTCATCATCGAGCAGCTCTACGACCACCAGGGCAACCTCGCCGCGGCGACCGTCCCGGTCCTCCTCCTCGACATGTGGGAGCACGCCTTCTACCTCGACTACGTCAACGTGAAGGCCGACTACGTCAAGGCGTTCTGGAACATCGTGAACTGGGCCGACGTCTCCGCGCGCTTCGAGAAGGCCCGCGAGAAGACTTCGGGCCTGCTGCTACTGTCGTAGCGATCTCGGCGTCCCGGGCCCCGCGTCCGGGACGCCCTGTCGTCGGCTTCCACCCCTCCACTGCACCGTCGAGGTGCCTTTCCTCACCAGGAGATATCTGTGTCCGTCAAGATCGGCATCAACGGCTTCGGCCGTATCGGCCGTAACTTCTTCCGTGCAGCCCTCGCCAAGGGCAGCGACCTCGAGATCGTCGCGGTCAACGACCTCACCGACAACAAGGCCCTCGCGCACCTCCTGAAGTACGACTCCATCACGGGCCGCCTCGACGCGACCGTCGAGCTCGACGGCGACCGCATCGTCGTCAACGGCAAGCCGATCATCGTCCTCGAGGAGCGCGACCCCGCGAACCTCCCCTGGGGCGAGCTGGGAGTCGACGTCGTCATCGAGTCGACCGGCCGCTTCACCAAGTCGGAGGACGCGCGCAAGCACATCACCGCGGGTGCCAAGAAGGTCATCGTCTCCGCTCCTGCCACCGGCAGCGACGTCGCGACCCTGGTCCTCGGCGTGAACGAGAACACCTACGACCCCGCGACGCACGACATCATCTCGAACGCGTCCTGCACCACGAACTGCCTCGCGCCGCTCGCCAAGGTGCTGCTCGACAACTTCGGCATCGAGCGCGGCCTGATGACCACGGTCCACGCGTACACCGCCGACCAGAACCTCCAGGACGGCCCGCACAGCGACCTGCGTCGCGCCCGCGCCGCCGCCGTCAACATCATCCCGACCTCGACCGGTGCCGCCAAGGCGCTCGGCCTGGTCATCCCGGAGCTCGTCGGCAAGCTCGACGGCTACGCCCTCCGCGTCCCGGTCCCGACCGGCTCGATCACCGACCTCACCGTCGAGTTGACCAAGCCCGCCACCGTCGAGGAGATCAACGCGGCGTACAAGGCGGCCTCCGAGGGAGACCTCAAGGGCATCCTCAAGTACACCGAGGACCCGATCGTCTCGAGCGACATCGTGACCGACCCGCACTCGTCGATCTTCGACGCGGGCCTCACGAAGGTCATCGGCAGCCAGGTCAAGGTCGCCTCCTGGTACGACAACGAGTGGGGCTACTCCAACCGCCTCGTCGACGTCACCGAGTTCGTCGCCGGCAAGCTCTAAGGGCTGCGCGCAGTGACGCTCCGCACTCTGGACTCACTGGGCTCCCTCGCAGGCACGCGCGTCGTCGTCCGCTGCGATCTGAACGTCCCCCTCAAGGACGGAACGATCACGGACGACGGCCGCGTGCGCGCGTCGGTGCCCACGCTCCAGCGTCTGGTCTCCGAGGGCGCCCGAGTCGTGGTCGTGAGCCACCTCGGGCGCCCCGAGGGGAAGCCCGAGGCGAAGTACAGCCTCGCTCCCGTCGCCGCCCGCCTCGGCGAGCTGCTCGACGCTCCGGTGGCCTTCGCCGAGGACACCGTCGGGGAGGCGGCCTCGGCCGCCGTCGACGCCCTCGAGGACGGCCAGGTCGTCGTCCTCGAGAACCTCCGGTTCAACGCCGGCGAGACGAGCAAGGACGAGGCCGAGCGCCGCACCTTCGCCGAGAAGCTGGCCGCCTACGGTGACGCCTTCGTCTCCGACGGGTTCGGCGTCGTGCACCGCAAGCAGGCGAGCGTCTACGAGCTCGCCGAGCTTCTCCCCAGCGCCGCCGGCACGCTGATCGCGGCCGAGCTCGAGGTGCTGGAGCGGCTCACCGAGAAGCCCGAGCGCCCCTACGCGGTCGTCCTCGGCGGCTCGAAGGTCTCGGACAAGCTCGGCGTGATCGAGCACCTGCTGCCGAAGGTCGACTCGATCCTCATCGGCGGCGGAATGCTCTTCACCTTCCTCAAGGCCCAGGGCCACGAGGTCGGCGCCAGCCTGCTGGAGGCCGACCAGGTCGACACCGTGCTCGGCTACCTCGCGAAGGCGAAGGAGCTGGGCGTGGAGATCGTCCTGCCGACGGACGTCGTCGTGGCGTCGGAGTTCGGCCCCGACGCCGAGCACCAGGTCGCCTCGGCCGATGCGATCGAGGGCACGCCCTTCGGTGAGAAGGGCCTCGGCCTGGACATCGGACCGGACACCGCCGCGCACTTCGCCGAGATCATCGCGGCGTCCGAGACGGTGTTCTGGAACGGCCCCATGGGCGTCTTCGAGCTCGAGCCGTTCGCGGCGGGCACCAAGACCGTCGCGCAGGCGCTCACCGAGGTCGACGGTCTCAGCGTCGTCGGCGGAGGCGACTCCGCCGCGGCCGTCCGCGCCCTCGGGTTCCGCGACGACCAGTTCGGCCACATCTCGACGGGAGGCGGAGCGAGCCTCGAATTCCTCGAGGGCAAGCGCCTCCCCGGACTGGAGGTCCTCGGATGGTAGACACCGCCGCCCGCACCCCGCTCATCGCCGGCAACTGGAAGATGAACCTGGACCACCTCCAGGCCATCGCCTTCGTGCAGAAGCTGGCGTGGAGCCTCAAGGACGCCGACCACGACTTCGACGGCGTCGAGGTCGCGGTGTTCCCGCCCTTCACGGACCTCCGGCCCGTGCAGATCCTCGTCGACTCGGACAAGCTGCCGCTCAAGTACGGCGCGCAGGACGTCTCGAAGTTCGACAGCGGCGCCTACACCGGTGAGATCTCGGGCCAGTTCCTGAAGCAGCTCGACTGCGACTACGTGATCGTCGGCCACTCGGAGCGTCGCACGCTCCACGGCGAGACGGACGCGGACATCGCCGCCAAGTCGGCTGCGGCCGTCAATCACGGCGTCGCTCCGATCATCTGCGTCGGCGAGACCGCGGAGGACCTCGAGAAGCACGGCCCGTCGGCCGTGCCGGTCGCCCAGTTGAAGGAGGCCCTCACCGGCCTCCCCGCGGACGCCGACCTCGTCGTCGCCTACGAGCCGGTCTGGGCCATCGGCTCCGGACAGGCCGCGACGCCCGAGCAGGCCCAGCAGGTCTGCAAGGCGCTCCGCGGAGTCGTCGCCGACGTCCTCGGCGCCGACACCGCCGCGAAGACCCGCATCCTCTACGGCGGCTCCGTGAAGTCCGGCAACATCGCCGGCTTCATGCGCGAGCCCGACGTCGACGGAGCACTCGTCGGAGGCGCCAGCCTCCAGGTCGACGAGTTCGCGGCGATCGCACGATTCCGGAACCACGTCGGGGTCTGAGCTGCTGCGACGAGAGGGCGGGCCCATCGGGCCCGCCCTCTCGTCGTCCACGCCGCTCCCCGCGCGGCGTGGCGCGGTCGGCTCCGCGACGGGGCGCGGTTCCGAGAGCGGGATGCGTTCGGCTACGGCGATCCGCTGGGACGCGGATCGCCGGTTCGCCTCGCTGTCGTCCACGCCGCTCCCTGCGCGGCGTGGCGCGGTCGGCTTCGCGACGGGGCGCGGTTCCGGGAGCGGGATGCGTCCGGCTACGTCGATCCGCTGGAACGCGGATCACCGGTTCGCCTCGGAAGATCCCACACCGGCTTCGCGCGTTGGCCGGTCCGGTGCCGTCAGCTCCTCGCGGGGTGCCCTCCGAAAGCGTGGCGCGTTCGGCTCGATCGATCCGAAAGTACGTGGATCACAGGCTCGCGGTAGGGCGACTGGAGAGGTTGTCGAGGGCGCCGCGACGAGGCCACCCGCTCCGCCCCTCGACGGACACTCGTATACATCGCCCCGAACACGGGACGACGCATTCCTCGCGGATTCGCAGGCGCCGTTATACTCGTCGGGGCGCGCAACGCGCCAGAACTTCGAAAGGTACCGCGTGGACATCCTCCAGGTCGTGCTCCAGGTCATCCTGGGCATCACGAGCCTCCTGCTCACCATGCTGATCCTGCTCCACAAGGGGCGCGGCGGCGGACTGTCCGACATGTTCGGGGGCGGAGTCACCTCCAACCTCGGCGCGTCGGGCGTCGCCGAGCGCAACCTGAACCGCATCACCGTGATCCTGGGCGTCGTCTGGCTGGCCTGCATCGTGGTGCTCGGACTCATCACCAAGTTCACCACCGGAGCATAGGGGTACTCGCAATGGCATCAGGCGGCAGTGCAATTCGCGGTTCGCGCGTCGGCGCAGGACCCATGGGCGAGCAGGACCGGGGCTTCCACGCGGAGCGCGTCGCGGTCTCCTACTGGGACGCTCTCGGCAACGAGACGGTGCGCCACTTCTCGGCGGCCCTCCCCGAGGACGAGATCCCCGAGGTGATCGACTCGCCGCAGTCCGGTCTCCCCGCGGGCCGCGACCGGGCGAACCCGCCGCAGGTCGCGAAGACCGAGCCCTACAAGACGCACCTCGCCTACGTGAAGGAGCGCCGCACCGAGGCCGAGGCGGCTCAGCTCCTCGAGGAGGCGCTGCAGCAGTTGCGCGCCCGACGAGGCACCGCGACCCCGTCCTGATCCTCACCGGACGACGAACGACGGAAGGCCCGCCCCCTCGGGGGACGGGCCTTCCGTCGTTTCCGGACCGTGCTCAGTAGCTCGGAGCGATGAGCGACTCGGGGACCTCGGCCGCTGCCTCCTGGTCGACGAAGAACACCGTGCGCTTGCGGCCGAACGCGCCCGACGCGGGCACCTCGTTCGTGCTGGCACCCGCGAGCGCGAGGCCCAGGGCCGAGGCCTTGTCGGCGCCGGCGAGCACCATCCAGATGCGGTCCGACTGGTTGATCAGCGGCAGCGTGAGGGTGAGGCGCTCGGGCGGCGGCTTCGGCGAGTTGCGGACGGCGAGGACGCCGGGCGTCGTGGAGCGGATCGCGGAGCGCTCGGGGAACAGCGACGCGATGTGCCCGTCCGGCCCGACGCCGAGGAAGGTGATGTCGAAGCGCGGGTAGTCGCGCCCCTCGGAGGCGTGCTCGCGCAGCTCCGCGTCGTAGGCAGCGGCGGCGCCGTCGAGGTCCAGGCCCTCGTCCGAGGCCGGGTAGGAGTGCACGTTCGCCGCCGGCACATCGAGGACGCTGAAGAGGTCCCCGGCCTGGACGTCGTTGCGGTCCTCGTGGCCGCGGGGCACCCAGCGCTCATCGCCCCACCAGAAGTGCACGCGCGACCAGTCCACGTTGCCGGCGGCGGAGGAGGAGCCGATCTCCTTGAGCGTGGCGGCTCCCATCGTCCCTCCGGTGAGCACGACGTTCGCCGAACCCAGGTCGTCGAGGACGTCGATCGTCTTGGTGAGGAACCGGGCGGCGACCGAGCCGGCGAGGGTCTGCTTGTCGCGGTGGACCAGCACGCGGCGTTCGGTGGTCATCTCAGGGGACTCCTTCGGGTTCGGGTGCCGATCGGCGGGGTTCGGCTCCGTGTCGGGAAGCTCTGAGGTGCGGGCGCCCTGGACGGGCGCCCACACCTCAGGAGGCGCTGCGGGCCTCGGCCTTCTCAGTGAGCATGTCGACCCCGCGCGAGATCACTTCACCGTACAGGTCATCCGGGTCGAGCCGGCGCAGCTCCTCCGCCAGGCAGTCCCGGAGGCTGCGGCGGGGGAGCGAGATGTCGTGGACCGGCTGATCGGGCTGCGTGAGCGTCGCGACGTTGGGCACCGAGCGCTCGAGCTCGATCACTCCGGAGTCGCGGATGAGCCGCACGCCGTGGATCCCGCTGGACCCGGTCGCGCTGATCGTGAGCTCGTGGTCGACGGGGATGTCGAGCTCGAGCTGCAGCCAGGCGGCGAGCAGGATCGTCGAGGGCGAGTCGGGCGCGCCCGAGACCTCGACGGCCGTGATCGGCTCGTAGGGCGGCTGGTCGAGCACGGCGGCGAGCTGCGCGCGCCAGAGGGTGAGGCGGGTCCAGGCGAAGTCGGTGTCGCCGGGGGCGTAGGTGGACGCGAGGTGGTGCAGCGCTTCCGCCGGGTTCGACTGGGCCGACGCGTCGGTGATCCGCCGAGTGGCGATCCGGCCGATCGGGGACGCGGAGGCGTTGTCCGGAGCGCTGTTCGGCCACCAGGCCACGACGGGGGCGTCGGGGAGGAGCAGGCCCGTGACCAGGCTCTCCTCGTCCTCGGCCGCGTCTCCGTAGGGACGGAGCACGACGACCTCGCTCGCGCCGGCGTCGCCTCCGACCCGGATCTGCGCGTCGACCCGCGCCGTCGCGTCGACCGGGACCGTGGTGGTGCCGTCGTCCTTCGAGACCACGATGACGCGCATCGGGTGCTCGCGGGACGCGTCGTTCGCGGCTTCGATGGCCTCCTCCTCGTGACCCCGGGAGGTCGCGATGATGAGGGTGAGGACGCGGCCGAGCGCGACGGCGCCGCCCTCCTCGCGGATCTTGACGAGGGTCTTCGAGACCTCGCTCGTCGTGGTGTCGGGCAGATCGACGATCATGGACGCCTCCAGGTGCGGCCGTCGCGGGCGAGGAGCTCGTCGGCGGAATCGGGGCCCCATGTTCCGGGGCGGTACTGCTCGGGCTGGCCCTGCGTGGCCCAGAACTCCTCGATCGGGTCGAGGATCTTCCAGGACAGCTCGACCTCCTCGTGCCGGGGGAAGAGCGGCGGCTCGCCCAGGAGGACGTCGAGGATGAGGCGCTCGTAGGCCTCGGGGCTCGCCTCGGTGAACGCGTGGCCGTAGCCGAAGTCCATCGTCACGTCGCGCACCTGCATGCCGGCGCCGGGCACCTTCGAGCCGAAGCGCATGGTGACGCCCTCGTCGGGCTGGACCCGGATGACGAGCGCGTTCTGGCCCAGCGACGTGGTCTGGCTCTCGGCGAAGAGCTGCTTCGGTGCCCGCTTGAACACGACCGCGATCTCGGTGACGCGGCGGCCGAGGCGCTTGCCGGCCCGCAGGTAGAACGGCACGCCGGCCCAGCGTCGGGTGCCGATGTCCAGGCGCATGGCGGCGTAGGTCTCGGTGGTCGAGGTGGGGCTCATGCCGTCCTCCTCGAGGAAGCCGAGCACCTTCTCGCCGCCCTGCCAGCCGCCGGCGTACTGTCCGCGGGCGGTAGAAGTGGAGAGGTCGGCGGGGAGGCGGACGGCCGCGAGGACCTTCTCCTTCTCCGCACGGAGGTCGGCCGCGTCGAACGAGATCGGCTCCTCCATGGCGGTCAGGGCGAGCAGCTGCAGCAGGTGGTTCTGGATGACGTCGCGCGCCGCTCCGATGCCGTCGTAGTAGCCCGCGCGCCCGCCCACGCCGATGTCCTCGGCCATGGTGATCTGCACGTGGTCGACGTAGTTCGAGTTCCAGAGCGGCTCGTACATCATGTTGGCGAAGCGGAGGGCCAGGATGTTCTGGACCGTCTCCTTGCCGAGGTAGTGGTCGATCCGGAAGACGGAGTCGGGCGGGAAGACCGACTCGACGACGTCGTTCAGCTCGCGAGCCGTCTTCAGGTCGCTGCCGAACGGCTTCTCGATGACGACGCGGCGCCACTGGCCGTCCTTCTGCTCGGCGAGGCCGGAGCTGCGCAGCTGCTCGGTGACCTGCGGGAAGGACTTCGGGGGGATCGAGAGGTAGAAGGCGAAGTTGCCGTTCGTGCCGCGCTCGCGGTCGAGGTCGTCGACGGTCGTCTTCAGGCGGGCGAACGCCTCGGGGTCGTCGAACTCGCCCTGCACGAACCGGATGCCCTGCGCGAGCTGCGCCCAGACCTCCTCGTGGAACTCGGTGCGGGCGTGCTTCTTCACGGAGTCGTGGACGACCTGCTCGAAGTCCTGGTCGTCCCAGTCGCGCCGGGCGAATCCGACGAGGGCGAAGCCGGGAGGCAGGAGGCCGCGGTTGGCGAGATCGTAGACCGCGGGCATGAGCTTCTTGCGGGAGAGGTCGCCGGTCACGCCGAAGATGACGAGGCCGCTGGGCCCGGCGATCCGGTTCAACCGGCGGTCGAAGCTCAACCTCAGCGGGTTGAACTCGGGGGTGATGTCCACAGACATGTGCAGTGTCCTTCTGTGTGCCGGTGGGACCGGCGCACTGCTATCGGTGAGGGAGGGGGAGGAGCGGGCGGGCCCGGCTGCTGCCCCGGGAAGTGGTCGCGGGACGACCGCGGGCACGCCGCCGCGCGCTCGAGAGCGCAGCGGCGGCGTGCCCGTCGGATCAGGTGTTGAGGGCCTCGAAGAGCGCCTCGAGGTCGGCCTCGGGGTCGGTCAGCGTGAGGGTCAGCACCGGCCGGCCGTGCTCGGCGAGCACGCTCGCGTCGCCGGCGGCCTGCGCCAGGATGAGCTGGCCGAAGGTGAACGGGCTGTCCGGGATCTCGAGATCCACGTCGGAGCGCTCGGTGATCTGGAGGAACACGCCGGTCGGCGCCCCGCCCTTGTGGTACTGCCCGGTCGAGTGCAGGAAGCGCGGGCCCCACCCGAAGGTGACGGGGCGCTGGGCCTGCGCGGCGAGGAGGTCGCGCACGCCCTCGAGCTGCGGGAGCGCGAGGCGGTCGACGTACGCCTGGATCGAGACGTAGCCGCCGTCGCCCAGCTGGGCGAGGAGGCGGTCGACAGCGGCGGCGACGGTCGAGACGCCCTCGGTGACGCTGCTGCTGCCGGTGACCTCGATGCCCGCGTCGGTGAACGCGGGCGCCTCGGGCTCGGGGCGCTTCTCGAGCAGGGCCCGGGTCGCGACCTTCGCCGACTCGACGTCGGGCTGGTCGAACGGGTTGATGCCCAGGAGGCGACCCGCGATGGCGACGGCGTACTCCCACGTCAGCATCTGAGCGCCGAGCGAGCCGGAGAGGAGGATCTCGCCCTCGTGGCGGTCGCGCGGGAACAGGTGCAGCGCCGTGGCGTCCTCGACCAGGCGGACGACCTGCACGTCGGGCAGGTCCTCCGAGAGCTCGGGGGCCAGCGTGCCGAGGACGACGGGGAGGATGCCCGTGCCGTCCTTGCCGGTGGACTCGGCGATGAGCTGCTCCGCCCAGTCGGCGAAGCCGACGATGTCGGTCCCGTCGGCGACGATCGCGAGCTTGTCGCGGCGCGGGCTGGTCGCGGCGATCGCCGCTCCGAGGATCAGGCCCGGGTTCTCGGGGGAGTCCACGGCGAGCCCGAGGGAGGCCTCGGCCGCCTCGTCGAGGAGGGCCTCGATGTCGGCGCCGGCGAGCCCGGACGGCACGAGGCCGAACGCGGAGAGCGCCGAGAAGCGCCCGCCGATGTTCGGGTCGGCGTTGAACACGCGGTAGCCGGCCTCGCGGGAGGAGGTGTCCAGGGGCGAGCCCGGGTCGGTCACGATGACGATGCGGTCGAGCGGATCGATGCCCGCCTCCGTGAACGCCTTCTCGTAGGCCTTCTTCTGGCTCGCGGTCTCGACGGTCGAGCCGGACTTCGAGGAGATGACGACCGCGGTCGACGCGAGCCGGTCGTTCAGGGCCGCGAGCACCTGGCCGGGCGCCGTCGAGTCGAGCACGGTGAGCTCGACGCCGGCGGTGCGGGTGATGACCTCGGGCGCGAGCGAGGAGCCGCCCATGCCGCCGAGGACGATGTGGTCGACGCCCTTGGCCTGGAACTCCTCGCGCAGGGCGAGGATCTGGGGGATCAGGGGGCGGGAGACGGTGGTCGACTCGGTCCACCCGAGGCGCTTGGCCGCCTCCTCCTCCGCCGCGGCGCCCCACAGGGTGGGGACCTGGGCGGTGATGCCGGAGGCGACCTCGTCGGCGACGAGCTCCGGGACGACGCGGTCGACGGCCTTCTCGGCGTCTCCGCTGACGTGGATCTGGATGGCCATGATCAGGCCTGCGCCTTCGCGCCCTCGAGCGCCGCGGTGACGGTGTCGAGCAGCTCGTTCCAGGAGACGATGAACTTCTCCACGCCCTCCTTCTCGAGCAGCTCGGTGACGTCGGCGTACGAGACGCCCTGCGCCGCGACGGCGTCGAGGACGGCGTTCGCGTCGGCGTACGAGCCCGTGACGGTGTCGCCGGTGATGACGCCGTGGTCGAAGGTCGCCTCGAGGGTCTTCTCGGGCATCGTGTTGACCACGCCGGCCGCGACGAGCTCGGTCACGTAGAGGGTGTCGGGGAGGTCGGTCGACTTGACGCCGGTCGAGGCCCAGAGGGGGCGCTGGCGGTTGGCGCCGGACTCCTGGAGCAGCAGGGCGCGCTCGGTGGCGAACGCCTCGACGAAGACCTCGTAGGCCAGCTGCGCGTTGGCGACGCCGGACTTGCTCTTGAGGGCGCGGGCCTCGTCGGTGCCGACGGCCTCGAGGCGCTTGTCGATCTCGGTGTCGACGCGCGAGACGAAGAACGAGGCGACGGAGTGGATGGTCGACAGGTCGATGCCGGCGTCCTTGGCCTTCTCGAGGCCGGCCAGGTACGCGTTGATGACGGCGCGGTAGCGGGCGAGCGAGAAGATCAGGGTGACGTTCACCGAGATGCCGGAGCCGATGACCTCCGTGATGGCCTCGAGGCCCTCGACGGTCGCGGGGATCTTGATCATCGCGTTGGGGCGGTCGACCTTGGCCCAGAGGGCCTTGGCCTGCTCGATGGTGCCCTGGGCGTCGTGCGCCAGGCCGGGCTCGACCTCGATCGACACGCGGCCGTCGTAGCCGTTGGTCGCGTCGTAGATCGGGCGGAAGATGTCGGACGCCGCGGCGACGTCGTCGGTGGTGATCTCGAAGACGGCGTCGGTCACCGAGGTGCCGGCGGAGGCGAGCTCGCGCACCTGGGCGTCGTAGGACTCGCCGTTGGTCAGGGCCGCGGCGAAGATCGTGGGGTTCGTGGTGACTCCGACGACGTTCTTCTCCTCGATGAGCTTCTGCAGCCCTCCGGTGGAGATGCGCGAGCGGGAGAGGTCGTCGAGCCAGATGCTGACGCCGGCGGCGGAGAGCTCTGCGGTGGGGGTGTTCTCGGTCATGTCTCTTCTTCTTCTGCGTAGGTGGTGCGTGGTGTGAGGGGGAGCCGCTGCTCCGACGGCGAAGGCCGCGTCCGTGGTGGACGCGGCCTTCGGGTCAGGAGGCTGCGAGCGACTCCTTGGCGGCGGACAGTGCCGCCTCGGTGGTGATCCCGAACTCGCGGAACAGGGTCTTGTAGTCGGCCGAGGCGCCGAAGTGCTCGATCGAGACGGAGCGGCCGGCGTCGCCGACGTACTTCTGCCAGCCCAGGCTCAGGCCGGCCTCGATCGAGACGCGCGCCTTCACCGAGGAGGGCAGGACCTTCTCGCGGTACTCGGCGTCCTGCTCCTCGAACCACTCGAGGGACGGAGCCGAGACGACGCGGGCGTTGACGCCCTCGCTCCTCAGGGCCTCGCGCGCCTCGACGGCGATCTGGACCTCGGAGCCGGTCGCGATGAAGATCACGTCCGGGGTGCCGCCCGGCGCCTCGGCCAGGATGTAGGCACCGCGGGCGACGTTCGCGGCGGAGGCGAAGGTCTCGCCCTCCGCGTCGCCCTCGCCGCGCTCGAACACCGGGATGTTCTGACGGGTGAGCGCGAGGCCGGCGGGGCCCTCGCGGCGCTCGAGGATGGTCTTCCAGGCGTAGGCGACCTCGTTCGCGTCGCCGGGGCGGACGACGTCCAGGCCCGGGATCGCGCGGAGGGTCGACAGCTGCTCGACCGGCTGGTGCGTCGGGCCGTCCTCGCCGAGCGCCACGGAGTCGTGGGTCCAGACGTAGATGGCCGGCGCCTTCATGAGCGCGGCGAGACGGACCGCCGGGCGCATGTAGTCGGAGAAGATCAGGAAGGTGCCGCCGAAGGGACGGGTGTTGCCGTGCAGGACGATCCCGTTGAGGATCGCGCCCATGGCGTGCTCGCGGATGCCGAAGTGCAGCACGCGGCCGCCCTTCTTCCCGGTCCACTCGTGGGTCGAGAACTCCGTCGGGACGAAGGAGCCGGCTCCCTCGATCGTCGTGTTGTTCGACTCGGCGAGGTCGGCGGAGCCGCCCCACAGCTCGGGGATCACGCCGGCGAGGGCGTTGATGACCTTGCCGGACGCGGCGCGGGTCGAGACCTCCTTGCCGGGCTCGAAGACGGGGAGCGCCTCCTGGACGCCCTCGGGCAGCTCGCCCGAGAGGACCCGGTCGAGCAGCTCCTTCTTCTCGGGGTTCGCGGACGCCCAGGCGGCGAGCTGCTCGTCCCACTCGGCGTGCTGGGCCTGACCGCGCTCGACGGCCTTGCGGGTGTGCTCGATGACCTCGTCGGCGACGTCGAAGGTCTTCTCGGGGTCGAAGTCGAGCACCTCCTTGAGTCCGCGGAGCTCGTCGGCGCCCAGGGCGGAGCCGTGGATCTTGCCGGTGTTCTGCTTCTTCGGCGACGGCCAGCCGATGATGGTGCGCAGGATGATGAGCGACGGCTTGTCGGTCTCGCCCTTCGCGGCCTCGATCGCGGCGTGCAGCTCGGCGACGTCCTCGTGGTACTCGCCGGTCTTCTTCCAGTCGACGACCTGGACCTGCCAGTCGTAGGCCTCGTAGCGCGCCTTGACGTCCTCGGTGAAGGCGATGTTGGTGTCGTCCTCGATCGAGATCTGGTTGGAGTCGTAGATGACGACCAGGTTGCCGAGCTTCTGGTGGCCGGCCAGGGAGGAGGCCTCGCTGGTGACGCCCTCCTGCAGGTCGCCGTCGCCGGCGATCACGTAGACGAAGTGGTCGAACGGGGAGGTGCCTGCGGCGGCCTCCGGGTCGAACAGGTCGCGCTCGAAGCGCGAGGCGTAGGCGAAGCCCACGGCGGAGGCGAGGCCCTGGCCGAGCGGTCCGGTGGTGATCTCGACGCCGTCGGTGTGGCCGTACTCCGGGTGGCCCGGGGTCTTCGAGCCCCAGGTGCGCAGCGCCTTGAGGTCGTCGAGCTCGAGTCCGTAGCCGCCCAGGTAGAACTGGACGTACTGCGTCAGCGAGGAGTGGCCGACCGACAGGATGAACCGGTCGCGGCCGATCCAGGTCGCATCGGACGGATCGCGGCGCATGACCTTCTGGAACAGGAGGTAGGCGGCGGGCGCGAGGCTCATGGCGGTTCCGGGATGGCCGTTGCCGACCTTCTCGACCGCATCCGCGGCGAGAACCCTCGCCGTGTCGACTGCCTTCTCGTCAATGGATTCCCATTGCAGTTCTGACACTTGGTACTGACCCTTCTCGAGACGTGGGGCAGACGGGGACCGTCCGCCCTCTCGCATGGTGGAGCACGCCGCATGACGACTTCGACACGATGCTCCGGCGACGACCCTCTCGGCCCCGTGCCGACGATCGTCGGGCGGGCTCGGGTGCGTGCCGGGCGCTCTGGCGAGCAGTCCCGAGTATACGGAGGGGGGTGCGCCGCCGACCGGGGGTTGCGTGGTCGCATATGTCTGCGTCCGATTGGACAAGCGTGCACGCCGGGCCCGGCTCCCGGACGGGCGCATTACACTCGTTCGGGATCATCGAATCGTTAGAGGAGCAATGGACGCAGTCGTGGAGACCACCGCCGTCGAGCGGGACGGGGCGTCGCCGACGACCCTCTCGCGCAAGGTGAAGGCCTTCGTCGCTCTGACGAAGCCGCGCGTGATCGAGCTGCTCCTCGTGGTGACCGCTCCGACGATGATCCTGGCGCAGGGCGGGATCCCGAACCTGCTGCTGGTCCTCAACGTCCTGATCGGCGGCGCCCTGAGCGCCGGGTCCGCGGGCGCGTTCAACTGCTACTTCGACCGCGACATCGACCGGATCATGAACCGGACGAAGAACCGGCCGCTCGTGACCGGGGAGATCTCGGACCGGTCCGCGCTCGTCTTCGCGACCACGATCGGCGTCCTGTCGATCGTCTGGCTCGGCCTCACGGCCAACTGGCTCTCCGCGGGCCTCTCGCTCGCCGCGATCCTGATCTACGTCGTGTTCTACACGCTCTTCCTCAAGCGCCGGACGCCGCAGAACATCGTGTGGGGCGGCATCGCGGGCTGCATGCCGGTGCTGATCGGCTGGGCGGCGGTCACCGGCTCGCTCGACTGGGCCCCCGTCATCCTCTTCTCCGTCATCTTCCTCTGGACGCCGCCGCACTACTGGCCGCTGTCGATGAAGTACCGGGACGACTACCAGGCCGCCGGCGTGCCGATGCTGGCCGTCGTGCGCGGACGCACGATCGTCGGGCTCCAGGTCATCCTCTACGCCTGGGCCACCGTCGCCTGCTCGCTCCTGCTGATCCCCGTCGCCGGCATGGGGGTGCTCTACACGGTGGTCGCGCTCGGCAGCGGAGTCTGGTTCATCGCCGAGACGCACCGCCTCTACAGCCTCGCGATCCGTCACGAGCACGTCTCGCCGATGCGGGTGTTCCACGGGTCCATCGGATACCTCACCCTGCTCTTCCTCGCCGTCGGCATCGACCCGCTGCTGCCCTTCTGATGGTGACGCCGTTCTCCTTGCTCGCCGAGCGGGTGACCCTCGGTCCGCGCGCACTGCGCTGGGGGACCACCGCGGCGCTCGTCGCGAGCATCCTGATCATCTTCTTCGGGGGCGTCGTCCGGCTGACCGGCTCTGGCCTCGGCTGCCCCACCTGGCCGGCGTGCGAGCCGGGCTCGCTCACCTCGACCCCCGAGCTCGGGATCCACGGCTTCATCGAGTTCACGAACCGCGCGTTCACCGGCGTCCTCGTGGTCGCGGTGGGCTGGGCGATCACGGCCGCGCGCCTGCAGAAGCCGCGCGACCGCACCATGACCCGGCTCGCCTGGTCGCAGTTCTGGCTCGTCGTCGCGAACGCCCTCGCGGGCGGCGCGACCGTCCACTCGGGCCTCAACCCGTACATCGTGGCCGGGCACTTCGTTCTCGCCATCGCCCTCCTCACCACCACCGCACTGACGTGGCACCGCGCCCACCGCTCGCAGTCCGTGGCCTTCGAGCCGGACCGCGCGACGCGGGCGCTCAGCATCGGGCTCGTCGGCCTGACGCTCCTCGTGATCCTCGTGGGGACCCTCGTGACGGGAACCGGCCCGCACGCCGGCGACTCCGCGGAGGTGCCCCGCATGCAGTTCCACTGGGAGAGCGTGACCGTCGTGCACGGCGTGCTCGGCACAGCGGTGCTCGTCGTGGGCGCCGCGCTGCTCCTGCGCCTGTCGCGGGCGGCGGGCTCGGAGCTCGCCCGGCGGCGCGTGATCGCCTTCCTCGTGGTCGTCGTGCTGCAGGCGCTGGTCGGGGTCGTGCAGTCGCTCACCGCGCTGCCCGAGACGCTCGTCGCGGTGCACCTCCTCGGCTCGGCGCTCATCTGGGTCGGCGCGGTCCGCGTGCTGCTCGACGTGAACCCGAGGCTGTTCACCGTGCGCGCCCAGCGCCGGGACGCCGCCCAGGAGCTCCAGCCCGCCGCCTGACCGCGGGCTCCGGCTCGGCGGAGAGCAGGTGCCGCCGGAGGCGCAGGAGCACGCGGGGGAGCGTCCGCAGCGGGAGGTCGGCCGCGATCGCGCGGGCGAGAGGGCCGAACGCCCGCGCGGGTCCGGTCGGCAGGCCGGCGCCCACCAGTGCGGTCACGAGTCGTGCGGGGATCGGGGTCGATGCGTCGTTCGTCATGGCGGAACCGAATCACGGACCACCGACACCGGTATGGCCATGCGCGTCTGGATGCGCGTCACCGGTGCCCGGCCGACACCCAGGTGCGGAGGTTCCCCTGAACGGCGGACGCCGGTAGAATGAGAAGCTGGTCACGGTTCGACGCACCCTGCGCACGTGATCCGCACACGGCCCGATGGAGCGCCGACGCACACCTCCGGAATCCAGGGACGCACATCATCCGCTCCGCGCATCAGATCGATCGCGCGACCGGCCGGAGAGCACCCGCGGGCCACCCCCGGGGGAATGACTCCGGGACCCGACCGGTTAGCAGTGGGTAGGAAACGAGGTACACATGTCAGACATCCTGATCGACCGCCCCGAGCTCGAGAGCCTGGGCGTCTACGAGTTCGGCTGGTCCGACTCGGACTCCGCCGGAGCCTCCGCACGACGCGGCATCTCGCCCGAGGTCGTCTCCGACATCTCCGCGCTCAAGAACGAGCCCGCCTGGATGCGCGACCGCCGCATGAAGGCCCTGAAGCTCTTCGAGCGCAAGCCCATGCCGACGTGGGGCGCCGACCTGTCGGACATCGACTTCGACAACATCAAGTACTTCGTCCGCTCCACCGAGAAGCAGGCGCAGACCTGGGACGACCTCCCGGACGACATCAAGAACACGTACGAGAAGCTCGGCATCCCGGAGGCGGAGCGCCAGCGCCTCGTCGGCGGTGTCGCGGCCCAGTACGAGTCCGAGGTCGTCTACCACCAGATCCGCGAGGACCTGGAGGAGCAGGGCGTCATCTTCATGGACACCGACACGGCGCTGCGCGAGCACCCCGAGATCTTCGAGGAGTACTTCGGCACCGTCATCCCCGCGGGCGACAACAAGTTCGCGGCGCTGAACACCGCGGTCTGGTCCGGCGGCTCCTTCGTGTACGTCCCCAAGGGCGTCCACGTCGACATCCCGCTGCAGGCCTACTTCCGGATCAACACCGAGAACATGGGCCAGTTCGAGCGGACCCTGATCATCGCGGACGAGGACAGCTACGTCCACTACATCGAGGGCTGCACGGCTCCGATCTACAAGTCGGACTCGCTGCACTCGGCCGTGGTCGAGATCATCGTGAAGAAGAACGCCCGCGTGCGCTACACGACGATCCAGAACTGGTCGAACAACGTCTACAACCTCGTCACCAAGCGCGCGATCGCGCACGAGGGCGCGACGATGGAGTGGATCGACGGCAACATCGGCTCGAAGGTCACGATGAAGTACCCGTCGATCTTCCTGGTCGGCGAGCACGCGAAGGGCGAGACCCTCTCCGTCGCGTTCGCGGGCCCCGGCCAGCACCAGGACGCCGGCGCGAAGATGGTCCACATGGCGCCGTACACGCAGTCGTCGATCGTCTCGAAGTCGATCGCCCGCGGCGGCGGTCGCGCCGGATACCGCGGCGAGGTCCGGGTGGACGCGAACGCGCACCACTCGGCGAACACCGTGCGCTGCGACGCCCTCCTGGTCGACACCATCTCGCGCTCCGACACCTACCCGGCGATCGACATCCGTGTCGACGACGTGCAGCTCGGCCACGAGGCGACGGTGTCGAAGGTCAGCGAGGAGCAGCTCTTCTACCTGATGTCGCGCGGCCTGCCGGAGGACGAGGCGATGGCCATGATCGTCCGTGGCTTCATCGAGCCGATCGCGCGCGAGCTGCCCATGGAGTACGCCCTCGAGCTGAACAAGCTCATCGAGATGGGGATGGAGGGCAGCGTCGGTTGACGCCCGCCTCCCCCCTCGAAGGGGCGCCCGGACGGGGCGCCCCGCACCCATCGAAAGGAACCACCGCCAGATGACGGTCCCCACGAGCGCCGCGACCCCCGAGATCGACGGCGCGGCCGCCGCTGAGCGCCTGGGCGTCAGCGCCCACTCCGACGGGGCGTTCACGCCCGTGCAGACGCGCTCCGAGCGCTTCGCGTCGGCCGACGTCGAGGCCTTCGAGGCCGTCACCGGCCGCGAGATCGCCTGGAAGCTGACGCCCGTCGCCCGCCTCGGCGATCTCATCGACGGCGCGCTCGACGGCTCGCCCGCCCCGCTCGAGCACGCGGCGGTGGACGGTGTGGACGTCTCGTGGGTCGGCCGCGACGACCAGCGGATCGGCACCGCCGGCCTCCCCGAGGACCGCGCCGCCGCGAACGCCTGGTCGAGCTTCGAGAAGGCCCTCGCCGTCCGCGTGACGGGCGAGGACGAGAAGGTCGCCACCCTCGTCCGCTCGGGCCTCGGCTCCGCACCCCGCGCCGCGCACACGATCATCGAGGCGGCGCCCTACGCCCGCGCCGTCGTCGTGCTGCAGAACGAGGGGGAGGCCTCCCTCGCGGAGAACGTGGAGATCCTCGTCGGCGAGGGCGCGCAGCTCACCGTCGTCACCGTGCAGGAGTGGGCGGATGACGCCCGGCACCTGGCCAACCACTTCGTGCGGGTCGGACGCGACGCGAAGGTGAAGCACATCGTGGTCACCCTCGGCGGCTCCATCGTCCGGGTGAACCCCTCGGCGCACCTCGTCGAGCGCGGAGCGGACGGCGAACTCTTCGGCCTGTACTTCGCCGACGGCGGCCAGCACCTCGAGCAGCAGGTGTACGTCGACCACGACGCCCCCGACACCCGCAGCCGCGTGACCTACAAGGGCGCGCTGCAGGGCGAGGGCGCGCGCACCGTCTGGATCGGCGACGTCCTGATCCGCAACAGCGCCACCGGCACCGACAGCTATGAGCAGAACCGCAACCTGGTCCTCTCGGACGGCACGCGCGCCGACTCCATCCCGAACCTCGAGATCGAGACCGGTGACATCGCCGGAGCGGGGCACGCCTCGGCGACCGGCCGCTTCGACGACGAGCAGCTCTTCTACCTGCAGTCCCGCGGCATCCGTGAGGACGAGGCGCGACGCCTGGTCGTGCGCGGGTTCCTCAGCGAGATCGTGCAGCAGATCAAGGTCGCCGAGCTCGAGGACCGCCTGCAGCTCGCGATCGAGGCGGAGCTCGCCGGGAGCGCCGGCCAGACCGGCTCCTCCCGCGGAGCGGCGGTCAGCGCATGAGCAACGCCGCGATGATCTGCTCGGTCTCCGAGCTGATCCCCAACCAGGCCATGCGGGTCGAGGTCGACGGAGTCGCGATCGCGGTCGTGCAGGACTCCGCCGGCGAGATCCACGCCATCGGCGACACCTGCACCCACGGCGAGATCTCCCTCTCCGAGGGCTTCGTCGAGGGCGACAGCCTCGAGTGCTGGGCGCACGGCTCCCAGTTCTCCCTCCGCACCGGCACCCCCCTGAACCTCCCGGCCTACGAGCCGGTCCCCGTCTTCGTCGTCGAGATCATCGACGGCGACGTCTACATCGACCCGACCGTCACGAAGGAAGTCTGAATGTCCGTTCTCCAGATCAGCGATCTCCACGTCAGTGTCGAGACCGAGCAGGGGACCAAGCAGATCCTCCGCGGTGTCGATCTCACCATCAACCAGGGTGAGATCCACGCGATCATGGGCCCCAACGGGTCCGGCAAGTCCACCCTCGCGTACACGATCGCGGGACACCCGAAGTACCACGTCGACGGCGGCTCGATCACCCTCGACGGCGTCGAGGTCCTCGACATGTCCGTCGACGAGCGCGCCCGCGCGGGCCTCTTCCTCGCCATGCAGTACCCGGTCGAGATCCCCGGTGTGACCAACACCAACTTCCTCCGCACCGCCAAGACCGCGATCGCCGGCGAGGCGCCCGCGATCCGCACGTGGACGAAGGACGTCAAGTCGGCGATGGCGAACCTCCGCATGGACTCGTCCTTCGCGGCGCGCAACGTCAACGAGGGCTTCTCGGGAGGTGAGAAGAAGCGCAACGAGATCCTCCAGCTCGAGCTGCTCGCCCCGCAGTTCGCCGTCCTCGACGAGACCGACTCCGGCCTGGACGTCGACGCGCTCAAGATCGTGTCGGAGGGCGTCAACCGCGCCCACCAGAGCACCGGTCTCGGCGTGCTGCTGATCACGCACTACACGCGGATCCTGCGCTACATCCAGCCCGACTTCGTCCACGTCTTCGTCGCCGGCCGCGTCGCCGAGCAGGGCGGCAAGGAGCTCGCCACCCGGCTCGAGGACGAGGGCTACGACCGCTTCCTGACCTCGGCGACGGTCTGATCATGGCGGTCACCACTCTCGAGCCGAAGCTCTTCGACCAGGTCGAGGAGGCCCTCAAGGACGTGATGGATCCCGAGCTCGGGGTCAACGTGGTCGACCTGGGACTCATCTACGATCTGGGCTGGGACGACGAGAACGACGCCCTCGTCATCCACATGACCCTCACCTCGGCGGGCTGCCCGCTGACCGACGTGCTCGAGGAGCAGACCGCCGAGTCGCTCGACGGCATCGTCGAGGCGTTCCGGATCAACTGGGTCTGGATGCCGCCGTGGGGTCCCGACCGGATCACCGAGGACGGGCGCGACATGATGCGCGCACTCGGCTTCTCGATCTAGCCGCTGCACACCGACGCCGAAGGGCCGGGAGGAGTCGTCCTCCCGGCCCTTCGGCGTTCCTGTCGTCTTCAGCCTGTCGCAGTCCGTCGTGGAGTCGGAACGGCCGCGCGGGACGGCTCCGGAGTCCGGGGCCGTCGTCGCCCCCGCCGGTCGAGTCGGTGGAGGTGCCCACCGAGGTCGAGCAGGAGGACCGGGCGGCTCGACCTCTGCCGGACGCCCGAAGGGCCGGGAGGAATCGTCCTCCCGGCCCTTCGGCGTCCGTGCGACCGCTCAGCGCGAGCGGCGCGAGAGCATCGCCCAGGTGGTGGGGAGCAGCGCGGCGGCGACCAGCGCCTTGAGCGCGTCGCCGACCAGGAAGGGCACGAGTCCCGCGGAGAGGACGGAGCCGAGGTCGGCGGGCAGCCCCAGCGAGGCGAGGGCGGCGGCCAGCCAGGGCAGGCCGACGAGGTAGATGGTGGCGGTGCCGGCGAGGAAGGTCACCAGCGTGCCGAGGACGCGACGGTCCCACTGCCGCTGGGCGAGCCACCCGGTGACGATCGACGCGAGGACGAAGCCGACGATGTAGCCGCCGGTGGGACCCGCGAGGACCGCCCAGCCGTGCGAGCCCTCGGTGAAGACCGGGGCGCCGAGAGCGCCGACGAGCGCGTACACGAGCATGGAGAGCGCGCCGCGGAGTGCGCCGAGCGTCGTGCCGACCAGGAGGACCGCGAAGGTCTGGCCCGTGAAGGGGACCGGCCACATCGGGATGAACAGCTGCGCCATCGCTGCGGTGAGACCTGCACCCGCGAGCACCAGCAGGGCGTCGGTCGCGACGGAGCGGGTGACGAGCCGGTCGGCGAGGACCGGGCGCGGGAGGGCGGAAGAGGAAGGGGACATGGGTGATCTCCGAGAGTCCTGGTCGCCCGAGAGCGAGGAGCGAGCGCGTCCGCGGTGAGCGGACGTGGATCCGCCCCGCGGCTCAGGAAATATACTAGGGGGCTGCCGCATCGCGGCCCCTTGCCCCACTCCTCCCGAACCGAACGCCATTTCTTGGCGGGAACGGACAGCACTGTGCTCAGCGTGCACGACCTCGAACTCCGAGTCGGCGCCCGACTCCTGATGGAGAACGTCTCCTTCCGGGTGGGCGACGGCGACAAGGTCGGCCTCGTCGGCCGCAACGGGGCGGGGAAGACGACGCTGACCAAGGTCCTCGCGGGCGACCTCATCGCCTCGAAGGGCACGGTCGACCGCGGCGGCGAGATCGGCTACCTCCCTCAGGACCCGCGCTCCGGCGACCCGGAGGAGCTCGCGCGCACCCGCATCCTCGACGCCCGCGGGCTGGGGCAGCTGGTGCTCGGCATGCAGGAGGCGACGGTCGCGATGTCGAGCAGCGACACCTCCGTGAGCGAGGCCGGCATGAAGAAGTACGGCAACCTCACGGATCGCTTCCTCTCCCTGGGCGGATACGCGGCTGAGGCGGAGGCCGCGTCGATCGCGAGCAACCTCAACCTCCCCGACCGGATCCTCGACCAGCCGCTCAAGACGCTCTCCGGTGGCCAGCGGCGCCGCATCGAGCTCGCGCGCATCCTCTTCTCCGACGCGAGCACGCTGATCCTCGACGAGCCGACGAACCACCTCGACGCCGACTCCGTCGTCTGGCTCCGCGAGTTCCTCAAGAACTACCGCGGCGGCTTCATCGTGATCAGCCACGACATCGAGCTGGTCGGCGAGACCGTGAACCGCGTCTTCTACCTCGACGCCAACCGCCAGGTCATCGACGTCTACAACATGAACTGGAAGAACTACCAGCGCCAGCGCGCCGCCGACGAGGAGCGCCGCAAGAAGGAGCGGGTCAACGTCGAGAAGAAGGCCGGCGCCCTCCAGCTGCAGGCCGCGAAGTTCGGCGCGAAGGCCTCGAAGGCCGCAGCGGCGCACCAGATGGTCGCGCGTGCCGAGCGCATGCTCAGCGGGCTCGAGGAGGTCCGCGCGGTCGACCGCGTCGCGAAGCTCCGGTTCCCGACCCCGTCCGCCTGCGGTCGCACCCCTCTGCAGGCTCAGAACCTGTCGAAGAGCTACGGCTCGCTCGAGATCTTCACCGCCGTCGACCTCGCGATCGACCGCGGCTCCAAGGTCGTCATCCTGGGGCTCAACGGAGCGGGCAAGACGACGCTCCTGCGCATCCTGGGCGGTGTCGACCAGCCCGACACCGGAGTGATCGAGGCCGGGCACGGCCTCCGGATCGGCTACTACGCGCAGGAGCACGAGACGATCGACGTCAAGCGCTCGGTGCTCGAGAACATGGTCTCCTCCAGCCCGAACCTCACCGAGACCGAGGCCCGCCGGGTCCTGGGCTCGTTCCTGTTCACCGGCGACGACTCGCACAAGCCGGCCGGGGTCCTCTCCGGCGGGGAGAAGACCCGTCTCGCCCTGGCGATGATCGTGGTCTCGGGCGCGAACGTGCTCCTGCTCGACGAGCCCACCAACAACCTCGACCCCGCGAGCCGCGAGGAGATCCTCGACGCGCTCGCGCACTACGAGGGCGCGGTCGTCCTGGTCAGCCACGACGAGGGAGCCGTCGAGGCGCTGAACCCCGAGCGCGTCCTGATCATGCCGGAGGGCACCGAGGACCACTGGGCGGCCGACTACCTCGACCTGATCACGCTCGCCTAGCGGGCGTCGAGCAGCTCGTCCTCGACCTCGGAGTCGCTGCGGCCGCGGCGTCGGCGGCGCTCCTCGCGCCGCTCCTCGGCCGCGACGACCTCGGGGTCGTCGGCGTTGCGGATGCGGTACTCGTGGCGGATCGCCCAGCCGAGCCCGCCGAAGCCCATGACGGCGAACAGCACCCACTGGATGGCGTAGCTGATGTGCAGGCCCTCGTCGGCGACCGGCTTGATCGCGGCCAGCGGGGGAGCGTCGACCGGCGCCGGCGCCTCGGCGACCAGCAGGCCGTACGCCGAGGTCCGCAGGGGCTCGTCCAGCTGCGTCGACAGGTCGTCGAGCTGGATCGTGGCGATCTGGCCGGCCGGTGCGGAGCGTCCGTCGATCCGTCCCTCCGCGGGCTTCAGGCGGGCGACGACGGTCACCTCCCCCTCGGGCGGCGCGGGGATCGCGTCGGGGGAGTCCTGGGTCGAGCCGACGGGGACCCAGCCGCGGTCGACGACGAACACGCTGCCGTCGTCGAGCCGCAGCGGCGTCAGGATCTCGAAGCCGGGGTTGCCGTTGTAGGGCCGGTTGCGGACGAGGGTCTGCCCCTGCGTCTCGTAGACGCCGGTGACCTCGACCGGGCGGTACTCGAGCGCGTCGTCCCACGTGGAGTCGGCGGGGAGCAGCCCGTCGAGCGCCACCGGGTCGGCGGTCCAGTTCGCGGTGACCAGCCGGTTGGTCGAGGCGGCCTGGTCGAGCCGCGCGACCTGCCAGCGCGAGAGCAGCACGCAGGCGACGGCGAAGACGATCGCGAGAGCGAGGTAGCCGAACCAGCGTCGCGAGAAGACGAAGCGCCAGGAGGGACGGGGCGCGTCGCCGCTCATCGTTCCGCTCCGCGATCGACCGTGTAGAGCGGCTTCACCTCGAGCGGGAAGTCGCGGGCGAGGAGGAACTCGCGCAGGAACTCCAGGTGCTCGCCGCAGGCCAGCCAGGTCTTCCGACGGTCCTCCGCGTGGATCCTCGGGTTCCGCCACTCGATCGCGAACGTCGCCGTCCGCGGGCAGCCCGCTCGGGAGCAGGCGTGCGCGTCGGGGACCCGGCCGAGCGGGATCACGTCCGGTCTCCCCGCGGGTCGCCGCCCTCGGGGCCGGTCGGCGCCTCGGAGTCGGGGGCGGGGGGCGGCGGGACCGGCCGGGAGAGGACGATCGCACCCGGCCGCTCGACGTTGCCGCGCTCGCCCGCACTGCCGACGTTGGCCAGCACGACGGCGAAGTAGGGCAGGACCACGGCGCCGATGGCGAAGAACAGCAGCCACCAGCCGTGGGCGAAGAGCAGGCAGATGACGCAGAGCATCCTGATGCCCATGGCGACCGAGTACTTGATCGCGCGGGAGCGCCGCTCGGCGCTCGGCGACGGCGGTAGGGAGGTGAGTGTCTCGCGTGGTTTCACAGCCCTGCAAGCCTACGTCGCGGCGGGCGGGTGCAGGCCGGGAGGGCCTCATCCCGGAATCTGTTGCGCGACGCGCCTCTAGGATGTACGGGTCGCCCGGCGCCGCACGAGCGCCGGCAGGAGGGACACCATGACCACGCCGCGCACCGTCCTCGTCACCGGGGGCAACCGGGGGATCGGCTTCGCCATCGCCCAGGAGTTCGTGGCCGCCGGTCACCGGGTCGCCGTGACCGCGCGCTCGGGATCCGGTCCGGAGGGCTCTCTCACCGTCGTCGCGGACGTGACCGACGCCGCCTCCGTCGACGCCGCGTTCACGCAGGTCGAGGCGGAGCTGGGCCCGGTCGAGATCCTGGTGGCGAACGCGGGCATCACCCGCGACACCCTGCTGCTGCGCATGACGGAGGAGGACTTCACGTCCGTCGTCGACACGAACCTCACCGGGGCGTTCCGCGTCGTCAAGCGCGCATCGAAGGGGATGCTCAAGCAGCGCTTCGGTCGCGTCGTCCTCATCTCCAGCGTGGTCGGCCTCTACGGGTCGCCGGGCCAGATCAACTACTCCTCGTCGAAGGCCGCCCTCGTGGGCTTCGCCCGCTCGCTGACCCGCGAGCTCGGCGCCCGCAACATCACCGCCAACGTCGTCGCTCCCGGCTTCATCGAGACCGACATGACCGCGGAGCTCTCGCCGGAGCAGCAGGCGGAGTACCGGAAGAGCATCCCGCTCGCCCGCTACGGCACCGCTGCCGAGGTCGCGAAGGTCACGCGCTGGCTGGCCGGCGACGAGGCCGCGTACATCTCGGGTGCCGTGATCCCGGTCGACGGCGGCCTCGGGATGGGCCACTGACCGATAAGCCCTGGGCTTATATCCGACGGATATAAGCTCTAGGCTTATGCGATGACCGCCTCCGATGTCGTCGCCGTGCTCCTGGACCTGGTGACCTCCCGCTCCCTCGTCGACCGCGCGGGTGCTCAGCGCGAGATCGAGCGGGGCTTCGCCGAGGTGGAGGCCGCGGTCCCGGCGATCCAGCCCCTGCACCCGACGGTCGGCGACGAGTTCCAGGCGATCTACCCCTCCGTCCACGCCGCACTCCGGGCGACGCTGCAGGCGCGCCTCTCGCTCCCGGCCGGCGTCGACTGCCGCGCGGGCATCGGCCTGGGCGAGGTGCGGGTGGTCGGGTCGGGGATCGCGGGGGACCTCGAGGACGGGTCCGGCTGGTGGCGCGCGCGCGAGGCCATCGATCGCGCCCACGCGCTCGAGGACGGTGCCGTGCCCACGGCCCGCGGATGGTTCGTCGCCGGGGACGCCGACGGGGACTCCGGCGAGGCGGCCGTCAACGCCTACCTCCTCTCCCGCGACGCGCTGGTCGGAGCGCTCAGCGCGCGCGATCGCCGACTCGTGCTGGGGAGCCTGCGCGGAGCGTCGCAGAAGGAGCTGGGCGAGCAGGAGTCGATCTCGCAGCCCGCCGTCTCGCAGGCGCTGCGGCGCGCGGGAGCGGGCGCGCTCCTCGCCGGCGCGCGCCTGCTGGAGGAGACGTGCTGACGGCGCTGCTGCTCGCCGTGATCGGCCTCGGCGACCTCGCGCGCACGCACCTCCGCCGCCGTGCGGCCCTCCTCGCGATCCCCGTGCTCGCCGCCGCAGCCGTGACCGCAGCGCTCCTCGTCGGAGTCCCGCCGCTCGGTGCGGCGATCGTCGTCGTCCTGGCCGGAGCCTGGCTGCTGACGACCACGACCGTCGAGAACGCGCGGCCGCCAGGGGGTCTGCGTCCGGCCGTCGCCCTCGTCGCGGCGGTCCTGGTGCTGACCGCTGTCGACCGCGCAGTCGGCGTCCCGACGGGGCCGCTCGCGCCGACCACCGTCGCGAGCACGCTCCCTCCGATCGAGCAGCTCGCTCTGGCGGTCGGAGCCGGGCTCTTCCTGCTGGAGAGCGGCAACGTGATCGTGCGGGCGGCGCTGTTCCGCGAGCTCCCGCAGGCCGAGCCCGCGCCGCGTCCGCGCTGGAGCGAGCGGTTCGCGCGGCGGGAGCCGGCCGACGCCCGCCTGCCGGACCTCCAGGGCGGGCGCACGATCGGACCGCTGGAGCGGCTGCTGATCGCCGGTCTCACGCTCGCCGGAGCGATCGGCCTCGCCGGTGCTGTGCTCGCGGCCAAGGGGATCGTGCGCTTCCCCGAGATCTCCCGCGACGGCGGCAGCGGCGAGAAGGCGGAGTACTTCCTGGTGGGCTCGCTCGTCAGCTGGGCGCTGGCGCTCGGCTGCGCCGGACTCGTCGCGATCGCGGGCCGCTGACCTTCCTGAGGCCGGGGGAGGCGGGCCTCAGCCGCGGAGGCCGAGGACAGGCAGCAGCTGCGACAGGTCGAGGCCGCCGACGACGAGGTCGGCGCGCTCGCGCACCAGGGGCTTGGCGTTGAAGGCGACCGCGAGGGAGGCGACCGCCATCATCTCCAGGTCGTTCGCACCGTCGCCGACGGCGATCGTGCGCTGCGGCGGGACGCCCGAGACCGCCGCCCACTCGCGGAGCGCCTCCGCCTTGGCCGCGGCGTCGATGACCGCCCCGTCGACCGCTCCGGTCAGCAGGCCGCCCCCGCAGCAGAGGCGGTTGGCCCGGACGAAGTCGAGGCCGAGCGCACCGGCGACCGGGTCGAGGACCTCGTGGAACCCTCCGGACACCACACCGATGCGGCCGCCGGCGGCGTGGACGCCGGCCACGAGCTCGGCGGCGCCGGGTGTGACGCGGACGCCCGAGCTCACACCGGGGAGCACCGACTCCGGGACCCCGGCGAGAGTGGCGACCCGCTCGCGGAGGCTCTCGCCGAAGTCGAGCTCGCCGCGCATCGCCCGCTCCGTGACGGCGGCGACGCGCTCCTCGGAGCCGGCGTGCACCGCGAGGAGCTCGATCACCTCGTCTTGGAGGAGGGTGGAGTCCGCGTCGAGGACGACGAGGAAGCGGGCAGGCGTCGCAGGACGCTCACTCATGGGCCGGTCCGATCGGTCGGGTGGGCGCGCCGTGGCGCAGAGCTCGACCCGCGGGGGTGCTACGGGTGGACGACGACGCCCTTGCCGACGACGGTGATGCCCGACTCGGTGACGGTGAACCCGCGCTCGCGATCGCGGTCGTGGTCCACGCCGACTCGAGCACCGGGCTCGACGACGACGTCCTTGTCGAGGATAGCGCGGACGACCAGCGCGTCCGGGCCGATGCGGACCTTGTCGAAGACCACCGAATCGGTGACCGTCGCGTTCGACTCGATGACCGTCCAGGGCCCGACGACGCTGCGCTCGATGTGCGCGCCCGAGATCACGGTACCGAGCGAGACGACCGAGTCGACCGTCGATCCCATGTTGCCCTTGCCGTCGCGGACGATCTTGGCCGGCGGGGAGTTCAGCTGCGACGAGAAGATCGGCCACTGCTGGTTGTAGAGGTTGAAGACCGGCAGCGCCGAGATGAGGTCCTGGTGGGCCTCGAAGAAGGAGTCGATGGTGCCGACGTCCCGCCAGTAGTAGCGGTCGCGGTCGGTCGAGCCGGGGACGTCGTTGAGCTTGAGGTCGTAGACGCCCGCCTCGCCGCGCGCGACGAAGTCGGGGATGATGTCGCCGCCCATGTCGTGGTCCGACGTGGAGGACTCGCCGTCGCGGATGACCGCGTCGATCAGGGCGTCCGCGTCGAAGACGTAGTTGCCCATGGAGGCGAGGACCTCGTGCGGGGAGTCGGCCAGGCCGACGGCGTCCTTGGGCTTCTCGAGGAACTCGGAGATCATCGTCGGGACGATGCCGTCGCCCGCCTCGTCACCGGCGAGCTGGATGACGCCGAACTGGTCCGCGAGCTCGATCGGCTGGCGGATGGCCGCGACGGTCGCCTTCGCACCGGACGTGATGTGCGCGTCGATCATCTGCGAGAAGTCCATGCGGTAGACGTGGTCGGCGCCGACCACGACGACGATGTCGGGCTTCTCGTCGCGGATCAGGTTGAGGCTCTGCAGGATCGCGTCGGCCGAGCCGCTGAACCAGCGCTTGCCCAGGCGCTGCTGCGCGGGGACCGAGGCGACGTAGGAGTTCAGGAGCCCGGAGAGGCGCCACGTCTGCGAGACGTGGCGGTCGAGCGAGTGCGACTTGTACTGCGTCAGCACGACGATCTGGGTGAGACCGGAGTTGATCAGGTTGGACAGCGCGAAGTCGATCAGCCGGTACTGCCCGCCGAACGGCACCGCGGGCTTGGCCCTGTCCGCCGTGAGGGGCATGAGGCGCTTTCCCTCGCCGCCGGCGAGGACGATGCCGAAGATCTTCTTTGACTGCATGGCACCACAGTAGGGGCTCGGGCTTCGCCGTGGACCCCGGCTGTCGCCGGGGGAGCGCCCTGTACTACGGTTCGGGGGTGCGAGTCGATCTGCTGACCAAGGAATACCCGCCCGAGGTGTACGGGGGAGCCGGTGTCCACGTGGCCGAGCTCACCAAGGCGCTGCGCAGCGACCTGGAGGTCGTGGTGCGCTGCTTCGGCGCGCCGCGCGAGGAGGAGGGCACGTTCGCGTACTCCGTCCCCGCGGAGCTCGCCGAGGCGAACGGCGCGCTGCAGACCCTCGGGGTCGACCTGCAGATCGCGCAGGACGCGGCGGGGGCCGACCTGGTCCACTCCCACACCTGGTACGCCAACGCCGCGGGGCGTCTCGCCCAGCTCCTGCACGGCATCCCGCACGTGGTCTCGGCGCACAGCCTCGAGCCGCTGCGTCCGTGGAAGGCCGAGCAGCTCGGCGGCGGCTACCGCGTCTCGAGCTGGATCGAGCGGGAGGCGTACGAGAACGCCGACGCCGTGATCGCGGTGTCCGGCGGCATGCGCGAGGACATCCTCCGCTCCTACCCGGCCCTGGACCCGGCGAAGGTCCACGTGGTCTACAACGGCATCGACCTCGACGCCTGGCACCCGGTCGAGGACGAGGCCGTCCTCGCCGAGCTGGGCATCGACCCCTCGCGCCCCTCCGTGGTCTTCGTCGGCCGCATCACCCGGCAGAAGGGCCTGCCCTACCTGCTCCGCGCCGCGGCGACCCTGCCTCCCGAGGTGCAGCTCGTGCTCTGCGCGGGCGCCCCCGACACCCCCGAGATCATGGCCGAGGTCACCTCCCTCGTCCGCAGCCTCCAGGAGGAGCGCACCGGCGTCGTCTGGATCGACCGGCACCTGCCGCGCCACCAGCTCTCCGCGGTCCTGACGAACGCGACCACGTTCGTCTGCCCCTCGATCTACGAGCCCCTCGGCATCGTCAACCTCGAGGCGATGGCCTGCGGTGCGGCGGTCGTCGGGACGGCGACCGGCGGCATCCCGGAGGTCGTCGACGACGGCGTGACCGGGCGACTCGTCCCGATCGAGCAGGTCACCGACGGCACCGGCACCCCCGTGGACCCGGAGCGCTACGTCGCCGACCTGGCCGCCGCCCTCGCCGAGGTCGTCGCCGACCCGGAGACGGCGAAGCGGATGGGCGCCGCGGGCCGCGAGCGCGCGCAGAGTCACTTCAGCTGGACGCAGATCGCGCGGGACACCCGGGCGATCTACGACTCGCTCGTCTGAGCCTCCCGGCCGCCTCCTTTAGAATGGCTCCCATGCCCAGCGTTGTCTCGTTCGTCGATGTGTCCTTCGTCCGGAACGGCAAGCGGATCCTCGACCACGTGTCGTGGGACGTGGCCGAGGACGAGCGCTGGGTGATCCTCGGCCCCAACGGGGCGGGCAAGACCTCGATCCTGCAGATCGCCGCCGCGCAGAACTACCCCTCGACCGGTGCCGCGCACCTGCTCGAGGAGACCCTCGGCCGGGTCGACGTGTTCGAGCTGCGCCCGCGCATCGGCTACGCCTCGACCGCGATGGCCCGCCGCCTCCCGGCCGGCGAGACCGTGCTCGACGTCGTGATGACCGCCGCCTACGCCGTCACCGGCCGCTGGAACGAGGGCTACGACGCGATCGACGAGCGCCGCGCCCGCCGCGTGCTGTCCGAGTGGAAGCTCGAGCACCTCGCCGAGCGCACCTTCGGGACGCTCTCGGACGGCGAGCAGAAGCGCGTCCAGATCGCCCGCGCGATCATGACCGACCCCGAGCTGCTCCTGCTCGACGAGCCGGCCGCGAGCCTCGACCTCGGCGCCCGCGAGGAGCTCGTCCAGCTGCTGGGCGGCTTCGCGAAGGACCCGGCGTCGCCCGCGATCGTGATGGTGACCCACCACGTCGAGGAGATCCCCGACGGCTTCACCCACGCCCTGCTCCTCCGGGACGGAGCGGTGGTGGCGGCGGGCCCGCTGGCCGAGTCCCTGACCGAGGCGACGCTCGCCGAGACCTTCGGGCTCGACATCGCTCTCACCCGCGAGAACGGGCGCTTCTCGGCCCGCGCCCGCGGCTGACCCCGTCTCCGAGGTCCGGGCGCGGCGCGACTTCTGCGCGCGCTGCCGGTCTGGTATTCTCGGTAGCTGGTTCGGGCCCGTTCGCGGTGCGCCCGCCCTCATCCACCCGTTCCCGTCGACGACAGGTGCGGTTCAGGACCATCGACGACAGGACACGACCATGAAGACCGACATCCACCCCGAGTACTCCGCGATCGTCTTCCGCGACCTCGCGTCCGGTGAGACCTTCCTCACCCGCTCGACCGCGAAGAGCAGCAAGACGATCGAGCTCGACGGCGTGACCTACCCCGTCATCGACGTCGAGATCTCCTCCGCCTCGCACCCGTTCTACACGGGCAAGCAGCGCATCATGGACTCGGCCGGCCGTGTCGAGAAGTTCAACAGCCGCTACAAGAACTTCGGCAAGTAGCCTTCCTCGAAGGGCCCTCGACCTCACGGTCGGGGGCCCTTCGTCGTTCGTGCGGGGCGGTCCTCAGTAGCGGTAGAAGCCCTCTCCGGTGGCCGTTCCGAGGCGGCCGCGATCGAGGTACTCCGTCTTCAGGTGGGCGGCGAACGCCTGGGAGGCCTCGTCCGGGGCCGCGGCGGCGATGTTGTAGGCGGTCCGCAGACCGACGACGTCGAAGATCTGGAAGGGTCCGAGCGGGGCGCCGGTGCCGATCCTCCAGGTCTTGTCGATGGTCTCGTGGTCGGCGTAACCGCCCATGAGCAGCCCCGACGCGGCGTTGAGGAGCGGCACCAGCAGCGAGTTCAGGACGTAGCCGGCCTTCTCCTTCTGCAGCCTGATGGGCTCGAGGCCGCTGGAGACGGCGAACTCCACGATGGCGTCGACCACGGCGGGGTCCGTGTCCGTCGTCCCCATGATCTCGGCCGTGTTCTGCGCCCAGACGTGGTTGGCGTAGTGCAGCGCGAGGAACCGGTCGGGTCGGCCGGTCGAGGCCTTCAGGTCGCTGGGGAGCAGCGTGGACGAGTTGGTCGCGAAGACCGTGCGCTCGGGAGCGAGCGCACCCAGGCGGCCGTACAGCTCCTGCTTCAGGCCCAGGTCCTCGGGGACGGCCTCGATCACGAGGTCGGCGTCGGCGACAGCCACCGCGAGGTCGGAGGTGAGGCGGAGGGAGTCGAGCGCCTCCTGCGGTCCGCCGGCGACGCCGCCGGGCACCGACTCGTAGACGCCCGCGAGACCGCGGAGCCGCTCGCGCGCCGACTCGAGGACGTCGTCGGAGAGGTCGTAGACGGTGACGGCGAAGCCGTGGAAGGACGACTGGAAGGCGATCTGGGAGCCGAGCACTCCGCTGCCGAGGACGGTGACCGTGCGGATCGTGGGCATGACTTCTCCTTGCGAGAGGGGGGGGGGAGGGGGAACACGTGCTCACCCGATCCCACAGCGCCGCGGTCCGCGGAGCGAGGGCTTGCGCCGACGGGCGGGCCGTGGCCGTCGGGGAGCGGGCGCGGTAGCGTCCCGGCATGGTGTCCTTCGCCGACAAGCCGATCCTGCCGTTCACGACTCCTGAAGAGTGGGACGCCTACCTCCGCGGCGAGCCCGACCCGGACGGAGTCCGGCTGAAGCTGCGGAAGAAGGCCGCCGTCGATCCGGGGATCACCTACGCCGAGGCGCTCGACATCGCGCTCTGCCACGGCTGGATCGACGGTCAGGCGGGAGCCTTCGACGAGCAGTTCAAGCTCCAGGCCTTCACCCCGCGGCGTCGCGCGAGCCCGTGGTCCAAGGTCAATCGCGATCACGTCGCACGGCTGCTGGCGGAGGGCCGGATGCTGCCGGGCGGGCTGGCCGAGGTCGAGCGGGCACGCGCCGACGGGCGCTGGGACGCGGCCTACCGGCAGCGCGATGCGGAGGTGCCGGACGACTTCCAGCGGGCGCTCGACGCGGATCCGCAGGCCCTGGCCTTCTTCGCGACCGTCGGCGGGCAGAAGCGCTTCGCGTTCCTCTTCCGCCTCTCGCAGCTGAAGCGGGCGGCGACGCGGGAGCGGCGGATCGCGGAGTACGTGGCGCTCCTGCGCGAGGGGCGCACGCTGACTTGAGGGGTCAGTGGCGGACCGGCCAGCCCCCGTCGGCGACGAAGGACTCGTCGCGGACGCGGCGCATGTACTCCTGGAAGGACTCGGCCTGGGTGCGGCACCAGTCGACCTGGAGCGCGTGCAGGGCCTCCGCGCCGACTCCGAGCTCGTCGGCGAAGGCGCGGCCCAGCGCCTGGGCGACCCGACCCGCCGCGATCGCGTCCGCGCCCGCGTCGTGCGCCTCGGTGAGGGCGACGCCGTAGTGCTCGGCGGCGAGGGTCAGGGTGCGCTTGCCCTTGCGGTAGCGGTCCACCGCCTTGTCGATCACGAGCGGATCGACGACGGGGCTCGGGTCGAGCAGCACGGGCACGCCCCAGCGGCGCGCCTCGTGGGCGAGGAGCGAGAGGTCGTAGGGGGCGTTGTAGACGACGACCGGGATGCCGCGGGCGAGGAGCGAGCGCAGCGCCTCGGAGATCTCGGCCACGATCTCGCCGGCGGGGCGGCCGTGCGCGCGGGCGTGCTCGGTGCTGATCCCGTGGACGGCGGAGGCGCCCGCCGGGATCTCCACGCCGGGATCGGCGAGCCAGGTCGTGCCCTCGATCGGCTCGCCCGCCGCGTCGATCACGCCGACGTGCGCGGTGACGATGCGGCTCGTGCGGACGTCGATGCCGGTGGTCTCGAGGTCGAACACGGCCAGCAGGTCGAACCACCGCGCCCCCTCGGAGGGGACGAGCGCCCGCTCGGCGTCGTCGAACAGCATCGGCTCGGTCTGCGTCTCGGTCGTTCCGGTGGTGCTCACGTTGACAGCCTAAAGGGGGCCTCCGACATCGGCCGGAGGCCCCTCGGCGTGCTGCCGGGTCAGCGGGCCTCGTGCGCCTTGGCGACGTGGAGCCAGAAGAAGCCCTGCGTGCCGAGCGTCATCGTCAGCGTGCCGTCGTCCGAGAATCCGGGGAAGCGGCCGCCGCCGAACAGGTCGCTCAGCGTCGATCCGGGATTCTCCGGGTCGGTGATCGTGACCGAGACCGGGTTGTGGTTGAAGCTGAAGACGCAGAGCACCTCCTCGGGCTGGTCGCCCATCTCGGAGCCCGAGCCGGCGTAGTCCCGCACGAAGGCGAGCACCGACTCGTGGTCCGTCTCGAGGACGCGCATCGACCCGAGGCCGAACGCCGGGTGGCCGCGGCGCACGTGCAGGACGTTCCGCATCCAGTGCAGCAGGGAGCGGGACTGCGCCAGCTGCGCCTCCACGTTGACCTGGTTGTAGTGGTAGACGAGCGACTGGACGATCGGCTGCACGAGCTTGCCGGGGTCGGCGGCCGAGAAGCCGGCGTTGCGGTCGGGCGTCCACTGCATCGGCGTGCGCGACGCGTCGCGGTCGTTGAGCCAGATGTTGTCGCCCATGCCGATCTCGTCGCCGTAGTACAGGAACGGGCTGCCGGCGAGGGAGAAGAGCAGGGCGTTGATCAGCTCGAGCTCGGCGCGCGAGTTGTCCAGCAGCGGCGCGAGCCTGCGGCGGATGCCGATGTTGGAGCGCATGCGCGGGTCGTAGGCGTACCAGCCGTACATGGCCTGGCGGTACTCCTCGGACACCATCTCGAGCGTGAGCTCGTCGTGGTTGCGGAGGAACACGCCCCAGGCGGCGCCGCTGGGGATGTCGAACGTCTCGGAGAGCACCTTCTTCAGCTCGTTCGCCGTCTGCGCGCGGAGGGAGTAGAAGATGCGCGGCATGACCGGGAAGTCGAACGCCATGTGGCACTCGGGCTCCTCCTCCGTGCCGAAGAACGCGGCGACCTCCCGCGGCCACTGGTTCGCCTCGGCGATCAGGATGCGGCCGGGGTAGTCGCGGTCGACCATGGTGCGGAGGTTCTTGATGAACTCGTGGGTGGGCGGCTCGCCCTCTCCGTTGCCCTCGTCGGACTCGTAGAGGTAGGGGATCGCGTCGAGCCGGATGCCGTCGACGCCGAGGTCGAGCCAGAACTTGACCACGTCGTGGATCGCCTCGTGCACGGCGGGGTTCTCGAAGTTGAGGTCCGGCTGGTGCGAGAAGAAGCGGTGGAAGTAGAACTGGCGGCGCTCGGCGTCGAAGGCCCAGTTCGAGTCCTCGGTGTCGACGAAGATGATGCGGATGTCCGGCCACTTGTCGTCGGTGTCGTTCCAGACGTAGAAGTCGCCGTAGGGGCCCTCGGGGTCGGACCGGGACTGCTGGAACCACTCGTGCTGGTCGCTGGTGTGGTTGAGCGGGAAGTCCATCACGATGCGCATGTTGCGCTCGTGGGCCTTCCGCACGAGGTCGCGGAAGTCCTCCATCGTGCCGAACTCGGGGAGGATCGCCTTGAAGTCGGAGACGTCGTAGCCGCCGTCGCGCAGAGGCGACATGTAGAACGGCGGGAGCCAGAGGGCGTCGATCCCGAGCCACTGCAGGTAGTCGAGCTTGGAGGCGAGCCCGTTGATGTCGCCGGCGCCGTCGCCGTTGGAGTCGTAGTACGACCGGATCATCACCTCGTAGAACACCGCCCGGCGGTACCACTGGGGGTCGAGGGCGAGTCCGGGGAGTTGGATCGGCGACGTGAAGCTCACGGTGCTCCTTCTGCTGCTGCCTGAGCGGATGACCGTCTCGCGAGACGGGTGGGCGGTGCGCCGTGTTGCGAGCGCGTGATCATGCTCCCGGCTCGGATCGAGGCCACGCAAGGCGTTGCGGCCAGATCTTCGACGGGCTTTCCCTACGATAAGGAACGCGATGACCACTCCCTCCCCCTACGCCTCCGATCTCGGCCGTGTCCCCGTCCGCGAGGCCGCGGTGGACGTCGCCGGATCCCGCACCGCCTACTGGACCTACGGCGCTCCGGACGCCTCGACCGTCCTCGTGCTGGTGCACGGGTTCCGCGGCGAGCACCACGGCCTCGAGCCCGTCGTCGCCCGTCTGCTCGCCGGGGGAGCGGACGTGCGGGTCGTCGCTCCCGACCTGCCCGGCTTCGGCGCCTCGACCCCGATGACGCGCCTGCCGCACGACGTGGACGGCTACGCCTCCTGGCTTAGCTCCTTCCTCGACACGCTGGGGCTCCGCGGCGAGGCGGCCGTCCTCGGCCACTCCTTCGGCTCGATCGTCGCGGCCGCGGCCGTCGCCGACGGGCTGCCCGCTCCGCTCCTGGTGCTGGTCAACCCGATCGGCGCGCCCGCCCTGCAGGGTCCGCGCGGAGTCCTGACCAGGCTCGCCGTCCTCTACTACCGGCTCGGCGCGCTCCTGCCGGGGCCCCTCGGACGCCGCCTGCTCAGCGACCCGCTGATCGTGCGGGTGATGAGCCTGGCGATGGTGAAGACGAAGGAGCCGGCGCTGCGACGCTTCGTGCACGACCAGCACGACCGCTACTTCAGCGCCTTCGCCTCCCGCGACACGGTCCTCGAGGCGTTCCGCGCCTCCGTCTCGCACGACGTCGGCGAGTACGCCTCCCGGATCGGCGTGCCGACGCAGCTGATCGCCGCGGCGCAGGACGACATCACTCCGCTCCCGGCGCAGTACCGCCTGCTCGAGAGGCTGCCGCACGCCCGCCTGCACGTCATCGACGGAGTCGGCCACCTGATCCACTACGAGACGCCGGACGAGGCCGCCGCCGTGCTGCGGACGGCCCTCGAGGAGGGGATCGACCGATGAGGATCGTCGTCGACTGCCGGTACACCCGGCTCGAGCGGCACGACGGGATCAGCCGCTACACCGCGGAGCTCGTCCGCGAGCTCGCGAAGCTGCACGACGTGACCATGCTGATCAGCGACCGCCGCCAGCTCGCGATGCTCCCGTCGCTCCCGTGGGAGCGCGTGACCGGGCCGACCAGCCCGTTCGAGCCGTTCGTCGCGCTGCTGGTGAACCGGCTGCGGCCCGACGTGGTCTTCTCGCCGATGCAGACCATGGGCTCGCTCGGCCGCCGCTACCGGCTCGTCCTGACCGTGCACGACCTCATCTACTACCGCCACCGCACTCCGCCGCGCGACCTGGCCGCTCCCGTGCGCGCGCTCTGGCGGCTCTACCACCTCGCCTGGTGGCCGCAGCGGAGGCTCCTTCAGCGCGCCGACGCGGTCGTCACCGTCTCGGAGACCACCCGCGACCTGATCCGCTCCCACCGCCTCACCACCCGGCCGGTGGTCGTCGTCCCGAACGCGGCGACCGAGCCCGACGAGGCGAGCGCCGCTCTGGCGGGATCGCTGCCCGACCGGTCGGCCGGGCGCTCGCTCGTCTACATGGGCTCGTTCATGCCCTACAAGAACGTCGAGACGCTCGCGCGCGCGATGCGGCTTCTGCCCGACTACGAGCTGCACCTGATGAGCCGGGCGAGCGACGAGACCGTCGAGACGCTCCGGGCCCTGGCGCCGACCGCGAAGCTGGTGTTCCACCAGGGGGCGCCGGACGCGGAGTACCGCGCGGTGCTCGCGCGGGCGACCGCTCTCGTGACGGCGAGCAGGGACGAGGGCTTCGGGATCCCGCTGGTCGAGGCGATGGCGCTCGGGACGCCGGTCGTGGTGAGCGACATCCCGATCTTCCGCGAGATCGCCCAGGACGCCGCCGTGTACGTCGACCCGTCGAGCGCGAAGGGCATCGCGGACGGCGTGCGATCGCTCGAGGACGGCGCCGTGTGGCGGACGCACTCGGCCCGGGCGAGGGAGCGGGCCGCGGCCTTCTCCTGGCGCGACTCCGCCCGGGTGCTCTTCGGGCTCCTGCACGACCTCGGCCGGCGCTGACGCGGGGCCGGCGATCGGACCGCTGCCGGGAGGCGGGCCGTCAGGCTCCCGGGGCCGGGCTGAGCACGTCGTCGAGGTCGACGTCCGCCACGACCACGTCGCCGGAGTCGTCGACGCCGACGATGCGCAGTGCCCCGTCGACGATCGCGAAGTCGTGCCGGGAGCCGTTGCCGACCGAGACGCCGTGCACGGGGAGGTCCTCGCTGCTGAGCGCGCGGATCAGGCTGCCGATGACCGCACCGTGCGTGGCGACGACGACGGACGCGTCGGGGAAGCGCTCGGCCACCTCGAGCAGCGCGGCGGTCGCCCGCTCGACGACCTCGGCGCGGGTCTCGCAGCCGGGGATCGGCGCGCGCTCGATGCCTCCGGGGAAGCGCTCGGCGAGCTCGGGACCGGTCATCCCCTCCGCCTCGCCGTAGGCGCGCTCGGCCAGGCCCGGCACCGCCAGCGGCTCGTCGAGTCCGAGACCGCGCGCAATGATCGCTCCGGTGTCGAAGGCGCGCTGCAGCGGACTGGCGACCACCGCGTCGAAGCGCCGGTCGGCGAGCAGCCGCGCCGCCGCCCGCGCCTGGGCGCGCCCGGTCGCGTTGAGCGGGATGTCGCTCCTGCCCTGGATGCGCCGGGCGGCGTTCCAGTCGGTCTGGCCGTGGCGGACGAGGGTGAGCTGGGTCACAGGGGCCTCTCGGGAGGTCGGGTGCGGAGCGGGCGGGAGCTCAGAGGGCGGCGGTGCGGCGCGCGGGCAGGCGCTCGGCGAGCTCGCGGAGCACCTCGCTGGTGCCGCCGTCGATCTTGATGCTCGCGCGCGAGTCACCCTTGGTGGTGCCGCGGTTGACGATCACGATCGGCATCCGGGCGCGACGGGCGATCTCGAGGAAGCGGATGCCGGAGTTGACCACGAGCGACGAGCCGGCCACGAGCAGGGCGTCGGCGCCCGCGACGATGGCGCGCGCCTCCTCGAACCGCTCGGTCGGGATGAACTCGCCGAAGAAGACGATGTCCGGCTTCAGGATCCCGCCGCAGACCGTGCACTCGGGGACGGTCATCGCCGAGACATCGTGGACCTCGGCGTCGCCGTCGGGGTTGAGGGAGGAGACGTCGGGGTCGTCGAGCCAGGGGTTGAGCGCCTCGATCCGCTCGGCCACCGCGTCGCGGGCGAAGTACTGGCCGCAGGTCATGCAGCGCACACGGTCCGCCGAGCCGTGCAGATCCACCACGCGGCGCGAGCCGGCTCGGACGTGCAGGCCGTCGACGTTCTGCGTGACGACGCCCGTGAGCAGGCCGCGCCCCTCTAGCCGGGCCAGGGCCCGGTGGCCGTCGTTGGGGAGCGTGCTGGTGAAGCGGCGCCAGCCGAGCTGGCTGCCGGCCCAGTACCGGCGGCGGTAGTCGGGATCGGCGACGAACTGGGAGTAGGTCATCGGGCTGCGCACCGGTGCCCCGGCTCCGCGGTAGTCGGGGATGCCCGAGTCGGTGCTCATGCCCGCGCCGGTGACGGCGGCGATACGGCGCCCGCTGAGGAGTTCGACGGCCTGCTCGACCGCGAGCGCCTCGGGGCCCTCGGCGACCGGTGTCGGACTCGACTCCATCCGCGCCTCCTTCGAGGGCCGTTCGAGCGGCCCCTGGACGAGTTTAGTCCGCGCCGTGCCCTAGATTGCCGGGATGCCGATCGTGCACATCACCGACCTCGACCACCCGCTCCTCGCCGACTACCACCGCCTCACCGACGTGGCGCTGCGGCGGGTGCTGGAGCCGGAGGGCGGTCTGTACATCGCCGAGTCCGCCAAGGTGATCGAGCGGGCGCTCGACGCCGGGCACCGTCCCCGCTCGGTCCTGGTGCAGGAGAAGCGGCTGCCGGACGCGGCCGGGGTGCTCGAGCGTCATCCCGAGGTGCCGGTCTTCGTGGCGCCGGATCCGCTGATCGAGGAGCTGACCGGGTTCCACCTCCACCGCGGAGCGCTCGCCTCGATGCACCGTCCGCCGCTGCGGCCGATGGCCGAGCTGCTGGAGGGCGCGCGCCTCGTCGTGATCCTGGAGGACCTGGTCGACCACACCAACGTCGGCGCCGTCTTCCGCGCCGCGGCCGGCATGGGCGCGGACGCGGTGCTCGTGACGCCGCGGTGTGCGGACCCCCTGTACCGGCGCAGCGTCCGGGTGAGCATGGGCACGGTCCTGCAGGTGCCGTGGACGCGCACCCCCGAGTGGGCACCGGCCCGCCGCGCTCTGGAGGAGGCCGGGTTCTCGGTCGCCGCCCTGGCGCTCGCTCCGGACGCGGTGCCGCTCGACGAGTACGCGGCGGCTCGCCCCGAGCGCGTCGCGATCGTCCTGGGCGCCGAGGGGGACGGGCTCAGCCGCGCGGCGCTGGACGCCTCGGACACCGTCGTCACCATCCCGATGCTGCACGGCGTCGACTCGCTCAACGTGGCCTCGGCGAGCGCCGTCGCACTGTGGGCGCTGACCCGCGGGCGCTGACCGCCCGGCTCCGGCGCTCGGCGGCCCCGCGGTGACCTGCTGCTGACGCTCCCGCCGCTGGATCGGGGTCGGTGCCGCGCGTCACCCGCCGCGTCCGACGACGGGGCGGCGTCCGGGACGGGTGAGAGGCCCGCCCGTACGATGACGGGGTGACCTTCCCGACCCGATCCGACGACGCCCTCGACCTGTTCGGGGAGCCCGCCGCGCCGGAGCCGCGACCGCGTCGACGGCGCGGGGCGGTCGTCGCCGGTCTCGTCGCTGCGACCGTGCTGGTCGGTGGAGGCGGTGCCTACGCGACCAATGCCGCGACCGCGGAGCTGCCGACGGCGAGCGCCGTCGCGGTGGACCCCGTCTCGAGCACCGTCGACGCGCCCGCTCCGGCCTGGCCGGCCTACGGCTCCGGCGCCGTGGCGGCCGTGGGCATCGACGGGACGGAGGAGGACGGGCTGCTCGCCCGCTACGGCTCCACCGGAACCGTGCCGACGGGGAGCATCGCCAAGGTCGTCACCGCTCTCGTCGTCCTCGCGGCGAAGCCGATCGCAGAGGGGACGGACGGGGAGACCATCACCTTCACGAGCGCGGACGTGCAGTACTACAACGACACCCTGGCCGAGAACGGCTCGAACGCTCCGGTCACCGCGGGTCTGCAGCTGACCGAGCGGGAGGCGCTGACCGCCATGATGCTCCCGTCCGCGAACAACTACGCGAAGTCCCTCGCGATCTGGGCGTACGGCTCGGAGGACGCCTTCCTCGCCGCGGCGCGCGGCTGGCTCGACGGGCAGGGGCTCGAGCGGACCTCCCTCGCCGACACCAGCGGGCTCTCGCCGGCGACGGTCAGCACGACGGCCGAGATGGTGCGCCTGGGCGAGCTGCTGATCGCGGACCCGGTGCTCGCTCCGATCGTCGCGACGCCGACCGCGGTCATCCCGGGGGTCGGCGAGGTCGACAACACCAACTCGCTCCTCGGCCGCTCGGGAGTGGACGGTATCAAGACGGGGACGACCGACGAGGCGGGCTCGTGCCTGCTGTTCTCGCTCGACGCGACCGTCGACGGCCGGCCGGTCACCCTCGTCGGCGTGGTGGTGGGCGCGCGCACGCACCCGCAGCTCGCCGCGGACGTGCTGACCCTCGTCCCGACCGTCGAGGCGGGCTTCCGGACCGTCCCGCTGACCGTCGAGGGCCAGGACTACGGCACCCTCACGAGCGCCTGGGGGGAGACGGCGACGGCCGAGACCGCGGAGGCGCGGTCCGTGCTGGTGTGGGGTGCGGTCTCGACGTCGACCACGGTCGCCCTCGATCCGCTCGAGACCGTCGCCGACGGCGAGCGCGTGGGGACCGCGACCGTCGACGTCAACGGCACCCCGTACGAGCTTCCCCTCGTCGCCGACGGGTCGATCGAGGACCCGGGCTTCGCCTGGCGCCTCGGCCACCCGGCCGAGCTGTTCGGCTGAGCGCGGGGCGAGCCGCCGCCTCCCGGGAGCGGATCAGGCCAGGGGATCCGCGGCCCGGTCGCCGACGATCCGCACGCCGGCGGTCGCGATGTCCTCGGCGACCTCCTCCGGCGTCGCGTTACCCGGCACGACCGAGCCCGGCTCCGAGGCCCCGAGATCGGTGCTCCAGCGCTCGGCGGAGGGCCGCTTGGCGGTGATGAAGTCGCCGGAGGACTGGTGGCGGACTCGGCGCAGCACCCACGGCACGAGGTACTCCCGCGCCCACTGAATGTCCTCCGTGCGGGCGGCACGCCAGGTGCGGGCGTGCAGCGGCTCCGGGGCGAGGGGGCGCAGGTCGTTCTCGACGTTCAGCGACTCGAGGACCATGCGCGCGACCTCGTGGTGGCCGTGCGGGTTGAGGTGCAGGCGGTCCGGCGCCCACATCCGCACGTCCTGGATCTCCTGGAGGGACCACTGGTCGGCGACGATGCAGTCGTACCGCTTGGCCAGCGCCCGCAGGTTCTCGTTGTAGATCGCGACCTTCCCGCGGATCCGCCCGAACACGGGGGAGAAGCCCACATCCACTCCGGTGAAGAGGACGACGGTCGCCCCGTCGGAGCGGAGCCGGGCGAGGCCCGACTCGAAGCGGGACGCGATGTCGTCGGGGTCGGTCCCCGGGCGGATGACGTCGTTCCCGCCCGCGGAGATGGTGATGAGGTCGGGGCGCAGCTCCAGGGCGGGCTCGACCTGCTCGTCGACGATCTGCTGCAGGAGGCGGCCGCGCACCGCCAGGTTGGCGTAGGCGAAGTCCTCGTTCTGGCTGCCCAGGACCTCCGCCACGCGGTCCGCCCAGCCGCGGTGCCCGCCGGGGCTGCCGGGCTCCGGATCGCCGATCCCCTCGGTGAAGGAGTCGCCCAGGGCGACGTAGCGGGACCACGGATGACGCTGCTCGACCATCCCTCCATCATGCTCCGCACCCGGCCGCCGGTGGCACGGCGCGACACGCCGTGCGCCTCCCGGCGGGCCGCGGAGACCGAGCCGCTGTCGGAGGCGTCGGCTAGATTCGGTCCACGTGAACAGTCCCTCGAGCTTCGGTCATCAGGTCGGCACCTCCGCCGCTGAGCACCTGTCCCCGTCGTTCCCGGGCAGGGCACCGTGGGGTACCGCGAACAAGCTCCGCGCCTGGCAGGCGGAGGCGCTCGAGGCCTACTTCGAGCACGAGCCGCGCGACTTCCTGGCCGCCGCGACCCCGGGCGCGGGCAAGACCACCTTCGCGCTGCGGCTGGCCGCCGAGTTGCTGCACAACCGCACGGTCGACCGGATCACCGTGGTCGCGCCGACGGAGCACCTCAAGCGCCAGTGGGCCGAGGCCGCGCACCGCGTCGGCATCCGCCTGGACCCGACCTTCACCAACCGCATGGGCCGCCACGCCCGCCACTACCACGGCGTCGCCGTCACCTACGCGCAGGTCGCCGTCCGCGCCGAGCTCCACCGCGAGCTCACCCTGTCCGGCCGCACCCTCGTCATCCTCGACGAGGTGCACCACGCCGGCGACGCGCTCAGCTGGGGCGACGCGGTGCGCGAGGCCTTCGAGCCCGCCGTCCGCCGGCTCTCGCTGACCGGGACGCCGTTCCGCTCGGACACGGCAGCGATCCCGTTCGTCAGCTACCTGCCGGACGAGGAGGGCATCCGCACCTCGCTCACCGACTACGCCTACGGCTATGGCCGCGCGCTCGCGGACGGCGTCGTCCGGCCGGTGCTGTTCATGGTCTACGCCGGGCAGATGCGCTGGAAGTCGAAGGCCGGCGACGAGATGGAGGCGCGGCTCGGCGAGGGCAACACCAAGGACATCACCTCGCAGGCCTGGCGGACCGCGCTGGACCCGAAGGGCGACTGGATCCCCTCGGTCCTCCGCGCCGCGAACACCCGCCTCACCGAGGTGCGGCGCGCCGTGCCCGACGCCGGCGGCCTGGTCATCGCGACCGACCACTACACCGCGCGCGCCTACGCCGCGATGCTCCGCGAGATAAGCGGCGAGACCGTCACCGTCGTGCTCTCCGACGAGAAGGAGGCGAGCGACCGGATCGAGGAGTTCGCGAAGGACACCAGTCGCTGGATGGTCGCGGTCCGCATGGTCTCCGAGGGCGTCGACGTGCCGAGGCTCGCCGTCGGCGTCTACGCGACATCGGCGTCGACTCCGCTGTTCTTCGCCCAGGCGATCGGCCGCTTCGTGCGCGCGCGGCGCCGCGGCGAGACCGCCTCGGTGTTCCTCCCGAACGTGCCCGGCCTGCTCGCGCTGGCGGGCTCGATGGAGCTGCAGCGCGATCACGCCCTCGACCGCAGGACCTCCGACGACGAGGAGTACCCCGAGGCCGACCTGATGGCCGACGCCGAGCGCAGCGAGAAGGCGTCCTCGGATCTCCTGGAGGAGGGCCGCTTCGAGTCGATCGGCTCGGCCGCCACCTTCGACCGCGTCGTCTACGAGGGCGCCGAGTTCGGGATGGAGGTCGAGGTCGAGAGCGAGGAGGAGCTCGACTTCATCGGCCTGCCGGGGCTCCTCGAGCCCGACCAGGTGCGGGAGCTCCTCCAGCACCGGCAGCAGCGGCAGGCCAAGCGCGCCGGCAGCCGCGCGGGGGCGGCGGCCCCGGCCGAGCCGGTGAGCGAGATCCCGGCACCGCTCTACCGCACGCTCAAGGAGCAGCGCAGCCTGCTCAACTCCCTGGTCGGCCTGTGGGCACGGGGGACGGGCGAGTCGCACGGCCAGGTGCACACCGAGCTGCGCCGGCTCTGCGGCGGACCCGCGGTGGCGCAGGCGAGCGTGACCCAGCTGCAGGCGCGGATCGATCTCCTGCGGCGCAGGCTCGGCTCGCACTGATCGCGGTGCGGCGCCCCGGTCCGTGGCGACGTGGCCCTGACGACGGGGCCGATCGCTGCTCCCGCCCAGCCCGGCCGGCCCCTCCGCGTGCGCCGGACAGTCCCTCCGGCGCGTTCTAGCCGATGCACCCGGCGCGGCGCCAGCCCTCCCCGGCGGACCGGGCGCGACCGTACTGTTCGAGCGTGACCCACCGGAACGACCTGCCCGCTCACGCGCCCGCAGGACGAACCGGACGGCGGTTCCGGCCGCCGGTCGTGACCACCGGAGGAGGACCGCGCGATGAGCGCTGACCGTCAGGGGAATGCTCGAGACACGCTCGCTAAGCTGAGCAGTCGGTCCGTCGCGGAAGTGACGGACCATCACCCCCGACGTCGGGCATCCGCAGACCGCACATCGGCGTCTCCCGGACTGCCCGAGAACAATCCCCTGAGGAGTCTCGTGGAGACCTGGCCCGGAACCGCCTACCCGTTGGGCGCGACGTTCGACGGAAGCGGCACGAACTTCGCCCTGTTCAGTGAGATCGCCGAGCGCGTCGAGCTGTGCCTCTTCGAGGAGGACGGCACCGAGACGCGCGTCGAGATCCAGGAGTCGGACGCCTACGTCTGGCACTGCTACCTTCCGCAGGTCCAGCCGGGCCAGCGCTACGGCTTCCGCATCCACGGACCGTACGACCCCGATGCCGGCCACCGCTGCAACCCGAACAAGCTGCTGCTGGACCCCTACGCGAAGGCGATCTCGGGGGAGATCGACTGGGACCAGTCCCTCTTCTCGTACACCTTCGGCGACCCGGACTCGACGAACGACGAGGACTCGGCGCCGCACATGATGATGGGCGTCGTCATCAACCCCTTCTTCGACTGGGCCGGTGACCGCCGCCCGCGCACCTCCTACGACAGCACCGTGATCTACGAGGCGCACGTGAAGGGGCTCACCAAGACGCATCCCGACGTGCCGGAGGAGCTCCGCGGCACCTACGCCGGAGTCGCCCACCCCGCGGTGATCGACCACCTCAAGCACCTGGGCGTCTCGGCGATCGAGCTCATGCCCGTGCACCAGTTCGTGAACGATTCGACGCTGATGGACAAGGGCCTCTCGAACTACTGGGGCTACAACACGATCGGCTTCTTCGCTCCGCAGAACACCTACTCCTCCACGGGCGACCAGGGCCAGCAGGTCCAGGAGTTCAAGAGCATGGTGAAGGCGCTCCACGCTGCCGGCATCGAGGTCATCCTCGACGTGGTCTACAACCACACGGCGGAGGGCAACCACCTCGGCCCCACGCTGTCGTTCCGCGGCATCGACAACGAGGCGTACTACCGCCTCGTCGACGACGACAAGCGCTACTACATGGACTACACCGGCACCGGGAACACCCTGAACGTGCGCCACCCGCACTCGCTCCAGCTGATCATGGACTCGCTGCGCTACTGGGTGACGGAGATGCGCGTCGACGGCTTCCGCTTCGACCTCGCCTCGGCGCTGGCACGCGAGTTCTACGACGTCGACCGGCTCTCCACCTTCTTCGAGCTCGTCCAGCAGGACCCGGTGGTCTCGCAGGTGAAGCTGATCGCCGAGCCGTGGGACGTCGGGCCGGGCGGCTACCAGGTGGGCAACTTCCCGCCCCAGTGGACGGAGTGGAACGGCAAGTACCGCGACACGGTCCGCGACTTCTGGCGCGGCGAGCCGTCGACGCTGGGGGAGTTCGCCTCCCGCCTCACCGGCTCGGCCGACCTCTACGCGCACTCGGGCCGCTACCCGGTCGCCTCGATCAACTTCGTCACGGCGCACGACGGCTTCACCCTCCGGGACCTGGTCTCGTACAACGAGAAGCACAACGACGCCAACGGCGAGGACGGCAACGACGGCGAGTCGCACAACCGCTCCTGGAACCACGGCGTGGAGGGGCCCACGGACGACCCGCGGGTGCTCGCGCTCCGGGCGCGCCAGCAGCGGAACTTCCTCGCGACGATGCTGATCTCCCAGGGCGTTCCGATGATCCTCCACGGCGACGAGCTGGGCCGGACCCAGAACGGCAACAACAACACCTACGCCCAGGACAGCGAGCTGACCTGGATCGACTGGGCGCACGCCGACCGGCCGCTGCTCGAGTTCACCGCGGCGCTCATCCGCCTGCGCGCCGAGCACCCGACCTTCCGACGCATGCGCTTCTTCGACGGCCGCCCCGTCCTGCGCGGCGACGGCGAGCCCCTGCCCGACATCGTCTGGTTCACCGCTGCCGGCACCGAGATGTCCCCGTCCGACTGGGACTCCGGTCTCGGCCGATCGGTGGGCATCTACCTCAACGGCAACGGGATCCGCGAGCGCGACCAGCGCGGACGCCCCGTCACCGACGACAGCTTCCTCCTGTACTTCAACGCCGACGACGTCGACGTCGAGTTCGCGATCCCGAGCGACGAGTACGCGCTCGAGTGGAGCGTCCTCGTCGACACCGCCGGCGCCGAGGCGGACTCGATCCCGCGTCCGGCGGGGGCGGTGCTCACCGTCCAGGCGAAGTCGCTCGTCATCCTCCAGGAGCACAGCACCCCCGAGCCCGAGGTCGACCACTCGGTCGCCGCTTCGCTCGCGTCCCTGGCCGCCACCTCGGCCATCCCGATCGTCTCCTCGACGGGACCCACCAGCCCCCACGCCGAGTCGACCGACTCCGCGACCGCACCCTCGACAGGAGCCTGACGTGCGTCTGCCCGCCTCCACCTACCGCCTCCAGATCCGGTCGGCGTTCGACCTCGACGACGCCGCCCGCGTCGCCGACTACGTGCGCGCGCTCGGAGCGGACTGGCTGTACTTCTCGCCGCTGCTGAAGGCCGAGCCCGGCTCGGACCACGGCTACGACGTGGTGGACCACACCGAGGTCGATCCCGACCGCGGTGGCGCGGCCGGCCTGGCGAACGCCTCGGCCGCGGCGCGGGCGGAGGGCCTCGGCGTCCTCATCGACATCGTCCCCAACCACATGGGCGTCGCGACCCCGAGCGAGAACTCGTGGTGGTGGGACCTGCTGAGGAACGGGAAGTCCTCCCGCTACGCCACCGCCTTCGACATCGACTGGGAGGCGGGGGGCGGGAAGCTGCGCGTGCCGATCCTCGGCGACGGTGCGAGCGAGGGAGACAGCGACAGCGAGCTCGACGCGCTCGAGGTCGTCGGCGACGAGCTGCACTACTACGAGAACCGCCTGCCGATCGCGCCCGGCACCGCCGAGCCCGGCGACTCCGGCCGCACGGTGCACGCGCGCCAGAGCTACGAGCTCGTGAACTGGCGCCGCGCCGACGCCGAGCTGAACTACCGCCGCTTCTTCGCGGTGAACACCCTCGCCGCCATCACGGTCGAGCGGCCCGAGGTGTTCGACGCCTCGCACGCCGAGATCGTCCGCTGGTTCACCGAGGGGCTCGCTGACGGCCTGCGCGTCGACCACCCGGACGGCCTGGCCGACCCGGGCGGATATCTCGACGACCTGGCCCGCGCGATCGGCGGCGCCCCGGTCTGGGTCGAGAAGATCCTCGAGGGCGACGAGGAGCTCCCGCCGCACTGGGCGACCGTCGGCACCACGGGCTACGACGCCCTGGCCGACGTCGACCGCATCCTGGTCGACCCCGACGCCCGCCCCGTGTTGGAGGGCCTCGACGCCGAGCTCACGGGGAAGGGCTCCCCGCTGCAGTGGGCCGACCTCATCCACGACACCAAGCGCGGCATCGCCGACGGCATCCTCCGCTCCGAGGTCCTGCGGCTGGCCCGCCTGATCCCCGGTATCGAGGGAGCGGACGACGCGCTGGCGGAGCTCCTGGCGACCTACCCGGTCTACCGCAGCTACCTCCCCTACGGAGCGGAGCACCTCGAGCACGCCCGCGTCGACGCCGTGCGCCGCCGTCCCGAGATCCGCGCGACCATCGACGAGGTCGCCGCGGCGCTCGGCGAGACCGGCACTCCGGTGTCCGTGCGCTTCCAGCAGACCTCCGGCATGGTGATGGCGAAGGGCGTCGAGGACACGGCGTTCTACCGCTTCAGCCGCCTCACCTCGCTGAACGAGGTCGGAGCGGACCCGGACGAGTTCGCGATCGACCTGGTCGAGTTCCACCGCCGCCAGGCCGTGCGCCAGGCCTCGTTCCCCGCCTCGCTCACCACGCTCTCGACCCACGACACGAAGCGCGGCGAGGACACCCGTGCCCGCATCACCGCACTGGCCGAGGACCCGGAGGCGTGGGCGGCGACGCTCCGCGAGCTCCACGCCCTCGTCGGCTTCGGCGACGGCCCGATCGAGCACCTGCTCTGGGAGGCCGTCGTGGGGACCTGGCCCGCGAGCCGCGAGCGCCTGCACGCCTACGCCGAGAAGGCGTCGCGCGAGGCCGACGACTCGACGCACTGGACCGCTCCTGACGAGCAGTTCGAGAAGCGGATGCACGCGGCGATCGACGCGGCGTTCGACGAGCCCGCCGTCCGCCGGCTGGTCGAGCAGACCGTCGAGCGGGTGTCGGTTGCCGGCTGGTCGAACGGTCTCGCCGCGAAGCTCGTGCAGATCACCGCCCCGGGCATCCCGGACGTCTACCAGGGCAGCGAGCTCTGGGAGACCTCCCTCGTCGACCCGGACAACCGCCGCGAGGTCGACTTCGGGCAGCGTCGAGCGCTGCTGGAGCGGATCGACGGCGGCTGGAAGCCCGCGATCGACGCCGAGGGAGCCGCGAAGCTCCTCGTCACCTCGCGCGCCCTCCGGCTCCGCCGCGACCGCCCCGAGCTGTTCACCCGCTACGCCGCCGTCCCTGCGATCGGGCCCGCCGCCGAGCACGCGATCGCCTTCGACCGCGGCGGCGCGCTGACCGTCGCGACCCGGCTCCCCGAGGGCCTCGCCGCTTCGGGCGGGTGGAACGGCACGGTCGTGGTCCTGCCCGGGCACCCGATGGAGGACGTCCTCACCGGCCGCACCTTCGCGGGAGGAGTGACTCCGGTCGCCGAGATCCTCACCGACTACCCCGTGGCACTGCTCGCCCCGGTCTCCTGACCGGTTCCGCCACCGCACCCCAGACCGATACGACCCCTCCTGGAGACAGCAGTGATCAGCACGACTCCCTACCGCTACGCACTCCCGACGACCGGTCCCGAGCGGTTCGACGTCTGGGCCCCCGAGGCCTCGACGGTCGAGCTCCTTCTCGGTGACGACTCGTCGCTGACGATGACCCGCCACGGAGACGACGGATGGTGGCGGGCGCCCGCGTCGGCCCCGGCCACCGGCGAGGTCGACTACGGGTACCGGGTGGACGGCAGCGGTCCGCTGCCGGACCCCCGCTCGCGTCGCCAGCCGAAGGGCGTGCACGAGCTCTCGCGCACGTTCGACCCCTCGGCGCACGAGTGGGGCGACTCCGCCTGGACCGGGCGCGAGCTCGCCGGCGCCGTCATCTACGAGCTGCACCTCGGTACGTTCACACCCGAGGGCACCCTGGACGCGGCGGCGGAGCGCTTCGAGCACCTGCGCTCGATCGGCGTGGACTTCATCGAGCTGCTGCCGGTCAACGCGGTGAACGGAACGCACAACTGGGGCTACGACGGCGTCCTCTGGTACGCCGTGCACGAGCCGTACGGCGGACCCGAGGCGTACCAGCGCTTCGTGGACGCCGCCCACCGTGCCGGCCTCGGCGTGGTCCAGGACGTCGTCTACAACCACCTCGGCCCGAGCGGCAACTACCTGCCGGAGTTCGGCCCCTACCTCAAGAACGAGAAGGCCAACACCTGGGGCAGCTCGATCAACCTCGACGGCGAGGGTTCGGACACCGTCCGCGGGTACATCATCGACAACGCTCTGATGTGGCTGCGCGACTACCGCGTCGACGCCCTGCGCCTGGACGCGGTGCACGCCCTCTCGGACGAGCGGGCCGTGCACGTGCTCGAGGAGATGGCGAGCGAGGTGGCCGTGCTGTCGGCCCACGTCGGGCGCCCTCTGACGCTGATCGCCGAGTCCGACCTCAACGACCCGACGCTGATCACTCCGCGGGAGGCGCACGGCTACGGGCTCGACGCGCAGTGGAGCGACGACTTCCACCACGCGGTCCACGTCGCGCTGACCGGGGAGACCACGGGCTACTACGAGGACTTCGCGCCGCTCGGCGCCCTCGCGAAGGTGCTGACCCGGGGCTTCTTCCACGACGGCACCCTCTCGACGTTCCGCGGCCGTCACCACGGCCGTCCGGTGGACACCGAGCACATGCCGACCTGGCGCCTGGTGGTCTGCAGCCAGAACCACGACCAGATCGGCAACCGGGCGGTCGGCGACCGTCTGACGGCGACCCTCGACGAGGGGCGCCTCGCGATCGCCGCGGCTCTGACGCTGCTGGGCCCTTTCACTCCCATGCTGTTCATGGGGGAGGAGTGGGCGGCGTCGACCCCGTGGCAGTTCTTCACCTCGCACCCGGAGAAGGATCTGGGCGAGGCGACGGCGAAGGGCCGCATCGAGGAGTTCGCGAAGATGGGCTGGGACCCGGAGGTCGTTCCCGATCCGCAGGACCCGGAGACGTTCCTGCGCTCGCGGCTCGACTGGTCCGAGGTCGGGGAGGGGCGTCACGCCCGCACCCTCGAGGTGTACCGCGAGCTGGCGGCGATCCGCCGCCGCTACCCCGAGCTGACGGACCCGCGCTTCGGTTCGCTCCGCGTGGAGTTCGACGAGGATGCCCGCTGGCTGACTCTCGGCCGCGGTCGGGTGACCGTGGCGATCAACGTCGGCGAGTCCGCCGCCCGCATCGCCCTGCCGGAGGTGGCGGAGACGCTGCTCGGCGTCGGGGAGTACGCGGTGCAGCCCGGGGACACCGAGGTGGATCTCGGCGCCTCCTCGCTGCTGGTGACGCTGAGCGCCTGAGCTCCGTGGCGGCCGGCTGTTCAGGTGGCCGGCCGCCGCTGTCCTGAACGGCCGCCTCGGGCCCGAGCGCTCAGAGCGCGACCGCGGCGTACTCCGTCGCGGTCACGACCCGCACTCCCTCGTCGTGGACGAGCAGGAGCGCGCGGAGGGGGATGGCCCGCTTGTGGCACGCCGCCGCCAGGTGACGGGCGAGGACCCGGTCGGTCTCGCCGAGGAAGGCGCGCCCGGGACGTTCCAGGGCGAAGGCGAGCGAGCCCACGTCCTGGTGCGCCACGGCCTTGGCGAGGGTGGCGACGATCCGCTCGGTCTTCTCCTCGTCGGGGTGCACGGGGAGCCCGTCCACCGGGTAGAGGATCGGCAGCTGCACGCCGTCGCGGTCGAGGAAGATCGGCCACAGGGCCCGGCGGTAGGCCGGTCCGATCAGCGAGGAGACGCGCTCGCGCAGCTCGCGGTCGTTCAGGAGCGGCGCATCGAGGTGCGGAGCGGGAGCGGCGTGGTCGAGAGTGGTCATGGTGTCGCTTTCTCGTGGGGCGAGCGGGCGGTGCCGCTGAGGGGTCATCGGAAGTTGCGGGAGGTGGTGCGAGCGCCGACCGTGAGGGTCTCGAACCTGTCGGCGAGGAGGTTCGTCACCCCCTCGTCGGAGCGCTCGAGGATCCCCCTGACCAGCAGGGCGGGTGCCTCGCGGGCCACGCGGCGGTAGCGGTTCCATACTCCGACGGAGCAGATCACGTTGAGGATCCCGTGCTCGTCCTCGAGGTTGAGGAAGGTCACTCCACCGGCTGTGGAGGGACGTTGGCGGTGGATCACGACTCCACCGACCTCGATCCGGGTCCCCGAGGCGATGCCGGGGAGATCGGCCGAGGAGCGGGTGCCGCGGCGAGCGAGCCCCTCGCGGAGGTGGCGCAGCGGATGGTCGTCGGGTGAGATGCCGGTGGCCCAGAAGTCGAAGACCACGCGCTCCTGAGGGGAGAGCATCGGCAGGAGCGGGGGCTGCACGACGACCGTGGAGCCGGCGAGGAACTCCTCGCGGTCGCCTGCGGCGGTGCCGGCCTCCCAGAGCGCCTGCCGACGCTGCAGACCGAGCGAGTCGAAGGCGCCCGCGGCGCCGAGGGCCTCCAGCTGAGCCGCGGTCGTGCCGACCCGACGCGAGAGGTCGGCCATGCTCGCGTAGGGTCCGCCGCGTTCGCGCTCGGCGACGATGTGCTCGGCGAGCGCGGTGCCGATGCCCTTCACCCCTGCCAGCCCGAGCCGGATCACGAAGCCGCTGTCGCGCCTGTGGTCGTCCGTGTGGAAGTGCTCGGTGCGGTCGAACAGTCCCGTGGGCGGCTGATCGGCGCGGAGGCAGTCGTCGCTCCCGTAGGCGGCGCCGCTCCTCCGGCGTGCGGGGGCATCCTCCTTCGCCTCGAGCCCGGGAGGCGCCAGGGAGCGGTTGACGTCGGGCGAGACGACCTCCACTCCGTGACGCCGGGCATCGGCGACCAGGGTGTGCGGGGCGTAGAAGCCCATGGGCTGCGCCCTCAGCAGCGCGGCGGTGAACGCGGCGGGGTAGTGCAGGCGGAGCCAGGCGCTCGCGTAGACCAGCAGGGCGAAGCTGATCGCATGGCTCTCGGCGAAGCCGAAGTTCGCGAAGGCCTGGATCCGGAGGTAGATGTCGTCCGCGACCTCGCCCGTGATGCCGTTGCGGGCCATCCCCTGGTAGAGCCGCTCGCGGAGGGTCTCGATCTTCTCGGTCCCGCGCTTGGACCCCATCGCCCGGCGCAGCAGGTCGGCGTCCTCCGCGTTGCAGTCGCCGACGGCCACGGCCACCTGCATGAGCTGCTCCTGGAAGAGCGGCACGCCGAGGGTGCGCTTGAGCGGCGTCACGAGGAGGGGGTGCTGGTACGTCACCGGCTCCTCGCCGAGCTTGCGGCGGATGTAGGGATGGACCGCACCGCCCTGGATGGGGCCGGGGCGGATGAGCGCTACCTCGATCACCAGATCGTAGAAGCGGCGCGGCTGCAGCCGGGGGAGGGTGCCCATCTGCGCCCGGCTCTCGACCTGGAACACCCCGATCGAATCGGCGCGGCAGAGCTGGTCGTAGACGCCCTTCTCCTCCCGAGGGAGGGTGGAGAGGTCCCACTTCTCGCCGACGTGCTCGGCGACGAGGTCGAACGTGTACTGCAGGGCGGCGAGCATCCCGAGCCCGAGGAGGTCGAACTTGACCAGGCCCATCCAGGCGCAGTCGTCCTTGTCCCACTGCAGGACGGTGCGGTCCTCCATCCGGGCGGGCTCGATCGGGCAGACCTCGCCCACGGGCCGGTCGGTCAGCACCATGCCGCCGGAGTGGATGCCCAGGTGCCGGGGCGTGCCCAGCACCCGGGTGGTCAGGGCGACCACGTCCTCGGGGATGTCGTGGTCGGTGCTCTCGGTGACGGACCCCCACCGCTCGACCTGCTTCGACCAGCCGTCCTGCTGCCCGGCGCTGTATCCGAGGGCCTTGGCCATGTCGCGCACGGCGAACTTGGGCCGGTAGGTGATGACGTTGGCGACCTGGGCCGCGTTCAGACGTCCGTACTTCCGGTAGACGTACTGGATCACCTCCTCGCGCCGCTCCGAGTCGAAGTCGACGTCGATGTCGGGCTCCTCGTCGCGGATGCTGGAGAGGAACCGCTCGAACGGCAGGTCGTAGAAGATCGAGTCGACCGCCGTGATGCCCAGGACGTAGCAGACCGCCGAGTTGGCGGCCGAGCCGCGTCCCTGGCAGAGGATGCCGTTCCGCTTGGCGTAGTGGACGATGTCGTGGACGATCAGGAAGTAGCCCGGGAAGTCCTTCTGCTCGATCACCGCGAGCTCCTTCTCGAGGCGCGCGAGGACGTCGGCGTCGGCGCGGGGGTACTTGGCCGGCACGGCCTCGCGCACGAGCTCGCGCAGCCAGCTCATCGAGGTGTGCCCCTCGGGGACCTCCTGGCGCGGCAGCCGGGGCCGGACTCGGCCGAGCTCGAAGGCGATCTCGTCGGCGACGCGCACCGTGTTCTCCACGGAGCCGGGGTAGCGGCCGAAGCGCTCGGCCATCTCGGCGCCGGAGCGCAGGTGGGCGCCGCCCGCTGCGGGGAGCCAGCCGTCCATCTCGTCGAGGCTCCGGCGTGCTCTGACCGCGGCGAGGGCCGTCTGGAGGGGGCGCTCCTCCGGCCGGGCGTAGTGCACGTTCCCGGTGGCGACCGTCCGCAGCCGGAGCTTCTCGGCGATCGCCGCCAGCTGGTCGTTGGCGCGCGAGGCGAGGGGATCCCCGTGGTCGTACAGCTCCACGAGGACGTTGGCGGGACCGAAGAGCCGGACGAGCTCGCGGACCTCCTGCTCGGCCGCGGCCACTCCTGCGGCGGCGAGCGCTTGACGGACCGCTCCCTTGCGGCAGCCCGTCAGCACGATCCAGTGGCCGTCGGCGGCGCGCGCGAGCTCCTCGAGGTCGTAGCTCGGCTTGCCCTTCTCGGCTCCGGCGAGCTGGGCGGTGGTGATCGCACGGGCGAGGCGGTGGTAGCCCTCCTCGCGGCGCGCGAGGACGAGCAGGTGGGTCCCCTCCGGATCGGCGACCCCGTTCTGAGGCGAGGTGAGCCCGATGGAGAGCTCGGCTCCGAAGGCCGTGCGGACGGCGTGCCCCTGCGCGGCCTCGGCCATCCTCACGATGCCGTAGAGGCCGTCGTGGTCGGTGAGCGCGAGGGTGTCGATGCCGAGCCGGACCGCCTCCTCGACCAGCTGCTCCGGCTTGCTCGCCCCGTCGAGGAAGCTGAAGTGGGAGTGGGCGTGCAGCTCGGCGTAGGGCACCGGATGAGCCGGCGGCCGGACGTCGTCCCCTGCCACGTAGGCGGGGCGCTTGTGCGACCAGGCCGGACTGTCGCCGCCGTCGCCCTGGACGACCGTGCCGTCGGCGCGCTTGCCGCTGGAGAGGCGGCGCTCGAACTCCGACCAGGGGATCGGCGGGTTGTTCCAGCCCATCGGGGCTCCTTCGGTGCTCGTTCGCGGTGGTGGAGGGATGCTCCGGTTCAGTCGTAGCGGGCCTCTGCGGCCCAGACCCCGTCGAGGCAGAGCAGCAGCCAGGCGACACCGGCGGCGTCGACCACCTGGAAGCGGTCGTAGCGGACGGCGGTGCTCGGATCCCACCAGCGCTCGTCGATCGGCCAGGGACCCGCCCATCCGGCGAGGGGCTCCAGGCGTGCCTGAGAGGTCCCGGGGGTGAAGTAGGCGGGCACGGAGCTGAGGGCGCCGCGCTCGTCGACGGCGACGGGTTCGCCCCTCGGTCCGCGGACCAGCACGGCCGCGGGCTCCGCGAAGACCGTCGGCGGGAGGGGCGGCGGCAGGGAGCCGGGCCAGGGCAGGGTCCTCGGCCGTGCGTCGCCCGGCTCCCGGTCGCCCCAGGGGATCAGGTGCTGGCGGTCGCGGAGGGATCGACCCCCTCCGATCGACGCGGTCATCACGGCCTCGTGCCCGAGCATGCTCTGCACGCGGCTCAGCCCGTGGTGGACGCGCTCCTCCGGAGCGGTGCCCCAGAGACCCTGCTCGTGGTTGCCGATCGCGTCGACCGCCTCGGGCTCGACGCACAGCCGCGAGATCGGCGCTCCGAGACCGGTGTCGATCTCCCCGCTGCCCTGCAGCTGCCAGCGGACCCGGTCGAGCACGTCGCCCGGGGTGAACCATCTCGGGTGCAGCCAGCTCCGGGAGGAGACCTCACCGCGCTCGCTGACGACCTCGATGCGGATGGCGGTCGCGACCAGCTGTGCGCGGGTGAGCCCGGCGACGAACTCCTCCGCGGGGACGCGGAAGGCGAAGGCGGCCTGGTCGATGCGGTCCAGAGGGGGCTCGAACTCCATCGCCCGGTCGAGGCGCTCCGGCGGGAGCCGGGGCACCACCGTCTCCGACTCCGCACCGGAGGCGAGGAGGTGCGCGTGGGCGCCCTCCGGTCCGAACCGGGCGGCGACGTCCTCGCGAGGGAGGGCGGCGAAGGCGCCGAGGGTGCGGACGCCGAGCCTGCGCAGGAGCGCCACCAGGTCGTCCCCCCGGCGGGGAGCACGGGCAGGGGCAGCGACGGACTCGGTCTCGAGGGCGTCGAGCGGGAGAGGAGCGAGGAAGCCTGCCGCTGCTCCTGGGGGCACGACGGCGACGGGGCAGCCGGAGTGCTTCGCGGCGAGCTCGGAGGCGAAGAGCCCGTCGGCGATCCCGATGCGGGCGTCGGGGAGACCCAGCTCGGCCAGCCGCTGCAGGATCGCCTCGGCCGCGCTCTGCTCGCTCCCGTAGTAGCGGCGCGGACCGCGGGCGCGGATCGCGCACAGACCGGGCCGGATCAGCTGGACGCCCGGGGTGATCTCCTCGAGCGCCTTGATGAGCGGCTCGAACGCCCGGTGGTCGAGCACCGGGTCGTACGGGAGGACGGCGAGACCCGTGCAACGGGACTGCGCCTCGCGCACGCGCATGCCCCGCCGGACCCCCTCCGCCCGAGCAGCAGGGGAGGAGGCGAAGACCAGGCTCTTCTCCGTGAGGGCCAGGGGGTGCCCGGCGCCGAGGCCGGCGTCGGCGGCGGCCGCGAGGAGGGGCCAGTCGGGGCACCAGACGAGGATCGTCCGCCGCAGCTCGGGTGCGCTCGCCATCTCAGACCGCCCGCTCGTGCAGGCGGCCGTGCTCGACCCGGGAGCCGAAGGCGCTCTCGACGCCGGGCATGCTCATCCTCACCGTGCGCACCCGGGTGCCGGCCCGGCCGACCACATCGACCATCGCCTCCCGGGAGCGCAGGTAGCCGTGGCCGTCGCCGAGCCCCTCCCAGCGGCTGCTGCGGATGCTGAGCCGCGCCTCGGCCTGGGGCCACTCGCCGAGGACCACGAGCGTGGCACCCCGCTGGCGCAGTCGTGCTCCCAGACGTGAGACGTCGGTCGAGGAGACGGAGGCGGGCGGACGGGTGAGCACGACGGTCAGCACATCGACCAGAGCGGCGGTGACGGTGAGCCAGTGCTCGGCCGGTGCGGGCACGAGCACCAGGCGCTCGAGGTCGATCCCCATGCCGGCCGCGGCCTCGGCCCCGAACTCCGGGACGCCCACCACGCCGCACCACGAGCCCTCGGCGGACGGGCCGGCCAGCAGCCCCATCGCCAGACTCATCGAGCCCTCCACCGAGTAGGCGGCACCCTGCTTGAGCGAGCCGCCCGGGAGCACGGAGGAGAAGGCCGGCAGGGTGGCGAGGCTCCTGGTCTCGAGAGTGGTCGCCTGCATGTCCCGGATGCGGGACTGCAGCTCCTTCACCGACGCGAGCTGCCGCAGAAGGGGCTCTGCGGCCTCGGCCGTCTCCGCGGAGACGAGGGATGAAGGGGGGCTCATCTGCCCATGTTCGAACATGTGTTCGAGTATGTCAATCGCCACCGACATCCACCGGCGAGCCGCTCGGACCCTTCCGCGACCGCCCGGCGAGGCGCACTGAGGAGGAGGTTCCAGACGTCCCGGGCAGTCTCGCATCCGCCTCCGACATCCCCGTCCGGGGGCGTTCTCCACCGGGTCTCGGCGAGGGAGGGCCTCCTGCCGCGCCTCTACCATGGGAGCCATGTCCGACGCCCTGCCCGACCCCGCCGACTCCGACGCCACCGCCCCGGCCGCGCCGCGCAGAAGGACCCTCGTGGTCAAGATGGGGTCCAGCTCGGTCACCAAGCAGTCGGGTCCGGATCCAGTTCTCCTGGCCAGCGCGCTCGAGAGCGCCTTCGCCGCCCGCGCGCTGGGCTGGGACGTCGTGCTGGTCTCCTCCGGCGCCGTCTCCTCGGGTCGGGCGCTCTTCGCCCGCTCGCAGGAGGAGCCGATCAGCGCCCGCCTGGCGGCAGCGGTGGGCCAGACCGTCCTGATGGGCTTCTACCGCTCGGTGGCCGAGCTCTCGGGCGCCCTGATCGCGCAGATCCTCATCGGCGAGTCCGACCTCGCCTCTCCCCGGCAGATGGCACACGTCGCCGAGGCGATCCGCCACGCCCTCGACGCCGGAGTCGTGCCCGTGGTCAACGGCAACGACACGATCGACTCCGCCGGCTCGGACAACGACGGCGTCGCCGGCGGATTGGCGATGCTCCTCGGCGCGGACCTGCTGCTGCTGCTCACCGACGTCCCCGGCGTCTTCGCCGGCAGCATCGCCGAGGGCGTGCACCTCGAGGAGCTGGGCATCTCGGAGCTGCGCCGCATCGGCGTGCAGAAGGGCGGCACCGGCCGAGGGGGCATCCGCTCCAAGCTGCGGGCCGCCGAGCTCGCCGCGCACAACGGCGTCTCGACCAGGATCGCCGGGGCGCGCACCCCCGAGGTCATCCTGGGCGCCCTGGGAGGGCCGGGCCCGGGCACCCTCGTCCGCGCCGTGCACGCGCATCCGCCCGTGGAGCAGCGCTGGATCTCCGGAGTGGCCACCGGCCGCGGCCGCGTCGAGATCAACCTCGAGGCCGAGCGGAGCATCGGAGCCGGCTCGAGCCTGTTCGCCTCTGGCATCAAGCGCGTCTCCGGCGAGTTCGGCGGCGGCGACGTGATCGAGGTGCGCGCCCTCAGCGGAGAGCTCCTCGCGCGCGGCGTCTCCCGCGTCTCCTCGCGTCTGCTGACCCTGGTCCGCGCACTCCGGGTCGACGAGATCGCTCGCGTCTTCGTGGCGGTCCTCGGGCATGCCGCCACGACGGCGCCGTCGGCGAGTCCGGAGGGGGAGGAGAGGCCGCAGCTGACCCGCGCTCTGGAGTACGCGCGCACTCTCTCCTCTGAGCACGCGCGGGCCGTCGCGATGGAGATCGTCTCCCTCTTCCCTGCCGAGAGCATCTCGGCCCTGCTGGGACAGGGCGCGGGGGAGGGCGAGCTCGTCGAGCGCTACACCCGCCTCGTCCGAACCCTCGCCATCGTGGAGAACGAGAACCTGGCCGTCTTCCGCTCCTGACCGCCGGTGGCGCGCCACTTCTCAGTGCATTTCGCGCCTTCGCATCATGATCGCCGTTCTCCGGTGTCTTCCTGGTGATGGCGCCGCTCCTGGGCGCCCCCGACGGAACGGATCATCGATGAGCGTCCCCACTTCCACAGCCGGCCACTTCCGCGAGTCCGACATCACGCCCGAGAGCTTCGAGATCGAGCGGCTCGAGCGGCGGCTCGCCCTGCTCGAGGCCTCGATCGCCCAGGGGGAGCGGGCACTGCTGGGCCGGGTCGACCCGAGCACCGGAGATCCCCTCCCAGGCGCCTGCGGGGGGCACCGAGCCCAGCTGGTCAGCAACCTGACGACGGAGCGGGCCCTCGCCGACCGCATCCGGGAGATGCTCGCCGCTCGGAGCTGACGGGGTGCGTACGGCACGATGGGGCCATGGTCACCATCACCGTCGCCGGTCTCGCCCAGCACTTCCACCCCGCCGAGCGGGGCACCGTCCGCCTCGAGATCCGGCGTGAGTCGCGATCCCGGCCCCAGGCGCTCGCCGAGGTCACCGCCCTGCACGCGCGGGTCCGTGAGGAGGCGGCCGCCGAGCAGGCGTCCGGCGCCGCCACCTGGTGGTCCTCCGATCAGATCTCGGTCTCCTCGATCCGCCGGCACATCAAGGACTCGGACGTCACGCAGCTGTTCCATGTCGCGGCCGCCGGGGTCCGGGTGAAGTACCGGGACTTCGCGGCTCTCGGGCGCTGGGTCGGCTCGATCTCGGAGGTGCCGGGGATCCAGATCTCGGGGATCGACTGGGACGTGACGGCGGCGCGACGGGCGGGCATCGAGCGCGAGGTCCGCACCGCTGCCGTGCGCGACGCGCGCGAGCGGGCCGAGGCCTATGCGGCGGCCCTCGGCCTGACCGAGGTGCGGGTGCTGACCCTCTTCGAGCCGGGACTGCGGCCGCACACGCGCATCGAGGGCGGCTCGGCGATGATGAGCCGCGCCAAGGCGTTCTCCTCTCCTGAGGAGCCGCTGGCCCTCAAGCCGGAGGACATCGAGGTCACCGCCTCGGTCTCCGCCGACTTCGAGGCGCACTGACGCGGAGACGCGACCGGGCGACCGGTTCCGCTGCGGACGGAGAGCGCATGCCTGCACCTGCGACCCGCTGATCGTCTGCATGGCGACCCCGAGAGTCGCCCCGAGGCGACCGACCATCGGCTCCACGACGACCCCTCTCCGCCCCGATCAGCGGGCACGCGACCACCATACGTGTATTGAGGACTCCTCGGGAGCGCTGTCGCGGTTCGGCGACCGCCGTGCACACCCTCCGGGAATAGCGGGGGACCCCCGGGCGCTGAGGCAGGCATGGTCTCGCGCATCGGCTTCCTCTCCTTCGGCCACTACCAGTCCGTCCCCGGGTCTCAGACCCGCTCTGCTCGCGACGTCCTCCTCCAGACGATCGAGCTCGCGGAGGCGGCGGAGGAGATCGGCATCGACGGCGCCTACGTCCGCGTGCACCACTTCGCGCCGCAGCTCGCCTCGCCGTTCCCGCTGCTGGCGGCGATCGCCGCGCGCACCCGCCGCATCGAGATCGGCACCGGGGTCATCGACATGCGCTACGAGAACCCGCTCTACATGGCGGAGGAGGCGGCCGCCACCGACCTGATCTCCGACGGCCGGCTCGAGCTCGGGGTCAGCCGGGGATCGCCCGAGACGGCCCTGCGCGGGTCCGAGGCGTTCGGCTTCGTCCCCCCGGAGGGGATGACCGACGCCGACCTCGCCCGGCAGAAGGTGCGGATCCTCCGGGAAGCGCTCGCCGGGGCGCCGGTCGCGCAGTCCGATCCTGCGATGACGCGCCAGTCGCTCCCGCTCTCGATCGAGCCGCGCTCGCCCGGCCTCGAGGACCGGATCTGGTGGGGTGCCGGCAGCTTCGCGACCGCGCGCTGGGCGGCCGAGCAGGGCATGAACCTGCAGTCGTCGACCCTGCTCCTGGAGGAGGAGGGCGTGCCCTTCGACGAGCTGCAGGCCCGCCAGATCCGCGAGTACCGCGCCGCGTGGAGCGAGGCGGGCTGGGAGCGCACCCCGCGCGTCTCCGTCTCGCGCAGCGTCCTCCCGATCACGAGCGATCTCGACCGCCTGTACTTCGGCGGCCGCGGCGAGCAGGACCAGGTCGCCACCCTCGAGGGCGTCCGCGCCCGCTTCGGCCGCAGCTACACGGGCGAGCCGGACGCCGTCGCCGCCGAGCTCGCTGCGGACGCCGCCGTGCAGGAGGCGGACACGCTGCTGCTCACCGTTCCCAACCAGCTCGGGGTCGAGTACAACGCGCGGCTCCTGCGCACTGTCGTGGAATCGATCGCTCCGGCTCTCGGCTGGTCGCCGGCAGCAGTGGGCGTCTGACACCGAGGCTCGGTCCGTGCGGGAGGGCCCTGCGGTGCAGGAGCGCCCGTCCGCTGCAGAAGCGCCGTCCGATGCAGCAGCCGCCCCGTCTCCTCGTGAGGAGCCGGGGCGTCTGCACTCTCCGCCCACAGCATCCCTCCCGCCGGCGCGAGGAGGGAGGTGCCGGAAACGACGGAACCCCCCGCCTCTCCGAGGAGAGACGAGGGGTTCCGATCAGTGTGTCCGAGGGGGGACTTGAACCCCCACGCCCTATACGGGCACTAGCACCTCAAGCTAGCGCGTCTGCCATTTCCGCCACCCGGACGAGTGTTTCCTTCGACCTGCGTTTCCGCGGCCGAAGAAGACATTAGCACGGTTCCGGAGCCTCTCACGCCACCTCCCGGCCCACCGTCCTCCGCGCGCCGTCGAGCCCGCGCCGGTACCGTTGCCCGCATGTCCGACAGCATCGACAGCGCGCCCGTGACCGACAGCACCCTCGACGAGACGGCGCTCATCGCGCGCGATCTCATCCGCTTCGACACCAGCAACTACGGCGACGGGAAGGCGGAGCCGGAGCGCCCGGCCGCGGAGTACGTCGCGGCGAAGCTGCGCGACCTCGGCCTCGAGCCCGAGCTGATCGACTCCGACCCGGGACGCACGAGCGTCGTGGCGCGGGTCGCCGGGGAGGACCGCGAGCGCGGCGCCCTCGTCGTCCACGGGCACCTCGACGTGGTGCCCGCCATCGCCGACAACTGGAGCGTCGACCCGTTCGGCGGCGAGATCAAGGACGGCATGCTCTGGGGCCGCGGCGCGGTCGACATGAAGAACATGGACGCGATGATCCTCGCCTCGCTCGGCGACATCCTCCGCGAGGGGCGGCGCCCCTCCCGCGACCTCGTCATCGCCTTCTTCGCCGACGAGGAGGCGGGCGGCGTGCGGGGATCGGGATTCCTGGCCCGTGAGAGGCCCGAGCTGTTCGCCGGAGCGACCGAGGCGATCAGCGAGGTCGGCGGCTACTCGATCGAGCTGGCCGGCAAGCGCGCCTACCTCGTGCAGACGGGCGAGAAGGCGCTGATGTGGCTGACCCTCCGCGCGCACGGCACGGCGGGGCACGGCTCGCAGATCAACTCCGAGAACGCCGTCACCCGGCTGGCGCAGGCGATCGCCCGCATCGGCAGCGAGGAGTGGCCCACGCGCCTCACCGACACCACGCGCGAGCTGCTCGACGAGGTCGCCCGCCTGCTCGGCCACGACCCCCAGCGCAGCACTCCGGAGGAGCTGGCACTCGCCACCGGCACCGCCTCGCGCTTCATCGCCGCGACGCTGCGCACCACCGCCAATCCGTCGATGCTGTCGGCCGGCTACAAGGCCAACGTCATCCCGGACACCGCGGAGGCCACCATCGACGTGCGCGTCCTCCCCGGCGAGGAGGATTCCGTGCTCGAGCGCCTGAAGGTCCTCGCGGGCGAGAACGTCGAGATCCTCGTCCAGCACCGCGACATCGGACTCGAGGTGCCCTTCGCCGGCCCCCTCGTCGAGAGCATGGCCGCCTCGATCCGCCGGTTCGATCCGGGCGCCGAGGTCCTCCCGTACCTGCTCTCCGGAGGCACCGACAACAAGGCGCTCTCGACGCTCGGCATCACCGGATACGGGTTCGCGCCGCTCCAGCTGCCGTCGACCCTGGACTTCCCGGCGCTGTTCCACGGGGTCGACGAGCGCGTTCCACTGGACGCACTAGTGTTTGGCAGGAAGGTCCTGACCGATCTCCTGCTGAGCTCCTGACGGCGCCGCGGACCGGGTCAGCACCGACCGATCCCGACCGACTGCTGGCCGACGACGCCCCAGCCCTCCTCGAAAGTGACGCATGGGCCTGCTCGACGCGCTGATCCTGGGACTCGTCCAGGGTCTGACCGAATTCCTCCCCATCTCCTCCAGCGCCCACCTCCGGATCGTCAGCGAGCTGCTGCCCGGTCTCGGCGGCCGCGACACCGGAGCCGCGTTCACCGCGATCACGCAGCTGGGCACCGAGACCGCCGTCATCATCTACTTCTGGCGCGACATCGTGCGGATCGTGTCGCACTGGGCGCGCTCCCTCGTCGGCCGGATCCCGCGCTCGGACCCGGACGCCCGCATGGGCTGGCTCATCATCCTGGGCAGCCTTCCGATCATCGTCCTCGGCCTCGTCTTCCAGGACGCGATCGAGACGACCCTCCGCTCCCTGTGGGTGGTGGCCACCACCCTCATCCTCTTCGGCATCCTGCTCGGCATCGCCGACGCGGTCGGCGCGAAGAAGCGCCGCCTGCGCGACCTGGGCGTCCGCGACGGCCTGATCTTCGGAGGCGCGCAGGCGCTCGCCCTGATCCCCGGCGTCTCGCGCTCGGGAGGCACCATCACCGCCGGCCTCTTCCTCGGGTACGAGCGCAAGGCGGCGGCGCGCTACTCCTTCCTCCTCGCGATCCCCGCGGTGTTCGGCAGCGGTCTCTACCAGCTGTACAAGAGCATCAGCGACCCGGTCGTGCTCCCGAACCAGGTCCAGGTCGGCGGGCTCGAGACCCTCGTGGCGACCATCGTCGCGTTCGTGGTCGGCTTCGTCGTGATCGCGTTCTTCATGAGCTACATCTCCCGCCGCAGCTTCCTCCCGTTCGTCGTGTACCGCATCGTGCTCGGCGTCGTCCTGATGGTCGCGCTCGCCACCGGCCTGATCGCCGCCTAGATGCGCGCCTGGACCGCCGCCGACGTCCCCGCCCTGCCCGGCCGGGGGAGCGCACCGCGCCTGCACGACACGGCGACCGCGGGCCCCGTCGAGCTCGACGCGCCCAGCGGAGTCGCGAGCCTCTACGTCTGCGGCATCACGCCCTACGACGCCACCCATCTGGGGCACGCGTCGACCTACCTCGCCTTCGACACGGTCCAGCGTGTCTGGCTCGACGCGGGCTACACGGTCGAGTACGCCCAGAACGTGACCGACGTCGACGACCCGCTGCTCGAGCGTGCGACGGCCACCGGTGTCGACTGGCGCGACCTCGCCGAGGAGCAGGTCGAGCTGTTCCGCGGCGACATGGCCGCCCTGCGCGTCCTGCCTCCGCAGCACTACGTCGGAGTCACCGAGACCGTGGATCCCATCGCGGAGGCGGTCGCCCGCCTGGAGCGCGACGGCGTCGCCTACCGCGTCGCTGCTCCGGACGCGGCGGAGGAGGGCGCGAGCGACCTCTACTACGACATCGCCGCGGCCGAGAGCGCCGTCTGGCACCTGGGCAGCGAGAGCCGGCTCGACGCGGAGTCGATGGCCCGCTTCTCGGCGCTGCGCGGGGGCGACCCGGAGCGCGCCGGCAAGCGCGACCCCCTCGATCCGCTGCTCTGGCGGGCCGAGCGCGCCGGCGAGCCCGCCTGGGACGCCGAGGTCGGCCGCGGCCGTCCGGGCTGGCACATCGAGTGCTCGGTGATCGCCCTCGACCGGCTCGGACCCGAGTTCACCCTGCAGGGCGGCGGCAGCGACCTGGTCTTCCCGCACCACGAGTTCAGCGCAGGCCACGCCGCTTCGCTGTCCGGCCGTCCTCTGGCCCGCGCCTACGCTCACGCCGGGATGGTCGCCTACCAGGGCGAGAAGATGAGCAAGTCGCTCGGGAACCTGGTGCTGGTCTCCCGTCTGCGGAGCGAGGGCGCGGACCCGCGGGCGATCCGCCTCGCGCTCCTCGCGCACCACTACCGCTCCGACTGGGAGTGGCTGCCCGAGGACCTGCCGTCGGCCGAGGCGCGCCTGGCGCGCTGGGAGTCGGCCCTCGCCGCCGTCGGACCGCGCTCGGCGCTCGAGGTGCTGGCGCAGCTGCGCGAGGCGCTGGCCGACGACCTCGGCACTCCGGCCGCCCTCGCCGTCGTCGACGCCGCACTGACCGAGGGCGTGGACGACCCGTCGCTCCTGCGCGACGCGGTCGACGCCCTGCTCGGGGTGCGCCCGGCCTGAACCCCGTCAGGCTCGAGTCCCGGACGGCTCGAGTCCCGAACGGCTCGAGTCCCGTCAGAGCGGCCCGGAGTGTCATCGGTCGGGAACAGTCCAGTGATCGACGACCGTCTCGGACGAGCGGGCGCCGGCGGAGGCTACGGCCGCCAGGGCTCCTCGCCGGAGCGGCCGTCGCCGCGCCGGCGCAGGTAGCGCTCGAACTCCTGGGCGATCGCCTCGCCGCTCGCCTCGGGCGAGTCGACGGTGTCGCGCGCCTGCTCGAGCTGGGCGATGTACGACGCCATCTCCTCGTCCTCGGCGGCGAGGGCGTCGATGCCGCGCTCCCACTCCTCCGCCTCCTCGACGAGGTCGCCGCGGGGGATCGCCAGGCCGACGACCTCCTCGAGCTTCTCGAGCAGCGCCAGCATCGCCTTGGGCGAGGGCGCGTTGTGCACGTAGTGCGGGACGGAGGCCCAGATCGAGACGGCGGGGATGCCGACCTTCTGCGCGGCCTCGCCGATCACGCTGAGGATGCCGACCGGCCCCTCGTAGCTGGAGCGCTCGAGCTCGAACGAGCTCCGCAGCTCCGCGTTCTCGCTCGAGGCGAAGATCGAGATCGGCCGGGTGTGCGGGACGTCGGCGAGCATCGCGCCGAGGAAGACGACGGCGGAGATGTCGATCGCGAGCATGGCGTCGACGACCTCGGCGGCGAAGCTCTTCCAGCTGCGCGAGGGCTCGGTGCCGATCATGAGGTACAGCGCGCTCTCGGCGTCGACCGAGGTGTCGGCCGGGCCGAAGATCTGGGTGCCGGGCCAGGCGAGGCTGCGGCGGCCGTCCTCTCCGATCGAGAGCATGGGGCGGGTGTACTGGAAGTCGTAGTACTGCTCGGCGTCGACGGCGAAGAGGGGCACGTACTCCCCGGCGTCCTTGACCAGCCGCAGCGCGCCGCTGGCGGCGTCCCCGGCGTCGTTCCAGCCCTCGAAGGCCACGACCAGGACGTTCCCCGTGATCACGTTCATAGGCAGGATCTCCGCGTTCGGCTCGATGTGCGGGGAGCGCACACCGCGCCTGTCCCTCCGTCCAGGATAGGACCGCCCCCGGCCCCGGCCGTCCCGTCCGGCGGGATCGGCCGCGCTGTTCGCTCTCGGCCCGCGGCCGGGGAGGGGCGCGGCCCTGCCGGTACCATGGTCGCTCGTGACTCCCGAGACCTCCGCCCGGCCGCTGTCCTCCGAGCCGCTCGGAGGAGCGTCCGCCCCCGCCGCCGTCCTCTGGGACATGGACGGGACGCTCGTCGACACCGAGCCGTACTGGATGGCGTCGGAGCACGCGCTCGTCTCCTCCTTCGGCGGAGTGTGGACCCACGAGGACGCGATGGGACTCGTCGGCTCGGGCCTGCCCGCCGCCGCCCGCATCCTGCAGGGCAAGGGCGTCGACCTCTCCGTCGACGCGATCATCGACCGGATGACCGACGAGGTCGTCGACCAGCTGGCCGTGAGCATCCCGTGGCGACCGGGCGCGCTCGAGCTGCTGCGCGCGGTGTCCGAGGCGGGAGTGCCGCAGGCGCTGGTCACGATGTCGATCTCGCGGATGGCCGCGGCCGTCGTGGACCGGATCCCGTTCCCCGCCTTCGCCGCCGTCGTCAGCGGCGACATGGTCGAGCGCAGCAAGCCCCACCCCGAGGCGTACCTCCTCGCCGCGAGCACCCTCGGTGTCGACATCACCGCATGCGTCGCGATCGAGGACTCCCTCACGGGCCTCGGCGCGGCCGTCGCCTCCGGAGCCGCGGCGATCGGCGTCCCGCACCAGCTGGAGCTGGATCCCGCCGCTCCCTATGCCCTCTGGCCCACTCTCGCGGGCCGCACCGTCGCGGACCTCGCGACGGTGTCCTCCGAGCACCGCGGCTCCGGCCCGGCCACGACCGAGACGGAGGCCCGCCGATGACCGGTGAGGCACTGCAGCATTCCGGACCCTTCCGCGCGGGAGACCGCGTCCAGCTGACGGGACCCAAGGGGCGGATGAACACCATCACGCTCGTTCCCGGCAAGGTGTTCCACACGCACCGGGGCGGCATCGAGCACGACACGGTGATCGGGCTGCCCGACGGCTCGGTGGTGACCAACACCGTCGGCGTCGAGCACCTCGCGCTGCGCCCCCTCCTCGCCGACTTCGTGATGTCGATGCCCCGCGGCGCGGCGATCGTGTACCCGAAGGACGCGGCCCAGATCCTCGCCCTCGCCGACGTCTTCCCCGGCGCCCGCGTGGTCGAGGCCGGTGTCGGCTCCGGTGCGCTCTCGCTCTGGCTGCTGCGGGCGGTCGGTCCGACCGGCCGGCTGTCGTCGTTCGAGCGGCGCGAGGAGTTCGCGGATGTCGCACGGGCGAACATCGAGACCTTCCTCGGCTACACGCCCGACAACTGGAGCGTCACCGTCGGCGACCTCGTCGAGGCGCTGCCCGGCACGGTCCCGTCCGGCGAGGCCGACCGCGTCGTGCTCGACATGCTCGCGCCCTGGGAGTGCCTCGACGTCGCCGCCGAGGCACTCACGCCCGGGGGAGTGCTCCTCTGCTACGTGGCCACCGTCACGCAGCTCTCGCGGACGGCGGAGGCGATCCGCGCCTCGGGCCTGTTCACGAACCCGTCGTCGAACGAGACCATGGTCCGCGGCTGGCACGTCGAGGGCCTCGCGGTCCGGCCGGACCACCGGATGATCGGCCACACCGGCTTCCTCATCACCGCCCGCCGGCTCGCTCCGGACACCGTGCTCCCCGAGCTCAAGCGGCGCCCGTCGAAGACGGACTTCAGCGACGAGGACGTGGAGGCCTGGACCCCCGGCGCGCTCGGCGAGCGCGCCGTGAGCCCCAAGAGCCTGCGCAAGCGGGTCCGCGAGTCCGCCACCAGCGCCGAGCTCTCCCGGGCCCGCGGGTTCGGCGAGGAGACCGCGGAGCCCGACGACGAGGGCATCCTCTAAGCTGTTCCCGGCCTCCGGGCCGTCTCCACCCCGGGCGTCACCGCTCCCCTTCTCTCGAATCGAGGACCCGTGCGCAGGACCACCGCGCTCATCGCCGGCATCGGCATCGTCGCCGCTCTCACCGGATGCACCGCGTCCTCCTCGCAGGCGGACTGCGACGCTCCGTTCTCCTCCGGCGACTCCTCGGCGGCGGTCAGCGCCACGGGCGACTTCGGAGCGAAGCCGGACGTCAGCGTCCCGACGCCGCTGAAGGCGGACGGCACGCAGGTCAGCACCCTCATCGAGGGCTCGGGCGCACCGCTCGAGAAGGGCCAGCTCGTCACCATCGACTACACCCTGGTCAACGGAGCGGACGGCACGGTCCTCGAGACCTCGCCCTACGACGGGTCGAGCACCGCCCGCTTCGGCGTCGGCGGAGCCGGGCTCGTCGGCCTGAACGAGGGCCTCCTCTGCACGCAGGTCGGCTCGCGCGTCGCCATCGCGATCGCCCCCGAGGACGGCTTCGGCCAGTCCTCGTCGCAGCTCGGCATCTCGGAGGACGACACGCTCGTGCTCGTCGCGGACGTCCGCGAGGCCTCGCTGGCCCGCGCGAACGGCGACGCCCAGCCCGCGCCCGACGGCTTCCCGACGGTGACGCTCGGCGATGACGGACGCCCGGGGCTCGCGAAGCCCTCCGGCGACGCGCCGACCGACCTCCGCATCGCCCAGCTCAAGAAGGGCGACGGCGACGTCGTCGCCGAGGGCGACCAGGTCGTCGTGGCCTACACCGGCTGGCAGTGGAGCGACGGGAAGGTGTTCGACTCCAGCTGGGAGAAGGGCGCTCCCGCCGTCTTCACGGCCGCCGACGGCTCGACCACCCAGGGCGGAGTCATCGCCGGATTCGCCGACGCCCTCATCGGCCAGCCCGTCGGATCCCAGGTCATCGCGGTCATCCCGCCGGACCAGGGCTACGGCGACCAGGGCTCCCCTCAGGGCGGGATCCCCGGCGGCGCGACGCTGATCTTCGTCGCCGACATCCTCGGAAAGGTCTGACCGGGCCCGGCCCTAGACTGGAGGGCGTGCCTTCCGACGCCCCGTCCTCGAGCCGCGTCCCGGCCGAGGAGCGTCTGTTCAACCTCGTGCTCGCGCTCGTCGCGGCCGAGAACGGACTGACGAAGGCCGACGTCCTCTCCACGGTGCAGGGCTACCGGCAGCGAGTGGGTAGGGGCGACCGGACCTCGCTCGAGCGCCAGTTCGAGCGCGACAAGGACGACCTGCGCGAGCTGGGCATCCCGATCGAGACGGTCGACGCCCCGGGCGACCCGGGCAACACCCAGACCGTCCGGTACCGCATCGCGAAGCGCAGCTACGACCTCCCGGCCGACCTGACCTTCGACCCGGAGGAGCTCGCGCTGCTCCGCCTGGCCGGGGCGGTCTGGCGCGAGGGGACGCTCTCGGCGGAGTCGCGGCGCGCGCTGATCAAGCTGCGCTCGATCGGGGTCGAGTCCGTCGACCCCGTCATCGGCATCAGCCCCTCGATCCGGGTCCGCGAGGCCTCGTTCGAGCCGCTCAACGCCGCGCTCGACCGCGGCCAGGTCGTCCGCTTCCCCTATCTGAAGCCCGGCGGTGAGGAGCCGCGCGTGCGCACCGTGCAGCCCCGCGCCCTGGTGAACCACCAGGGGCGCTGGCACCTCCACGGCTGGGACGAGGGCGCCGAGGGCACGCGGACCTTCCTCCTGTCGCGGATCGTCGGGCCGGTCGCGTCCACCGGACGCACCGCGCCTCCCGCGGAGGGGGACCACGCGGCGACCGCTCTCGCCCAGCTCGACGAGATCCTGCAGCGCAACAGCGCGCTCCTGCGCGTCGCCCCCGACTCCGACGCCTCCCTCCGTCTCGGCGGGCGTGCCGAGGCCGAGGGCGAGGGCCAGGGCCTGCTGCGCCTGCACTACACCGACCCGGACGTGCTCGCGGACGAGCTCGCCGGTCACGGTCCCGAGGTGCGGGTGCTCGAGCCGGAGGAGCTCCGCCGCCGCGTCCTCGACCGCCTCCGCCGCACCCTCGACGACCATGGAGGGGATTCTTGTGGCTAGACCCCGCTCCCTGCAGGCGCGCGACCGCCTGGCCGTCCTCCTCTCCCTCGTTCCCTATCTGCTCGACCGGGGTCGCGTCTCCGTCGCCGAGGTCGCCGCGCACTTCGAGATCCCGGAGGAGGAGGTGCGCCGCGCGGTGCGCCTCATCGCCGTCTCGGGCATCCCCGGCGAGACCGCGCAGTACCAGGCGAACGACCTCTTCGACATCGGCTGGGACGACTTCGAGGAGAACGACCACGTCGTCCTCACCCACCAGGTCGCGATCGACGACTCGCCGAGGTTCTCGGCGCGGGAGGCCGCCGCGCTCATCGCCGGCATGCAGTACCTCGCAGCGCTGCCCGAGAACCAGGGCAACGACCGGATCGCCTCGCTCATGGGGAAGCTCGCGCGCGGCGCCTCCTCGGCCCCGAGCGCGGTCGCGGTCTCGCGCGGCACGGGCGCGGACAGCGCTGTGGCGCTCCTGCGGACAGCGATGGGCTCGGCGACGCAGGTCGCTTTCGACTACCGCAGCGCCCGCGGCGAGACCGAGTCCCGGCTCGTCGACCCCTTCGTGCTCGAATCGGTCGACCGGGACTGGTACCTGCGCGGATGGGACCACCTCCGCGAGGGCGTCAGGACGTTCCGCGTCGACAGGATGCGCTCCCTCCGCGACACGGGGACGCCGATCGTCCGGCGCCGCAACGAGGTGACCCTCTCGGAACGGCTCTTCGAGGCCTCCGCCTCCGATCTCGTCGTGGACCTGCGCGTCGCCCCCAGCGCCGTCGTGCTGCTGGGCGACTACGCGGCCGACGCCGAGTTCCCCGATCCCGTGCCGGGGGAGGAGGACCACGGTGTCCTCGTCCGTCTCCGCGTCGCCCATCTGGAGGGACTGACGCGCCTGGTGGCGTCGTTGGCGGGTCTCGTCACCGTGGTGGCACCCCCCGAGGCGCGCACCGCGGTCGCGCACTGGGCGGCCTCCGCGCTCGCCGCGAACGAGGGGGAGCCGTCGTGACCTGGTGGTCGTGGATCCTGATCTGGCTCGGCCTCGCGCTGGGCGCTCTGGCGATGCTGGTCCTCTTCGCCCTCTCCTACTGGCGCAAGGGGAAGGTGCTCCTCGGACAGCTGTCCGAGGTCACCGCGAAACTCGAGACACTGAGTCCAGGAGTGACGGACGACCTGCCGCCCCGTCCTCCCTCGTCGCTGTTCGCCGATCGCGACGACGTGAGGCGTGCGCACGAGGGCCGACGTGACGCACGTCGCGACAGGATCGATCTCCGCCGGTCAGGACGGGTCGAACGGGGTAAGCTCCTCGTACACCGCAACCGACAAGTGAAGTGAGTCTGCAATGTTCGCTGGCCTCCAGGGGTGGCACCTCCTCATCATCCTCGCCGTGATCCTCCTCCTGTTCGGTGCGCCCAAGCTCCCGCAGCTGGCCCGCAGTGTCGGGCAGTCGATGCGGATCTTCAAGAGCGAGGTCAAGACCATGAAGGACGAGGACGGCACCGAGCGCCGTGAGTCGACCGAGGGGACCACCGGCACCGTCGCCGGATCCACCGGCTCGACCACCGGCACCGGCACCACCACGCCGCCCGAGTCCCCGCTCAAGTAATGACGTCCGTGGCACCGAAGAAGCCACGGACGAAGCGGACGAAGAACCCCGACGGGCGCATGTCGCTCGGGGCGCACCTCGTCGAGCTTCGCAACAGGCTCTTCAAGTCGGCGATCGCGATCGTCATCGCGTGTGTCGCGGGGTGGTTCGTCTCGGAGTGGGTCTTCGAGGCCCTCAAGGCTCCGATCTCCGAGGTGGCCTCCACCCAGGGCAAGGAGGCGATCCTCAACTTCCCGACGATCGCCGGTGCCTTCGACCTGCGGCTGCAGATCGCCATCACGGTGGGCATCGTCCTGGCGAGCCCGGTCTGGCTCTACCAGATCTGGGCGTTCCTCGTCCCGGGCCTGACCCGCAAGGAGATGCGGTACGGCCTCGGCTTCATCCTCACCGCCATCCCGCTGTTCTTCGCGGGCTGCGCCGCCGGCTGGTTCGTGTTCCCGCACATCGTGGAGCTCCTGACGAGCTTCACCGGCAGCAACGCGGCGAGCTTCCTCGACGCCAAGATCTACTACGAGTTCGTTCTCAAGCTCGTGCTGGTCGTCGGCATCGCCTTCGTGCTGCCCGTCTTCCTGGTGCTCCTCAACTTCCTCGGCATCCTCCCCGGCATGCTGATCCTCAAGTCGTGGCGCATCGCGATCATGGCGATCGTGCTCTTCACGGCGATCGCGACCCCCGCGGCCGACCCGATCTCGATGTTCCTCCTGGCCATCCCGATCATCTTCCTGTTCTTCCTCGCCTGCGGGATCGCGATCCTGCACGACCGGCGCGCCGCCAAGCGCCAGCTGGTGTTCGACGGCAGCCCCTCCGACCTGCCCGCGTGACCGAACCGTCTCCCGCCGAGCGGTTCGCCGCGTTCCGGACGCGCCAGGGCCACGCGAGGGTCGAGGCGTTCCGCTCGACCCTCGCGTTCGACCTCGACCCCTTCCAGTACGAGGCCTGCAGCGCGCTCGACGACGGCCACAGCGTCCTCGTCGCCGCGCCCACCGGTGCCGGCAAGACCGCGGTGGCCGAGTTCGCGATCCACCTGGCCATGCAGGACCCGACGGCCAAGGTCTTCTACACGACGCCGATGAAGGCGCTGAGCAACCAGAAGTTCCAGGAGTTCGTCGAGGACTACGGAGCCTCCGAGGTCGGCCTGCTGACCGGCGACTCCAACGTCAACGCGCGCGCCCGCATCGTCGTGATGACGACCGAGGTGCTGCGCAACATGCTGTACGCCGACTCGGACCTCCTGCGCGACCTCGCCTACGTCGTGATGGACGAGGTGCACTACCTCGCCGACCGCTTCCGCGGCGCCGTCTGGGAGGAGGTCATCATCCACCTCCCGCAGCGCGTGCGGCTTGTCTCCCTCAGCGCGACCGTGTCGAACGCCGAGGAGTTCGGCGACTGGCTCCAGACCGTCCGGGGCGAGACCGAGGTCATCGTCTCCGAGGAGCGCCCCGTCCCGCTCGACCAGCACGTCCTGGTGGGCGGCAAGCTGGTCGACCTCTTCGACTCCTCCGGACGGGCGGCGACGAACCGGGTGAACCCCGAGCTCGCCCGCATGGCCCAGGGCGGCTCCCGGGTCGAGCGCGGCGGCCGGGGCGGCCGCAACGGCCGAGGCGGTCGCGGCCGCTACCCGGAGCAGCGCACCGAGGAGCTCGTGCTGCGCTCGGAGGTCGTCGAGATCCTCCGCGGCAAGAACCTCCTCCCCGCGATCTTCTTCGTCTTCAGCCGTGCGGGCTGCGACCAGGCCGTGCGCCAGGTGCTGCGGTCGGGCGTGCGCCTCACCGAGCGCCACGAGCGCGACGAGATCCGCGCGATCGTCGAGGAGCGGTGCCGGACGATCCGCGACGAGGACCTCGCAGTGCTCGGCTACTGGGAGTGGCTCGACGGACTCCAGCGGGGCGTCGCCGCCCACCACGCCGGGATGCTCCCCGCCTTCAAGGAGGTCGTGGAGGAGCTGTTCCTGCGCCGGCTCGTGCGCGTGGTCTTCGCGACCGAGACGCTCGCGCTCGGCATCAACATGCCCGCCCGCACGGTCGTCCTCGAGAAGCTCGAGAAGTTCAACGGCGAGGCGCGCGTCCCGATCACACCGGGGGAGTACACCCAGCTCACCGGCCGGGCGGGCCGTCGCGGCATCGACGTGGAGGGCCACTCGGTGATCCAGTGGCGCGGCGGGATGGACCCCCAGGCGGTCGCGTCCCTCGCCTCCCGGCGGACCTACCCGCTCAACTCCAGCTTCCGCCCCAGCTACAACATGGCCGCGAACCTGATCGAGCAGTTCGGGCGGGTGCGCACGCGCGAGATCCTCGAGTCGTCGTTCGCGCAGTTCCAGGCCGACCGGTCCGTCGTCGATCTCGCCCGCCGGGTCCGCCAGCAGGAGGAGTCGATGGCGGGCTACGTCACGGCGATGCAGTGCCACCTGGGCGACTTCGAGCAGTACGCGGCGATCCGCCGCGAGATCGGCGACCTCGAGCGCCGGGGCGCGGTGCGCGGCGAGTCCGCGTCCCACGCCGAGCGCGAGAAGCGCCAGGGACAGCTCACGAGCCTGCGGCGCCGGATGAAGGCGCACCCGTGCCACGCCTGCTCCGACCGCGAGCAGCACGCGCGCTGGGCCGAGCGCTGGTGGAAGCTGCGCCGCGAGACCGACGAGATCGAGCGCCAGATCCGCTCGCGCACCGGCGCCGTCGCCCGCATCTTCGACCACATCACGGACGTGCTGCTCGAGCTCGGCTACTTCCGCCGGGACGAGGTCGGCGAGCTCTCGCTGACGCCTAACGGTCGCACGCTCCGCCGGATCTACGGGGAGCGGGACCTGCTCGTCGCCGAGTGCCTCCGGAAGCAGGCGTGGACGGAGCTCGATCCGGCCGGCCTCGCGGCGATGGCGTGCTGCCTGGTCTTCGAGCCTCGACGCGAGGAGGGGACGCTCGGCGAGCAGTTCCTGCCCCGCGGCGCGTTCCCCGAGGCGCTGGAGAGGACCCAGCTGCTGTGGGCCCGGCTCGACGACGTCGAGCGGGAGCACCGCCTGCCGGGCAGCAATCCGATCTCGACGAGCCTGGCGCTGTCGATGAACATGTGGGCCAAGGGCATGCCGCTCGACATGGTGCTCCGCGAGTCCGACATGGCCGCCGGCGACTTCGTGCGCTGGGCGAAGCAGACCATCGACCTCCTCGATCAGCTCTCCGTCGTCGCCGAGGGCAAGGTCGGCCGCGCTGCCCGGACCGCCCTCGACCTGGTCCGCCGCGGCATCGTCGCGTACTCGACCGTCGCATGACGCCGGTCGCTCCTCCGCCCGACGGGCGGACCGTTCCGCTGTGGGTGGCGCTGCCCCTCGCCGCCCTCGGCGGCGCCGTGCTCGACCGCGGCTTCCCCGACTCCGATGTCTGGCCGCTGGCGATCGTGGGCGCCGCGGCGATCCTGTTCGCGCTGGCGGGGCGCGGCTTCTGGAGCGGGGCCCTCGTCGGCCTCGTCGGCGGAGCGGTCTTCTGGGGCGTCCACATCGAGTGGCTGACCCTCTACCTCGGCCCGGTCCCGTGGGCGGCCCTCGCCGGCCTGCAGGCGATCTTCTTCGCGGTCTCCGCGGGGCTGATGGCGGTCGTCTCCACGCGCGGCCACCGCGCCTGGACGGGACCGCTCGGCCGGATGGTCGGCCTCCCCGCCCTCCTGGCGGCGCTCTGGATCGGGCGCGAGTCGATCACCAGCGTCTGGCCCTACGGCGGTTTCGCCTGGGGCCGCCTCGCGATCTCGCAGTCCCTCGGCCCGCTCGCCGGTCTCGCGGCGTGGATCGGCTTCGCCGGCCTCGGCTTCGTGGTGGCGTTCCTCGCGGCCGTGCTCGCGCAGGCCGTCCGCGAGATGTCCGTCCCGGCCTCCTCTCGCGTCAGCGCTCTCGCCGGCTTCGCGATTGTGGCGCTGGTGTTCCCCGCCTGGCCGGCACCCACGGAGGGCACGACCCGGATCGCCGCCGTCCAGGGCGACTCCGATGCGGGCCTGTTCTCGCAGAGCTACCGTGGGCAGATCCTCGAGGACCACACCTCGGCGACGCTGCCGATCCTCGACCAGGACGTCGACATGGTGGTGTGGCCCGAGAACGGCGTCGACATCGATCCGACCCGGAACGCCCAGTCGGCCGCCGTCCTCGACTACCTCAGCCGGACGATGGACGCGCCGTTCGTCGTGGGCACGATCACGAACCCCTCGGACGACGTCTTCTACAACAGCTCGCTGCTCTGGAAGGCGGGGGAGGGGGCGACGCAGGTCTACGACAAGGTGCATCCCGTCCCGTTCGCCGAGTACATGCCGGACCGCGCGTTCTGGCGGATGTTCGCTCCGGACCTGGTCGACCTGGTGAGCCGGGACTACTCGATCGGCACCCGTCCCAACGTCTTCGACGTGAACGGCGTCCTCGCAGGCATCGCGATCTGCTTCGACATCTCGGACGACGCGCTGACGAACGCGATGGTCGACGGGGGAGCCCAGGTCATCCTCGGGCAGACCAACAACGCCGACTTCGGCCGGACGGACGAGAGCGTCCAGCAGCTCGCCATCGCTCGCCTGCGGGCCATCGAGACCGGGCGCAGCGTGGTCAACATCTCGACCGTCGGGACGAGTGCGATCATCGGGCCGGACGGCGCGACGATCGACTCCCTGACATGGTTCGAGCCGGGTGCCATGGTGGACGAGGTCCCCCTCAGCTCCACCACGACCCCGGCTCTGGTGTGGGCGCGAGACCTCGGCTGGTACTTCCTGGCCGCCGGTCTCATCGGCATGGTCTCGTTCGTCCTCAGGACGCGCGAGCCGCGACGCCGTTCCCGCTGACCGGCGCTACGCGCCGATCTTGTGCTCGCCGCGCCTGGCGCGCAGATAGGCGAGCCGCTCCTCGAGCAGCTCCTCCAGCTCCGCGCGGGTCCGGCGCTCGAGCAGCATGTCCCAGTGGGTGCGCGGAGCCTTCTGCTCGCCCTTGTCCACGACGACCGGCTTCGAGTCCACCATCAGAGTGGCCTCGTGACCGCAGGAGCGGCACTCCCAGGTCTCCGGCGCTTCCGCATCGGCCGAGAACACCATGTCGGTGTCGTGGCCGCAGTTCGCGCAGTGGTACTCGTACGTCGATCGCGGGGAGAAGACGACGCCTTCTTCGCTCTGCAGGCTCTGGGATCCGAGCCGCATTCCTCGCAGGCTTCGATCTGCCATTGTGTGGTCTCCTCTCGCTGTGCTTCCCCAGTGTCAACGTCGTACCTGGAGGTGGTCTTCCCGTCCCTGCCATTGCCAGAGAATCCTCAGGTCGGAGGCGTATTCCGCGGTTCCTGAGGGCGTGGCTGACGGGCGCTGAGGAAGGCGTCGACGGCCGCTCGGGCGAGGTCGGTGCGGTCGGTCACGAGCCCGTCGATCCCGAGCGCGAGGAGCTGCTCCATCCGCTCCGGATCGTCGATGGTCCAGAGGTGGATCTCGCAGCCGGTCACCCGCAGCCGGGCGAGGATCCGCGGCTCGGCGACGCGGAGGCCGAGCGCGCGCTCGGGCACCTGGAGCGCGTCGATGCCGCGGAGAGCGAGACGCACGGGGAGGGCGGCGCCGAGGTGGGCGGCGACCAGGGCGACGACGAAGCGGACCGCCGACGCCGAGGTCGCGGCGCCGGGAAGACGGCGGAGGGCCGCTGCTCGACGGATCTCGGAGAACGAGGTGATCAGGACGCGCTCCGCGGCGGCGGCGCCGGACACCGCCGCGACGACCGGGTCGATCGCGTCCCGCGACTTCACGTCGATGTTGAAGCGCGCGCGGGGGAGTGCGGCGAGGGCCTGCTCGAGAGAGGCGAGCCGGGCGCCGCCCGCCAGTCGGAGGTCGGCGAGCTCCTCCCACCGGGTGGCGGCGACGACGTGGCGGCGGCCGGAGCGGTCGATCACCTCGGCGTCGTGGACGAGCACGGCGACCCCGTCGAGGGAGGCGCGCGCGTCCGTCTCGAGGAGGTCCGCACCCGCGGCGAGGGCGCGCTCGAAGGCGGCGAGCGTGTTGCCCTCGGCCTGCGGGCCGAACCCGCGATGCGCGATCACCCGGGGGGTCGGCCCGCTCAGGGCGAGGGGTCGCTCAGGGGTGCGCATCGCGGACCGGGTCCGTGGCTAGACGGCCGGCGGCGGGGGAGTGGGCGCCGAGCCGAGGGCTCCGTCGGTCGTCGCGGGCGCCACGGGGGCGAACGTGTCGGATCCGGGCACGACAGGCGTGGAGCCGACGGACCCGGATGCGGCAGGCGCGGAAGCCGCAGGCGCCGACGGGGGTGCCGCGTCCTGCGGGCGGACCGCCGGGGCGGACTGGCCGCGCTGGCCGAGCGCGCCTCCGATGCCCTTCAGCGCCTCGGTGAGCTCGCTCGGGATGACCCAGAGCTTGTTCGCGCTGCCCTCGGCGATCTTGGGGAGTGTCTGGAGGTACTGGTAGGCGAGGAGCTCGCTGTCGGGGCGGCCCTCGTGGATGGCGTGGAAGACGGTGGTGATCGCCTTGGCCTCACCCTCGGCCCGCAGGACCGCCGCCTTCGCCTGGCCCTCCGCAGCGAGGATCGCGGCCTGGCGCTGACCCTCGGCGTTCAGGATCTGGGACTGCTTGGTGCCCTCGGCGGTGAGGATCACGGCTCGACGGTCGCGCTCGGCGCGCATCTGCTTCTCCATGGAGTCCTGGATGGAGAGGGGCGGGTCGATGGCCTTGAGCTCCACGCGTCCGACGCGGATGCCCCACTTGCCGGTGGCCTCGTCGAGGACGATGCGCAGCTGCCCGTTGATGTTGTCGCGGGAGGTCAGCGCCTCCTCGAGGTTCAGGCCGCCGACGACGTTGCGGAGCGTGGTGGTGGTCAGCTGCTCGACCGCGCCGAGGTAGTTGGCGATCTCGTAGGTCGCCGCGCGGGCGTCCGTCACCTGGAAGTAGACGACCGTGTCGATGGAGACGACGAGGTTGTCCTCCGTGATCACGGGCTGGGGCGGGAACGAGACGACCTGCTCGCGCAGGTCGATCAGCGGGCGGACCCGGTCGATGAACGGCACGACGAGATTGAGGCCCGGCAGCAGGGTCTTGTGGTACTTGCCGAGGCGCTCCACGACCCCGGCGGTGGCCTGGGGGATGATGCGGACCGCTCGGAAGAGGACGACCAGGGCGAAGAGGACGACGGCGGCGACGACGACGATCGTCACGACGGAGGACGGTGTCACGGTGTGCTCCTTTCGGCGGGGACGACGACCGCGGTCGCGCCCTCGATGGCGGTGACGACGACTCTCTCGCCGACTCCGAGTGTGCGGTCCTCGACGAGCGGGGACAGGCGGACGGTCCAGGTCTCGCCGTTGGCGAGCTTGACCTGGCCGGCTCCGGGGCCGGCGAGGACGACGCTGCCGGAGAGCCCGAGGAGAGCGTCCGCTCCGCTGGGGGTGGGATCGCCGCCCCGCTTCAGCAGCCGCAGCAGCGGCGGACGGACGGTGAACAGCAGGAGGGCGGCGAGGACGGCCGCGACGGGGACCTGGACCCAGAAGGGAGCCCCGACCAGCCCGGTCAGCAGTCCGCCGATGCTGCCGACGGCGAGCATCAGGAACGTGAACTCGAGAGTGATCATCTCGACGATCACGAAGATGAGGATCAGCCCGAGCCACAACATCCACGCGTACTGGGTGACAGCGTCCATGCTGTGTGCTCCTTCCCCTCGACGAGCATTCCCAGGCTATCAACGCCCCCCGGACGAGGGCTGGGAGAGGGGGTGCGCCGACGGTCTCGAGGCCCTTGGTAGACTCCTCCGTCGGGCCGTGGCCCGTCATCGTGCCCGATCCGGTCTCCGAGCCGGCGTTCTGGAGGAATACCCGTGTCCAATCCCCTCGCCCCCGGCTCCTTCGACGGCAAGCGCGCTCTCGTCACCGGGTCGTCCCGCGGCATCGGCGCCGACACGGTCCGCTACCTGGCCGAGGCCGGAGCCCGCGTCGTCGTCAACTACCGCTCGAAGGCGCCGCGCGCCGACAAGCTCGTCGCGCAGATCGTCGAGGCCGGCGGCACCGCCATCGCCGTCGGCGCCGATCTCACCGACGCCGACTCGCGCGCCGAGCTCTTCTCCCGCATCGAGAAGGAGTACGGAGGACTGGACGTGCTCGTCCTGAACGCCTCCGGCGGCATGGAGAGCAACATGGGGGAGGACTACGCGATGGTCCTCAACCGCGACTCGCAGGTCGCCGTGCTCGACGCGGCGCTGCCGCTGCTCTCCGAGGGCTCCCGTGTCGTGTTCGTCACGAGCCACCAGGCGCACTTCATCCGGACCACGACCACGATGCCCGAGTACGAGCCCGTCGCGCTCTCCAAGCGCGCCGGCGAGGACGCCCTGCGCGAGCGGATCGGTGAGCTCGCCGAGCGCGGGATCGAGTTCGTCGTCATCTCGGGCGACATGATCGAGGGCACCATCACCGCGACCCTGCTGGAGCGCGCGAACCCGGGCGCGATCAGCTCGCGTCGCGAGTCGGCCGGCAAGCTCTACAACGTGCAGGAGTTCGCGGCCGAGGTCGCTCTGGCGGCCGTCGAGCCGATCCCCGCGGACAACACCCGCCTCGTCGGCGACATCTCCGACTTCGCCTGATCCTCACCAGGGGCTGACGCCGGCGCACGGTTCTGCGAGCCTCGACGGATGACTCCCATGGACGGCAGCGGACCGGCATCGGGGGAGTCCGGCGCCGTCGTGGGCGCAGTCCGTCCGCAGGCGGACGCCGGGCGGCGTGAGCATCCTTCTCGATGCCGTCGCGGTGATGGTGAACCGGCGGGAGCGCTCGCAGGAACACCGACGCGCGTTGCGGCGGGCGCCCGGGAGGATCGAGGCGACGGCCGCGTCCGCGGCACGATGACCGTCGATCCGCGGCTACGGCTGGTCACGCACTTCGACACTCCGACCGAGACGTGCGGGTACGAGGACGTCGAGCCGTGGGTGGAGCATTCGCCTATCCGCTGATGACGTGCCGGACCGTCGGGCGGCCTCGGTCCCGGTCCATCCAGCCCTTCCGCCGTTATCCGATAATGCACATTATGTCAGTTCGACCGAAGTCCCGTTCTGCAGGGATGGCGATCGGCTCCCCTCAACGCTCCTGCGACAGGACGTCATCGATCGCCGCCGCGCTCCGATGGCAGACCGGGCGCTTCGACGGTGAGGCCTCGGATCACCGCGGCGACGACCATGCGCTGCGTGAGTTCGGCGCTGGTGTCCACGGGCCACTGGCTCACCGACCCGACGTGCGCCGCGACGACCGCCTTCGCCAGGACGGCGGACTCGACGGCGGGGACGCGGCCGTGCACGGCGGCGAGGGCGGCGAAGCGCTCGCCCAGCTCGCGCGAGACGCGGTCGTCGTCGATCATCATCCGCTCGGCGAACTCCGGGTCCGCGGCAGCGCGTGCCAGGAGCACCGACCGCAGGGAGAACCACTCGCGGCTGGACGGGAGCGCGTCGAGGAGGGAGCGGACGGCGCCGTCGAGGGTCGCCTCGCGGTGCTCCTCCTGCAGCTGGACGTCGAGGGCCTCCTGCAGGCTCCCCCACACTCTCGCGGCCTGCTCCTCGTGGAGTGCGAGGAAGAGCTGGTCGACGCCGGCGAAGTTCGAGTAGAACGCGCCGCGGGTGAAGCCCGCCTGCGCGCAGATGTCCTCGACGCGCTGGCCGATGGTGCCCGTGCTCTCGAAGAGCTCGGCGGCCGCGGCGAGGAGACGTCGTCGCGTCTCGCTCCTCCGCCGGACCGGAGCCTGCTCGCCTGTGACCACGCCCCCAGCCTATTCGGACCCTTGCGCTGAATGGGCCTTTTCAGTACGTTTCGTTCCCAATGCATACCGTATCGAGAACTGGAACGCCCGAACCTCGACGGCGACGGTCCCGGTGGCTGCCGACCGCGACCGTCGTGCTCATCGGGGCGGTCCTCGCCTGGCTGAACCGGGTGGAGTGGTGGGGATGGCTCGTCGTCGCGGCGGCCGCGGTCCTGATCGTGGCCGTCTCGAGGAGATGGCGGCACCGGCACTGGATGCTGCGCACGGCGGCCTGGATCGCGTCCGCAGGGCTCGTCGGAGCCGTCGCCCTCGCCGCGGGTCCTCTCCCGGCGACGCGGACGCTCGCCGGTCCACACACCGCCCCGGTCACGACCCGGCAGGGCGACGTCGTCGGTGTGCACGACGCCGCGGCCGGGGTCGACGCCTTCGCGGGGATCCCTTACGCCGCTCCCCCGGTCGGCCCGCTGCGCTGGGAGGCGCCCCGCCCGGCCCCGCAGCGGTCGGCGACCCTCGTGGCCGACGACTTCGGCCCCTCCGCCGTTCAGCCGGAGCCGACGTTCCTCTCCCGAGCGGCGACCCGCGTGCTCGACCTGCCGCTGGAGGAGACGCTCCTCGGCGGGTACGCGACGGACGAGGACAGCCTCCGCCTGAACATCTGGACGCCGGCCGGCGGGGCGGGCGACTCCAGCCCGGTCCTCGTCTACCTCCACGGCGGCGCGTTCGTCTCGGGGTCCGGCGCCCTCCCCGCCTACGACGGCGCGGCGCTCGCCTCCCGGGGCGCGGTGGTCGTCACCGTCGCCTACCGTCTGGGCGTCCTCGGTTTCCTCGCCGGTGATGTGCTCGGCGGCGGCACCCCGGGGAATCAGGGACTGCTCGACCAGGTCGCCGCTCTGCAGTGGGTGCAGGACAACATCGCCGCTTTCGGCGGGGACCCAGGGCGGGTGACGGTCGCCGGCCAGTCCGCCGGCTCCGGCAGCGCCTGCATCCTCGGGGCCTCGCCGCTCGCCGCCGGCCTCCTCCACGGGATCATCGGGGAGAGCGGAGGATGCCTGGGGTCGGCGGGAGACCGCGAGGACGGCGACCTCTACGACGACGCCGCCACCGCTCGGGAGGTGGCTGCGCGCCTGAGCGAGGCCCTCGGCGGGGCGAGCCTCGCCGAGATGAGATCCCTGCCGGCCGAGCGCATCGTCGCGGCCGCCGCGGGCCTCTCGCAGCACTGGTGGCCCTCGATCGACGGCGTCGTCCTCCCCGACACGCCGCTCGCCGTCTACGAGGCCGGTCGGCAGAACGACGTCCCCCTCCTGCTCGGCAGCAACTCCGACGAGACCTCGCTCGATCTGCTGGGAGGCGCCGACCCGGATCCGGACGCCTACGAGCAGGAGGTGCGCCGGGAGCACGGAGACGACGCGGACCGATTCCTCGCGCTGTACCCGGGTGCCGTCGAGGACCAGGTCGTCGACTCCCGGCTGCGCGCCGGCAGCGACCGGACGATGACCGCCCCGATGCGGCTCTGGGCGCTGACGGCCGCCCGGACCGGGCGGGCGGGCGTCCACGCCTACATCTTCACGCGCACTCCCCCGGAGAGCGGACTCGAGCGGTTCGGCGCGTACCACGGCGCCGAGGTGATGTACGCGTACGGGAACCTCGGGGCGGACGGCGACGCCGACTACACGGACGTCGACCGCCGGCTCGAGCAGGAGATGACCGCGCGCTGGCTCGCGTTCGTCTCCCACGGCGATCCGGACGCCGCCGGCCGCGAGCGGTGGCCGGCCGTCCAGGAGGATCCGGACAGCGTGCTCGAGTTCGGCGACGTCGTCCGGGTCGCCGGGCGCCCGTCCCCCGACGCGGTCGACTTCTGGCTCACGGGGACGGGCTGACGCGGGGGCGCTCCTCGCGGCGGAACCCTCCGGTCAGCGGGGAGCCTCCGCTCAGAGCTGCCCGACGAGGTGCGCCTGCCGGCCGTCGCGCGCGAAGACCGGGATGACGGCCAGCGGCGCGTCGGCGACGATCCACTGCCCGCCCTCGTGCTCGGCGCCCGTCGAGAGCTCCGTCCAGCGCGCCCCGGCGGGCAGGTAGACCCTTCGGGAGACGGCTCCGGCGTGCGTGACCGGAGCCACCAGCAGGTCCGAGCCGAAGAGGTACTGGTCGGCCAGATCCCAGGCCTCCGGGTCCCCCGGGAACTCGTGGAACACCGCGCGCAGCACCGGCTGGCCCAGCTCGTGCGCCTCCCGCATCGCCTCGCGCGTGTACGGGCGCAGGGTCTCGCGCAGATGCAGCAGGCGGGTGAGGATCGGCGTGGCATCCTCGCCGAAGCTCCACACCTCGTTCGCGGCTCCGGTCTCGGCGCGGCGGCTCCCGTCGGCGGCCGTGACCGGGGCCGACGGCGCGCGGTCGCCGTGCAAGCGCATCACGGGGCTGAACGCGCCGAACTGGAACCAGCGCACGAGGAGCTCACGGAACTCCGGATCCGACGGGTCTCCCCCGGCGAATCCTCCGATGTCGGTCGTGAACCACGGGATCCCCGCGACGCCCATGTGGATGCCGGCCGTGATCTGGTGGCGCAGGTCCGCGAAGGTCGAGTGGATGTCGCCCGACCACACGAGCGCGCCGTAGCGCTGGCTGCCCGCCCACGCGGTGCGGACGAGGTTGACGATCGCGGTCTCCCCGCCCTCGCTCTGCCCCTCGAAGAATCCGCGGGAGAACGCCTGCGGGTAGAGGTTGCCGACCTGGACGGCGGGGCCGGCGGCGTAGCGGTAGTTGTCGAAGTCGTAGACGCCGTACTCGGGCTCGGCCTCGTCGAGCCAGAAGAGCCGGATCCCGTGCTCGCCGTAGTTGCGCCGGCACGCCTCCCAGACGAACCTCCGGGCGGCGGGGCTCGTCGCGTCGTAGAACGCGCTCGGACCCTCGAACTGCATGTGCAGGTCCAGGCCCCGCTCGGCCTTGACGAGGAGGTTCCCCTTCTTCATCGCGATGTAGTTCTCGGACTCGACCGACACCTGCGGCCAGACCGAGACCATCAGCTCGATCCCGAGCTCGCGCAGCTCGGCGACCATGGCGGACGGATCCGGCCAGAACTCCTCCTCGAAGCGGAAGTCGCCCATGTGCGGCCAGTGGAAGAAGTCGGCCACGATCACGTCCATCGGCAGGCCGCGGCGCCGGTGCTCGCGGGCGACCTCGAGCAGCTGCTCCTGGTTCCAGTAGCGCAGCTTGCACTGCCAGAAGCCGAGGCCGTGCTCGGGCATCATCGGGACGTGCCCGGTCGCGTCGGCGTAGGCCCGGGTGATGTCGGCCGGGGTCTCCCCCGCGGTCACCCAGTAGTCGAGCTGCTGGGAGGACTCGGCGGACCACTCCGTGCGGTTGGCCGCGAAAGTCGCGCGGCCGATCGCGGGGTTGTGCCAGAGGAACCCGTAGCCGCGGCTCGACAGCACGAACGGGACGCTCGACTGAGAGTTGCGGTGCGCGAGCTCGAGCGTGCAGCCCTTCAGGTCGAGGATGTCCTGCTGATACTGCCCCATCCCGTACAGCTTCTCGTCGGGGGACGTCTCGAACAGCGCGGTCAGCCGGAAGTCGCCGCCCAGGTGCGGACGCTGCTCGCGGGCGCGCAGCTTGAGCGCTCCCCCGCTCCCGAGCTCCCGGAAGAGCAGCTCCCCTCGACGGTCGTAGAAGGAGAGGGAGCAGGAGAGCTCGTGGTAGCCGGTCTGGTACCCGTAGCCCTCCTGCTGCTCGAGGACGACGGTGATGCCGCCGGCGCGCAGCGTCGCCCGCGGTCCCTCGATCGAGACCTCCGGCGCGTGGCGCTCGGCGGCGATCAGCGCCCAGTCGGTGTCGAGGACCTCCCCGGACCGGCGGGCGCGGACCCGGACGCTGTCCCTCCCCCACGGCTCGACGACGACGGTCTCGCCGTCGCCGCGCCAGACGAGGCGGTCCCCCTCGAGCGCGAACGCGTCGGTGTCCATGTGCAACTGCTTCCTCGAGTCGGGCACGGCGCTCAGTCCTTGACCGCGCCGGCGGTGACCCCGGCGGCGACGTAGCGCTGGGCCACGATCAGCAGCACGGCGGCCGGGATGGAGGCGATCACGGCGGTCGCCATGATCCCGTTCCAGTTGGTGGTGGTCGATCCGATGTAGCGGTAGAGGCCGAGGGTGAACGGCACGATGCTGTTGCCCGAGGTGAGCGAGTTCGCGTTGAGGAAGTCGGCCCAGGCGAACAGGAACGAGAACAGGCCCGCGGTCACGATCGAGTTCCGGCTCAGCGGGATGACGATCGAGACGAAGGAGCGCCAGTTGCTCGCACCGTCGATCCGCGCGGCCTCGATCAGCTCGTCGGGGATGCCGAGCATGAAGGCCCGGAGGATGATCACCGCGAACGGCACGGAGGCGGTCGCGTCGGCGAGGATCAGGCCCGGATAGGTGTTGAGCAGCCCCAGCGCGTTGTAGATCGCGAACAGCGCGGTGACCAGGACGATTCCGGGGATCATCTGGGCGAGGAGGAACACGAACATCACGACGCCGGTCCCCCGCACCCGGAACTTCGCCATCGCGAAAGCGGCGGGCAGAGCGATCGCCAGGGTCAGGATCACGCAGCCGATCGAGATCACGAGACTCGTGATGAGGTTCGGCAGCTGCGTCGAGAACGCCTGCACGTACCCGTCGAGGGTCGGGTCGCCGGGGAACAGGCTCGGCGGGGTCTGGATCAGGTTCTGCGGCTTGGTCAGCGAGACGTTGACCATCCAGTAGAGCGGGAAGAGGAGGAAGCCGCAGAGCACGATCGCGATGACCACGTCGATCCCGCGGCGCAGCCCTGTGGTGTGCCGGTTCATCCGAGGTCCTCCTTGCGCTGGGCGCGGATGTAGATCACGCCGAAGACGAGGGCGACGATCACGAGGATCTGGCCGGCCGCCGCACCGACTCCGAACTGCAGGTCGGTGAAGGACTGCTCGTAGGCCCACGTCGCGAGGGTGTGCGAGCTGTTGGCCGGGCCCCCCTTGGTGAGGATCCAGATGACGTCGAACACCTTGATCGTGTAGACGAGGCCGAGGAGGAGCGTGACGGAGGTCACCGGTCGCAGCAGCGGCCAGGTGATGCTCCAGAAGGACCGCCAGCGCGAGGCGCCGTCCAGTGCCGCGGCCTCGTAGAGGCTCTCGGGGATGCCCTGCAGGCCTCCGTGCAGCAGCACCATGTTGAACGGGATGCCCAGCCAGATGTTGGCGATGATGACCGCCCACAGCGAGACGGACGGATCGGTCAGCCAGCCGACCGGCGTGCCGATCGCGGCGTTCAGGATGCCGAACTGCTGGTCGAAGATCCAGCGCCAGGCCGTCGCCGAGACGATCAGCGGCAGGAGCCACGGCAGCAGGATGAGGGAGCGGAACGTCGCCGAGAGCGGGAACCGGCGGCTGAAGAACAGCGCCAGGGCCATGCCGATCGTGAACTGGCCCACCAGCGAGACCACGGTGAAGACCACGGTGTGCCAGGCGATGCTCGCGAAGATCGGATCGGTGACGACCGTGACGTAGTTGTCGAAGCCGACGAAGGGGGCGATCCCGGTCACGAAGGACGACGGTCCGAAGTCCTGGAGGCTGAGGACGACGCCGCGGATGATCGGGTAAACGAAGAAGACGGCGAGGAAGATCACCACGGGCGCCATGAAGGCGGCGGCGGCGAGGCGGAGGTGGGAGCGGGGTCGGCGGCGGGCGGGCGGCCTGGTGGCCGCCCCGCCCGCGACCGGCGCCGTGAGCACGGCGGGGTCGGTCATGCGGCCGCTACTTCAGGCTCGCCGCGGCGTCGTCGAGGGCCGCCTGCGGCGTCTTCGAGCCGGTCAGCGACTCCTGGATCGCGGTCCAGAGCGCCTTCGAGGTGTCGGGGTAGGCGACGCCGAGGTCGCTGGTGCGTCCCTGCGCGACCGAGATGGCCTCCACCCACGGCTGGAGCGCGGGGTCCTCGGTCGCCTGCTCGGCGGCCGCGTCGGCGTACGGCATGATGTACGACTGGCCGGCCGCCCAGGCCTTCAGGCTGTCGGGCTGGATGACGCACTGCGCGAACTCCGTGGCGAGCGTCTGCTTCGCGGCGTCGGAGGCGACCACCTCGACGAACTCGCCGCCGAGCGGGCTCGGTGCCGCTCCCCCGTCCTTCGCCGGGATCGGCACGACGCCGTAGTCGATGCCCGCCTCGTCGAGGGCGGAGAGCTGCCAGGTGCCGTTGACCATCATCCCGAGCTTGCCCGCGAGGAACTGGTCGCGGACGTCCTGCTGGTTGGCGTTGACGTTCGCCTGCGAGGCCGAGCCGCTCTTCACCAGGTCGGTCCAGAGTGCGAGCGCCGAGACGGCGTCGTCGGAGGAGATGTCCTCGAGGGTCGCACCGGAGCCCCAGAAGAAGGGCAGGAACTGGAAGGTGCCCTCCTCGGTGCCGACCGCGGAGAAGCCGAGCCCGGTGACGTCGCCCGCGGTGAGGGCCTTCGCGGCGGTGGTCAGCTCGTCCCAGGTCGTCGGCGGAGTGACGCCGGCGGCCTCGAAGAGCGCCTTGTTGTAGAAGAGCGCGAGGGTGTTCGAGCCGATCGACGAGCCGTAGGTCTTCCCGTCCAGCTGGCCGGCGGCGAGCACGTTCGGGAGGACGTCGCTGGTGTCGAGCCCGGAGGCGGCGTTGTCGACGAGCAGGCCGGTGTCGGCGAACTTCGCGACGTTGGGGTTGTCGAGGACGACCAGGTTCGGCGTGGTCTTCGACGCGGCCGACTGCAGGAGCTTGGTGGTGAGGTCGGGGTCGGAGGTGCGCTCGAGGGTGATCCCGGTCGAGGCCTCGCAGCCGGCCAGGAGCTGGCCGTAGGGGGAGGACGCGTCGTACTGGGTGAAGCTGTCCCAGAGGGTGAGCGACTTCGACGAGTCGTCGCCCGCTCCCTGTGCGCTGCACGCGCTGAGGGCGACTCCGGCGATGAGGACGAGGGAGGCGGCGCCTGCGGCTCGTCGGATGCTGTTCTTCACGGTATTCCTCTCTGAATACGGTCGGAACGAGCGGAGCGCTCGCGCCGGGAAGACCCTCCGGGGGCGCCCGCTGGGGCGGTCCGTCCGGAAGTCGTGGCGAGCCTAACCGAGTCGGAGAACCGGTTCAATAGATTTCGGAGAACCGGTTCACCGATCGCCCGGGGAACGCTCCGGACGACCCGGCGACGTCAGCCGCGCGCCCGCCGCCACGAGGGGACGACGCCCCGGCTGGTGCCAGGCGAGAAGGGCGCGGTGGTGCCGAGGTCCACGACCACCGCGGGCAGCAGCTCCGTCACTCCCGGAGTCGCGGTGCCGGCGAGCTCGTCGAGCACCAGGTCGACCGCCCGCGAGACCATCTCGTCGCCGGGCAGGTCCACCACGGTGACCGGCTGGTCGGCGTGCCGCATCACCGCCTCCGGGGCGATGGTCATGATCGAGCAGTCCTCCGGGACGCGCAGGCCCAGGCCGCTGAGGCGCTGCAGGAACGGCTCGAGCACGCCCGGCCCGTGCGTGACCACGGCGCTCAGGCCGGGGAGCTGCTCCTGCGCCTGCTCGAACCAGTCGTCGACGTCGTCGGTGCTGGGGATGACGGCGCCCCGCACGCCGCGCAGGCGGCACTGGTCGAGGAAGCCCTCGCGGAACCGCAGGGCGAAGGCGTAGCCGCTCTCGTAGGCGTCGGGGCCCATCCCGAGGACCGCGATCTCGACGTGCCCGAGGTCGGCGAGGTGGTCGACGGCGACCCGCGCCGCGCCGTCGAAGTCGAGGTCGATCGCGCTGAACGGGCTGCCCTCGCCCGGGTAGCCGACCAGCGCGGTCGGCAGGCCGATGCTCGCGAGGACCGGCAGCCGGGGGTCGTCCCGGCGGATGTCCATCACGACGAGCGCATCGGCGAGGACGTCGCGCGCGAGCTCCCCCTCGCCCGTGCCCATCATCAGCAGGTCGAAGCCGCGGGCGCGGGCCGCGTACATCGCCGCCCGCACGAAGCGCATGAAGACGTCGACATCGGTCTGCCGCGACTCCGGATCGACGGAGGCGAAGAAGCCGAGGATGTTCGTGCGCCGCAGCGCCAGGGCCCGCGCCATCGGGTCGGGCCGGTAGCCGAGCCGCTCCACGCTCGCGAGCACGCGCAGGCGGGTCGCCTCCGGGAGCTTCTTGTTGCCGGAGAGCACGTAGGACACCGTGCTGCGGGCCACCCCCGCATCGGCCGCGACGTCGCGAATGGTCACCATGGGCTCAGCGTAGTGAGGGCCCGGCGACGGGAGGGCCCGCCGGCGACCCCCTCGACCGGTGGGCAGCAGCGTGCATACCCGGGCGGTCCGGCCGTCCCGCCGTGGGTGGAGAGCCGTCCGCCGCGAGCCGCGCGACGGCGCCGACGGACGCAGGCCGCGGACGAGCAGTCGGTCACGGTTGCGCGTGTATCGACGGGCACGTACGGTCGTCGGGTACCTCGTCGCGAGCCGCGACGTCGGTGCGGCCGCCACACCGGCCGATCCAGCGGCTCGCGGTCACGGGGGCCCACCGCACGGAAGACGGACTCTTGCGCCCCAGCACCGGTACTGCGTCCACGACGCAGCAGCTGCTCTCGCACTGACGTCCCCCGTGCCCGCCCCTCAGGGGCGAGCCGCTGCTCCCTCGGAGCCCGGTGGTCGTCGTGCGCCGACACCGACCACTGGAGCACCGTGCCCTCCACTTCCCGCACCACCCCGCCCGCCGTCGTCCTCCACGACTGCACGTTCGCCTGGCCCGACGGCTCCGTCGTCCTCGACCGCGTCACCGCTGCGTTCGGACGCGGGCGCACCGGTCTCGTCGGCGCGAACGGCGCCGGCAAGTCGACCCTCGTCCGCCTCGTCACCGGCGGCCTCTCCCCCACCGCCGGGAGCGTCTCGACGACGGGACCCGTCGACCTGCTGCCCCAGCGCCTCCGGCGAGGGCCCGACGACACCGTCGCCGATCTCCTCGGGATCCGGCATCGCCTGGACGCTCTGCACGCGATCCTCCGCGGCGACGCGGATCCGCGGCACTTCGAGGTGCTCGCGGACGACTGGGACCTCGAGGCCCGAGCGCTCGCCGCACTCGGCGACGCCGGTCTCGACCTGGAGGAGGCGGACCTGCTGCGGCCGGTCGCGACCCTCTCCGGAGGGCAGGCCGTCCTCACGGCCGTGACCGGCGTCCGGCTGCGCGGTCGGCCGATCGCCGTGCTCGACGAGCCGACGAACGACCTCGACCGGCGCTCCCGAGGGCTTCTGCTCGACCTGGTCGACCGGTGGCGCGGGACGCTCGTGCTCGTCAGCCACGACCGGGAGCTGCTCGAGCACGTCGACGAGATCGCGGAGCTGCGCGACGGGGCGGTCCGCACCTCCGGCGGGACGTTCTCGGCGTTCGAGGAGCGGCTCGCCCTCGAGCAGGCGGCCGCGGAGCGCGATCTGCGCGATGCCGACCGGCTTCTCCGCGCCGAGCGGCGGCAGCGCATCGAGGCCGACACGACCATCGCCCGCCGCGCGCGGGCGGGGGCGCGATCGGCGGAGTCGATGCCCGCGATCCTCGCGAACGCGCGGAGAGGACGAGCCGAGGCGACCGCGGGACGGCTGCGCTCCGGGCACGGGGCCGCGGAGGCGCGGGCGCGCGAGCAGGTCGACGCAGCGTCGCGAGCAGTCCGGGACGACGACCGGGTCCGCCTCGACCTGCCGGACCCCGGGGTCGCGGCCGGGCGCCGGCTGGCAGAGGTGACGGTGCGCGGCCGGACGACGGTGCTCCAGGGGCCGGAGCGGATCGCCGTGGTCGGCGCGAACGGGACGGGGAAGACGACCCTGCTCGAGCACCTCGTCGGGGCGCCGGGTGCGCGGGAGCATCCGCTCGCCGGCACCACGGCCCGAGCGCTGACGGAGCGGGTCGGCTGGCTCCCCCAGCGCCGCGAGGGACTCCTCGACGAGGAGGCCACCGTGCGGGAGCACGTCTCCCGGGCCGCGCCGGATCGTCCTGCGGTCGAGCTGCGGAACGCCCTCGCGCGGCTCCTGGTGCGCGGCGACGTGGTCGATCGGAGGATCGCGTCGCTCTCGGGCGGCGAGCGGTTCCGCGTCGCGCTCGCCGGGCTCGTGCTGGCGCAGCCGGCTCCGCAGCTGCTCGTGCTCGACGAGCCGACGAACGACCTCGATCTCGCCACGACCGACCACCTCGTCGACGTTCTCGCCGCCTGGCGGGGCGGCCTGGTCGTCGTCAGCCACGACGAGGCGTTCCTCGACCGGCTCGGACTCCACTCCCGAGTGGTGCTCGACGCGGAGTGACGGCTGGTCCCCCGGCCCCCGGCGGTTCTGGCCTCGACCGGGCCCCTGCCGCCGGGGAGACTGTCCGGGCCCCTCCCGCCCTCAGCGAACGGACCGACGTGCTCACCGGACTCAGCGCCTTCCCCCTCACACCGCTCCGCGACGACAGCATCGACGAGCGGTCGTTCGCCGCTCTCGTCGAGCGGCTCGCGCGGGCGGGAGTCGACTCGATCGGCGCACTGGGCTCGACCGGCTCGGCTCCGTACCTGGACCGCGGCGAGCGCCGGCGCGCCGCCGAGATCGCCGTCCGCAGCGCCGGCCCGGTGCCGGTCGTGGTCGGGATCGGGGCGCTGCGCACCTCGCAGGTGCTGGCGCTCGCCGAGGACGCGCAGAGCGCCGGGGCGAGCGCGGTGCTCCTGGCGCCGCTCGGCTACCAGCCGCTGACGGACGAGGACGTGCTCGGGCTCTACGAGGACGTGACGGCTCAGCTCTCGGTGCCGCTCGTCGTGTACGACAACCCCGGGACGACGCGCTTCTCCTTCTCCGACGACCTCTACGGGGCCGTCGCCCGGCTGCCGCAGGTCGCCTCCCTCAAGATCCCCGGCGTGCCGGAGGGACCGGGCGCCGCGGCTGCGCGCGTCCGCGAGATCCGGGCGCGGGTGCCGGAGGGGGTCACTGTCGGGGTCTCGGGGGACGCCGCGGGTGCGCGCGGGCTGCTCGGCGGCTGCGACGCCTGGTACTCGGTGATCGGCGGCCTCTTCCCGCGGACGGCGCTGTCGATCGCCCGGGCGGCGCAGTCGGGCGACGAGGCGGCGGCGATCGCGGGATCGGCGCGCCTGCAGCCCGTCTGGGACCTCTTCGCGGAGCACGGCGGCAGCTACCGCGTGGTCGCGGCGATGGCGGAGCAGCTCGGTCTCGCCGAGGCGCGCTGCCTCCCGCGTCCGGTCCGCGGGCTGGATGCACGGGCGCGGGCCCGGGTCGCGGAGGTCCTGGCGGAGCTGGGGCCTGTGCTGGAGTGATCCGCGGGCGGGTCGGCGGGAGGACGGCTCGGACGGCGTGGTCGTTCCGGACAGCCGGAGGGGCGGGCCGGGGATGTCCCCGACCCGCCCCTCCGGCGGAGCACGCGACCTCAGCAGGCCTTGGACGCGCGGTAGGTGTTGCGTCCCGCCGCCACGAACAGCGCGTCGAGGACTCGGGCCTTGCCCGGCGCCACGGAGTAGCAGCTGCCGTCGAAGTCGGCGATGATGTCGGCCTTGCGCTCGACCGTGCTCGACCCGCAGTTGCGGAAGACGAGAGCGCGCTGGCGCAGGACGCCCTCGGGTCCGAGGGTGGCGCCGGTGGCCACCTCCTGGGCTCCGCACGCGTAGTTCCCGGCGTTCACGTACTGTCCGTTCGCGACCTCGGCCGCGGAGGCGGGCGTCGCGACAGCGACGACGCCGACGGAGGCGATGGCGCCCGTGAGGGCGAGGGTGGCAAGAGTTCGTCGAAGAGTCATGGTCGTTTCTCCTTCTGCTTCTCGGTCCCTTCACGCTGGCACCGGTCCGCCGACGAGCGCGAGGAACCTGGGAGCCTTCACACCGGGGGGCCAGACCGGTGCGGGGAAGTGCTCCCGAACGGGGCGAAAGGGTCGGAACCGGCGGGGCGGACGATCAGGAACGGGCCTCTCCTTCGCCTCCTGAGCGCCTCGATCCGCCGCCGATGCGGTCGATGAGCCGCCGACCGTTCCGTCCGTGCGGCGTCGTCCCTCCGCCGTCCCGCGACTGGCGCGCATCGACGGGTCGTCCGGCCGGTCCTCCGGCTAGCGTTGCAGGCACACCCCCCGCCGACCCGGACCGCTCCGCCGACCTCGTCGGTTCGCGGTCCCTGCACGAGGAGCCCCCGTGTCCCCCGACGATTCCGCAGGACCCCCCTCTCGAGCTCCCGGCCTCCGGCGGCGCACCGTCGTCGGCGGCGCCCTCACGGGTGCTCTCGCTCTGGGCGCGGCGACGCTCCCGGCCGCCTCCGCCGCCGCCTCCCCCGTGCCGGGCCTGCCCGGGGAGAGGACCCGCACGATCAACGTCCGGACGAAGAACCGCGGCGTGCTCTACGACGTCCTCACGGTCTCGATCGCGGGCGACCTCGCGCGGATCTTCGTGCCGCAGACGGTGAAGCCGCGGCAGGCCGCGGCGGTACCGGTGATCTGGTTCATCCACTCCGCGCAGGCCGACCACACCTCGCTGTCCAGCGTCTTCGCGTACCCGGCCGAGCTCGCCGTCGAGCGGGGCGCCATCGCGATCTGCCAGACGCTCGGCGGCACGATCTGGACCAACGACACTGCGCAGAAGCACCAGCGGAACGGCTACGCCTACCTCTCCGGCCAGTTCCCGATCGCCGCCAGCTACCTCTGGGCGATGTCGGCCGGCGGCGCGCTCGCCTGCGAAAACTACGGCGCACGGGTCTTCCCCGGCATCAACGGCGTCTACCTGGTCAACGGCGTCTACGACCTCCGCGACACCCACGACCGCACGACGCGGGGCCGCTTCTCGATCGGCGGTGCCTTCGGCGGCAGCACCGCTCAGATCGACTCCCACAACCCGAAGCGGCTGCCCGCCTCCGCCTTGCCGGCGCGAACATCCGCGCGGTGGTGTCCGACACGGCCCACCCGGACCCGAGCGTGCCGCCGGCACTGCACGGGCTCGCCCTCGTGAAGAAGGCGACGGCCACGGCCAGGGAGGCGACCGTCCGGACGCACGCGCTCGGCCACAACGCACCGTCGTGGGTGAACCAGGACGGCATCGACGCGATCTTCCGCTGGCACGCCGGGCTGGCCGCCGCGCCGGCGCCGTCGGCGACGCCGACCCCGACGAAGACCCCCGTCGTCCGCCCGTCCACCGCGGGCCGCTGGGACTTCGACCAGGCGGACGCCCCGTACGCGGGAGAGCCGGGGTCCCCGTTCCGACCCCGCTGAGCGGTCCGGACGCGACGGCGTCCCTCGGGATGCGCTGACCGTCACGGGCCCGCGGCGGGAGCGCTCGGCCGCAGTGAGACCGGGCCTACGTCCCCTCCCGGAGCTCCGCGGCGCCCTCTTCCGGACAGGGCCGCTAGAGGACATTGCCAGCGGCGGGACGGCCGTGCCACGGTTCGAGGACGGCCGATGAGGGCCGTCCCGATCGAAGGCAGCACATGCGCTCCAGCACCGTCCCTCGTCCGCCCGCCGTCCAGGACGGCACGTCGCAGCCGCGGGATCCAGGAGCGGCGCGGCGGCTCCGGCGGGGTCTGCTCGGGTTGACCGCGGCCGTCGCGCTCCTCGTCGGCACCGCCGTTCCTCTCGCGGCGGTCGCCGCTCCGTCCGCCCCTGTCCTCGGGGTGGCGGCCTGGGGAAGCGGCACCGACGGGAAGACCACGGTCCCGGCCGGGGTCGAGGGCGTCCTCTCCCTCGCCGCGGGCCGGACCCACAGCCTCGCCGCGAAAGGCGACGGCGGGGTCGTCGCCTGGGGCCGCGGGTCGTACGGGCAGACCAGCGTCCCCGACGGTCTCACGGGGGTCGTCGCGGTCTCCGCCGGCGACTACAGCAGCCATGCGCTGAAGAGCGACGGGACCGTCGTCTCCTGGGGCTACGACGGCGACGGGCAGGTGTCGAGGAGTGCCGCGCTGACCGGGATCGTCGCGATCTCGTCCTCCCGCGACAACAGCCTCGCGCTCGGCAACGACGGCACCGTCACGTCGTGGGGCAGCAACGGGCTGGGCGAGGGCCTGGTCCCGGCCGGCCTCGGAGGCGTCACGGCCATCGCCGCGGGCCGGCGCCACAGCCTCGCCGCGTCCGGCGGGAGGGTGGTCGCCTGGGGCTGGGACCTCTACGGGCAGACCGACGTCCCCGCGGGGCTCGAGGGCGTGGTGGCCGTCGCGGCGGGAGAGACCCACAGCCTCGCGCTGAAGGAGGACGGCACCGTCGTCGCCTGGGGCGCGAGCTCCGACTCGGTCGTCGTCGACTACGGCCAGACCACGGTGCCGGAAGGCCTGTCCGGGGTCGTGGCGATCGCCGCCGCGTCCGACTACAGCCTCGCGCTGAAGGGCGACGGCACGATCGTCGGCTGGGGCCGGAGCTCGGCCGGGCAGCTGCAGTCACCCGCCGGCCTCGCCGGCACGACGACTCTCGCCGCCGGACCCGATCACGTGCTCGCCCGGGGCCCGCGTCCCGTCCTGACGGCGGACGCTCCTCCCGCGTCCGGGTCGCTCGGAGCGGCGGCCTCGTACACCTTCGCGGCCGACCGCCCCGCCTCGTTCACGATCGCCTCCGGCTCACTCCCCGACGGCCTGACCCTCAGCGCGTCCGGGCTCCTCTCCGGCACGCCGACGACCGCGGGCACGTCCACCTTCGCCGTCTCCGCGCGGAACCCCTTCGGCGCCACCGTCGGGGCCCCGCACACGTTCGCCGTGACGGAGACGACGGTCGCGCCGACCCTGGCCGGCGACCCGCCCGCCGCGACGGTGGGCACCCCGTACGACTTCGACTACAGCGTGACGGGCACACCGGCGCCGACGGTCTCGCTCGTCTCCGGAACGCTCCCCGCCGGCCTGAGCCTCGATGATCGTGGCGGCCTGACCGGGACGCCGACCGCCGACGGACGCTCCACCTTCACCCTGCGGGCCTCGAACGCTGCGGGGAGCGCGGAGACCACCAGCACCGTCGTCGTCTCCCCCGCCGCCGCTGCACCGGCGATCTCCGGCACCCCCGGGCCGGGCGTCGTCGGCACCCCCTACGACTTCGGCTACACCGTCTCGGGCTTCCCCGCGCCGTCGGTGGCAGTCTCCTCCGGTGCGCTCCCGTCCGGCCTCACCCTGACTCCGGCCGGGCGCCTGACCGGGACTCCGTCCGCGCCGGGCACCTTCACGTTCACGCTGGCGGCCCGCGCCGGCACCGCCTCCGCGGAGACCACCAGCACCGTCACCGTCTCGTCGCCGACGGTCGCGCCGACCCTCTCCGGGACGGTCGCGGCCGGCGTCGTCGGCTCGGCCTACGACTTCCGCTACGCGGTGAGCGGCACGCCCGCTCCGTCGGTCTCCCTGGTCTCCGGCGCACTGCCCGCCGGACTCACCCTCGACGCGACCGGGCGCCTCTCCGGGACGCCGACCACGGCCGGGACCACCACCTTCAGCATCCAGGCCGCGAACTCGGCGGGCACGGCTCGGGCGACGAGCACGCTGACGGTCTCGCCGAAGCAGGTCGCGACGAAGGCCGATCTGCGGGTCGACCTCTCCGGGCCGGCCTCGGCGGTGAAGGGGAGGACGCTCACCTACACCCTCATCACGACGAACGCCGGTCCGGCTGCGTCGGCGTCGGTCGTCTCGCAGGTCGTCCTGCCCGCGGGTGTGCAGTTCGTCTCGGCGACAGGCTCGTACACCAGGGTCGGGAACGTCGTGGTGTTCCAGCGGGCCGGCCTGGCGGACGGGCGGACCGTGTCGGAGAAGATCACGGTGAGGGCGGCCGTCTCGGGCACGGCGACCGCGCTGGCGGCGGCGTTCTCGACGAAGACGCCCGACCCGTCCATCCGCAGCAACGCGGACACGGCGAGCACGACGATCCGCTGACCGCGGGAGCGTGACGGCGGGCGGTCCCTCGCGGGCCGCCCGCCGTTCTCGATGCGGGAGCGTCGAGGTCCGCCGCGCCCGCGCCTCGTCTTCGACCGCTAGCCGGCCCGAGGGCGGTAGAAGCGCACGACCGGGAGGGCACCCGTCGGAGCCTCGCGCACGACGATCTCGAGGCGCTGGATCAGGGCCGGGACGGTCGGCGTGGTCTCGAGCCGGCACTCGAGCTCTCCGTCGCGGCCCGGCAGGAGGAAGGCCGCCTGCGCCGCGGAGGCGCTCCAGAGCAGCCGCTCCACCAGCGGCCTCGCGGTCGGGTCCTCGGCGAGCCCGCCGATCTCCGCGATCGCAGTGGCGAGGCGGCCGGCGCGCACGTCGGCCGGCACATCGCTCAGCAGGTTGGGGCTGAACAGGGCGCCGCTGCCCGGCTCCCCCGCCCGGGTGAGGTCTCCCGCGACGATCGCGGCCTCGACGGCGGCGGCCGCGGCGAGCGTCGACGGGAGGAGGGTGATGATCCGCGCCGGAGGAGCGGTGTCCTCGAGGGCGGCGCGGAGCAGTCCCGTCGCGGCGGCGGCGAGCTTCGCCCCGTTCGCGGTCGCGAAGACCACGGCCCCCAGGCCCGACTCCAGATGCCACCGCATGTTCGACGACCAGCCCGGCAGGCCGCCGGAGTGGTGGGCGATCCCGCCGAAGCGGACGTCGTGCTCGACGACGAGGCCGAACCCGTACGCGGAGCCGTCGAGCGTGCTCTCGACGGCGCGAGGGCTCAGCGCGGGGACCGGCGTCCAGCCGCGCTGCATCTCGCGGCGGGAGGCACGGCTCAGCACCGGGTCGTCGTCCGCGCCGTCCTCGCCCTCGAACGCGGAGGAGAGCCAGCCGCTCCAGCGGGCGATGTCGCCGACCGTGCTGAGCATGCTCGCGGCGCAGGCGCCCGCTCCGGTGCCGGTGACGGGGCGGGGCACCCAGGTCGCTCCGTCGTCGAAGGTGCTGAAGCCGGCCGCGAGGTCGGTGCCGTCGGGGTAGTCGCCGCTGTCGTAGCGGGTGTCGTGGAGGCCGAGCGGCTCGAGGATCGTCCGCGTCGCGAAGGACGGGAAGTCCTCCCCGGTCACGTTCTCGACGAGCACGCCGAGCAGCCAGAAGCCGATGTTGGAGTACTGGTAGACCTCACCCGGCCGCTCCGTGAAGGTCAGCCCGCGGCGGACGACCTCGAGGAACTCCTCCCGCGTCAGAGCCATGACGTCGTCGGCCCAGCCGTTGTCCTCCGGGAGACCCGAGCAGTTGCTGAGGAGCATCCTGACCGTCACGGGCAGCGGCCGGCCCGCGGAGTCGAGCGGGTCGGTGAACTCCGGCACGTGGTCGGCGACGCGGTCGTCGAGGCGGAGCAGCCCGCGGTCGCGCAGGATCAGCACCGCCGCCGCCTCGAAGCTCTTCGACATGGAGGCGATGCGGTGCACGGTCCCGGGCCCGGGAGCGGCCCCGTCGAGGCGGTGCTCGCCGCGGCCGTGCTGGACGAGGAGCCCGCTGCGGTCGAACAGGGCCCAGCTCACCGAGGGGGCCGGCGGCGCCTCCTCGTCGAACCACCGGGCCAGCCGGTCCTGGAGCGGCGGGGAGAGGAGCGTCGGCGGAGGGAGCGTCATGCCCTCATCCTCCCGCACGCGGCACAGGCCGCCGCGGTCCCGCGGGTCACCGCGGGAGGACGCCGTCGGGGCTCAGCCAGTCCGGGCGGCTCCCCTCGACCGCGTCCAGGACGTCCTCCTGCGTGCGGTCGCCGATCTCCGCGGCGACGATGATCCGGTCGTCGACGGGAGCGGAAGGGCCCGCCGTGCATCCGGCGAGCATCCCGATCAGCAGCACTCCCCCGGCGATGCGCCCCCTCGAACCCGTCCGCCCACCGTCGAGCGTCGCGGCGACGGCCGCTCCCGCGGGCGGACGGGTCCCGTCGAGAGCCCGGAGCGACCGCCGGCACCTGCGAGCCGGACGAGGAACTTCTCAGGTCCTCTTGCGTGTCGCAGGCGCGGAACCTAGTTTTGTCGAACCGGTTCGAAGCACTGTTGCTCCGTCCCCGGACCGACGCCCGCCGTCGTCCGGCCGGCTGTCCCCACAGAAAGTGACCAGCGTGACAACGATGTCCTCCCCGAGGCGCGGCACCCGCTCCCTCGCCCTCGCGCTGAGTGCCGCGACACTCGCCGCCCTCGCCGTCGCTCTCCCGAGCGCCGAGTCCGCCTCCGCGGCCGACACCTCCGTCCCCGCCGACGCGCTCATCCTCCAGTACGACTTCGAGCAGGGGCAGGTGTCCGGATCCACGGTCGCCGACCTCTCGTCCAAGAAGCTCGACGGCACCGTCGTCAACAGCGCGAGAGCGACGTACGTCGCGGGTCGGAAGGCCGGTACGACCGCGATCGACCTTCCCGGGGGCGCGGCGGACTCGACCTCCGCGCCGTACCTGACCGTGCCGAACGGGCTCTTCCAGGGCGTGACGCAGACCACCGTCTCCGCCTGGACGAAGTGGTCCGGCACCGGAGGCTTCCAGTGGCTGTGGTGCCTGGGCATCAGCCCCGACGCCGCGTCGGCCTTCGCTCCGTCGTTCGACGGCGGCAGCGCCCGCGCGATCATCAAGCAGCTGAAGGACGGCGGCGAGACCGGAGTCTCCAGCTCCTCGCCGCTGCAGAAGGACCAGTGGGTCAACGTCACCGCGACGATGGACGGCACGACCGTGACCCTGTACCTCAACGGTCTGCAGGTCGCGACGGCTCCCGCCTCCGTCGACCTCGCGAAGCAGCTCTACTCCGCCTCCGCCTCCAAGAGCGGCAACATCGGCCGAGCGCTCTGGAACGTGCACCCCTACTTCGACGGAGCGATCGACGACTTCCGCGTCTACAACCGGGCTCTGACCGCCGCTCAGGTCCGGGGTCTGGCGGGCGACGCCGCGCCGGCCGTCACCGGCGTTCTCTCGACGAGCGTCGCGGTCACCACCGGCATCGGCGTCGCGCCGGCCCTGCCGGGGGTCCCCGCCACCTACTCCGACGGCGTGAACCGCGACGCCCCGGTCACCTGGGAGAGCGTCCCCGCCTCCGCGTACTCGAAGCGCGGCACCTTCACCGTGAAGGGCACCGTCACCGGCCTCGGCACCGCGGTCACGGCGACCGTCACGGTGCGCGCACTCGACGAGATGACCATCGACCTCGGCGCGAGCACCGGGGAGTTCATGGGCGGCGCGTCCGGCACCCTCTACGGGGTCTACGGCGAGGGCCTCCCCTCCGACAACCTCCTCGAGGGGATCGACCTGCGCACGGTCTCGACCAAGGCGCAGGACGGGCCGCAGCATCCGGGCGCGGACGCGCTGAGCGTCGCTAAGGCCGTCGCCGACACCTCGGACGGCGACACCTACATCTACATGACGGACATCTACCGCGGCTTCCCCTACGAGTGGCCGGGCAGCACTCCCCAGGAGAAGCTGGCCGACTACCAGGCGAAGATCGCCACGCAGGTCGACCAGGTGCTCGCGCTCCCCGAGGAGTACCAGGACAACATCGTGTTCGTGCCGTTCAACGAGCCCGAGGGCAACATGTTCGGCAACGGGAAGTGGAGCTACGACGGGAAGAGCTGGCTGGAGGACCCGACCGCGTTCTTCGCGGCCTGGGACAGCACCTACGCGCTGATCCGCGACAGGATGCCCGACGCCCGCATCGCCGGACCGAACACCAGCGTCCTCTACGACCAGGTCCGCGGGTTCATGACCCACACGCTCGAGCAGGACACCGTCCCCGACGTGATGACCTGGCACGAGCTGAGCGCCCCGGGTGAGATCCGCACCAACGTCGACCGCTTCCGGGCCTGGGAGGACGAGCTGTACGCGGGCACGTCCTACGCCGGGAAGCACCTGCCGGTGAACCTCAACGAGTACGCCTTCAACTACCACACCTCCGTGCCCGGCCAGATGGTCCAGTGGATCAGCGCGCTCGAGGACAAGAAGGTCGACGGCGACATCGCCTACTGGAACATCGACGGCAACCTCTCCGACTCCGCGGTGCAGGCCAACCGCGCCAACGGCCAGTGGTGGCTCCTCAACGCCTACGCCTCGATGACCGGCGACACCGTCGCGGTCACGCCGCCCAAGCCCGGCCAGAGCTACACCCTCCAGGGCGTCGCGACCCTCGACACCGCGGCCAAGCAGGCGAGAGCCCTCTTCGGAGGCGTCGGCGGCTCGCAGAAGGTCGCGTTCGAGCGCATCCCTGCCGCCACCTTCGGCTCGAAGGTCCACGTGGAGGTCAGCGAGATCCGCTGGACCGGCCAGGTCGGCGACTCGGGAGCCCCGCAGACGGTGAAGGAGTTCGACGCGTCCGTCGTGGACGGCGCCCTCTCGCTCGACTTCGGCGGATCCCTCCCCGCGCTCGACGTCGACTCCGCCTACGAGGTCGTCCTGACCCCGGGCGCCAACGCGTCGTCGCCGTCCGCCTCGCCCGTCGACTTCCGCCAGAAGTACGAGGCCGAGGACGCCCGCTACACCGGATCGCGGAACCTCAACGGACCCGAGGGCTCGCCGACCAACGTCGGCGGCTTCTACACCTCGGGCGGACGCAACGTCGGCGGGATCCGCACCGGCGGCGACCTGAAGCTCGACTTCGCGGTCACCGTTCCGAAGGACGGCGAGTACGACCTCAGCGTCTTCGCCAACTCCCTCAACACCTACGCCGCCAACGCCCAGCAGGGTCCGATCAACGCGTTCCTGAGCGTCGACGGCGCTGCGGAGCAGGAGATCCTCCTTCCGCTGGCCTACAAGTTCGTGGTCTGGGACCACGCGGACACGAAGGTGAAGCTGACCGCCGGCACCCACACGATCTCGCTCGCCGCGAAGAACCTCGCCGGCACGAAGTCGACCGTGGGCGACGCGATCGTCGACAAGATCGAGCTCTCCCTCCCCAGCGCGGCCGCCGCGACCTCGATCCACGAGGCCGAGACCGGCACGCTGGAGAACGGCGCGACGGCCAACTACTCCCGCGCCGGGGTCTCCGGATCGGGCACGGCGACGCTCACCAGCGGCGCCTCCACCACCGTCTGGGGCTACTCCGCGAAGGACGCGCCGTCCTCCGTGACGGTGGACACCCTGGGCGGCGGCACCGGCGACCTCTACGTCAACGATGTGAAGGTCGGGCCGGTGGGCGCGAGCTCGACCCGTCAGGTCTTCCTCTCGGGCGGCGTGAACAAGATCGAGGTCGTCGGCACGAGCGGCACGCTCCTCGTCGATCGGATCGTCATCGGAGCGAGCGCGAACCCGCCCGCGACGACGAGCTATGAGGCGGAGGCGGCCACGATCACCGGCCCCGCCGCGGTCCGCGACCTGTCCTTCGCGTCGGGCGGCAAGGCCGTCGGGAACATCGGGGGCGGACGCGACGGCGACTCGACCCTGACCTTCGGCGACGTGAAGGCCGAGCAGGACGGGACGTACGCGCTCACGCTGCGCTACTCCAACGAGGAGCAGTCCCCCGCGACGCACTACAACCCCGACCCGCTCGCCCGCCACGCGGACATCACGGTCAACGGAGTGACGCAGCGCGTGCTCTTCCCGCACACGTTCCACCAGAACCAGCTGTGGGACCTGAGCGTGCCGGTCGCGCTCAGGAAGGGCTCGAACACCATCGCGATCACCTCGAAGGAGCTCCCGGGCTTCGACGGGACGACCTACCTCTCCGACACCTTCCCCGGCGTCCTGCTCACCTCGCAGTACGCGCCCAACATCGACAGGATCTCGGTCACGCCCTTCGTCGGGCGGACCACGGGCCTGACGGTGAGCGGCACGGCGGCCTCGCGCTGCACCGCGGGGAAGGTCACGATCACGGGGACGGCGACCAACACCAGCGCGGTCGCCGCTGACGTCACGATCGGCTCGGCCTTGGGCACGAAGACCTTCACCGGGGTCGCTCCCGGCAAGACGGTCTCAGCCGCCTTCAGCACCCGCGCTGCGAGCGTCGGAGCCGGCGCTCTCGACGTGCGGATCGCGGGGACGGTCGACGGCGCTGCGGCGAGCGGATCCACGGCACCGGCCTACGGTGCGGCGCGCTGCGGCTGATCCGTCCAGAACGCCCTGACGCGGCCGGGCACCTCGTGCGCCCGGCCGCGTCGGCGTGTCGTCGGGACCGGACGTTCCCCGACGGGGACGAGCGCGCCGTGGACGAGCAGAGCGCCGGAGCCGCAGCGTCCGGTCCTCGCTCCGGGGACGCGGCGCCCGAGTTGCGTGCGCCGCGCCGCACTGCCACTCTCGACACGGTTCGAGCGGGGGTGGAGATGGCCACGATCGGAGACGTCGCGAAAGCGGCAGGGGTCTCGCGCAGCACGGTGTCGTACGTCCTCTCCGGCAAGCGCAGCATCTCCCCCGAGACGCGCAAGCGCATCGAGGACGCGATCGCCGAGCTCGACTTCACGGTCAACGCCGGAGCACGGGCGCTCGCGACGCGCCGCACCATGGCGCTCGGCCTGCTCGTCCACTTCGACCCGGACGAGTTCGCGCCCGCGATGGTCGAGTACGTGCTCCCCATCACGGCCCGCGCCCGCGAGCTCGGCTACGACGTGCTGCTGGCCACCGAGGCCGACGGGGCGGCTGCCGTCCGCCGGCTCACGCGCTCCGGCCAGGTCGACGGACTGATCCTCCTGAGCGTCGCGGACGACGACGACCGGCTGCCCGTCCTGCGCGCCTCGCGGCGGCCCGGTGCCGCCCTCGGCGTGCCCGCGGACGCCTCCGGGGTGGACGTCTTCGACCTCGACTTCGGCGACGCGGCCCGCCTGCTGATCGAGCACCTGGGCACCCTCGGGCATCGGAGCATCGGTCTCGTCACCCCTCCTGAGCGCGTCTTCGACCGCGGAGGGACCTACGGGCTCCGGTTCCGCGAGTCGGCTCTCGAGACCGCCGGTCGGCTCGGGATCGAGCTGGTGCTGCGCCCGGCCGCCACCGCCGCCGACGCCGTCGAGCCGATGGTCACGGCGTTCCTCGACGACAACCCCGGTCTCACGGCGCTGGTCGTCCACAGCGACCGGACCATCGCGATGCTTCCCGCGATCCTGGGCCGACGCGCTGTCGCCGTGCCCGGGCAGCTGTCCGTCGTGAGCCTGTACTCGGCCGAGTTCGCCCGCGACTTCTCGCTCCCCTACAGCTACGTCGAGACAGGAGCCGCCGAGCTCGGTGCGCACCTGGTCGACACGCTCGTCGAGCGGATCGAGCAGCCGTCCCGCGGCGAGGAGCCGTCGATCCGCCTCCTGCCCGCGCGTCTCGTCGACCGCGGGAGCGCCCGCGCGGTCTGAGGGCCGCTCCAGAGCCCCCGAGGCCCGGTCAGAAGCGCGAGGCGACCTCGTAGAGGACCTCGTCGTCGCCCGCGTAGACGCCGTCGCGCCGCGGCCAGTGCGCGATCATGTCCGTGAAGCCGAGCTCCTCCGCCCGGCCGGCCATGTCCTCGAACCGGGCGACGCTCTCGAGGGAGTAGTCGCTCCCGGAGTCGAGCGAGAGGTGGCGCTCGACGGTGCGCGGATCGCGCCCGGCCGCCTCGAGCGCCGCGTCGAGCCGCCGGGAGAGGGACGCGACCGCCCGCCACCACTCCTGGCTCGACACTCCCTCCGGGCCGGTGGTGACCCAGCCCTGCCCGCACTCGGCGACGAGCGCGAGGCCCTTCGGCCCGTTCGCAGCGAGGACGAACGGGACGCGGGGGCTCTGCACGGGCTCGCCCACCATGCGCGCCGAGCGGGCGGTGAACCACTCCCCCTCGAGGTCCACTCCGCCCGAGCCGGGCTCCTCGAAGCGCAGCAGCGCGTCGAGGGCCGTGACGAACTCGGTGAAGCGCTCGTGCCGCTGCCGGGGCGAGTAGTCGGGCTGCCCGAGCACGCGCGCGTCGAAGCCCGTGCCGCCCGAGCCGACCCCGAGGATGGTCCGACCGCCCGAGATCTCGTCCAGCGTCGCGATCTCCTTCGCGAACGGCACCGGGTGGCGGAAGTTCGGGGAGGCCACGAACGTGCCCAGGCGGAGCGTCTCGGTCACCATCGCGGCAGCGGTGAGGGTGGGGACGGTCGCGTGCCACGGCTGGTCGGCGAGGGAGCGCCAGGAGAGGTGGTCGTAGGTCCACGCGTGGTCGAAGCCCAGGCCCTCGGCCGACTGCCACTTCCGGCGGGCCTCGGCCCACGGGTCCTGCGGGAGGATGACGATGCCGTGTCGCATCGTCCGAGTGTACGAGCGCCGTCGGGTCAGAGCGCGGCGGGCGGCACCGGGGGCGGATCGGGCACCTCGTCCACGACCGAGCGCGGGACCATCAGGGTCGGCATCCGCACGCGCAGGCGCAGCGGTTCCCGCTCCGACGCGCCGAGCAGCTCGCGGGCGGCGCTCCGCACCTGCCGCGCCAGCGCCGGGTGCACGGCCCCCGGATCCTCGAACGCGGCGACCAGCTCGCGCAGCACCCGGGTGGTGCTCCGCGGGTCGCCGTCCCGCCTGGGCATCGGATCGGCCCCTCACTCTCGGCACGGCCGTCAGGGTCCCGGCGGTGCAGCGGATGTCTCGCGCCGACGGTAGGGCCGGGGACGGCGCCGTGGCACTGAGGTTGACAACGGGAGGACCCGGCGGATCGCGGTGCGCGGAGTGCGATCCGGGCGAGGGCGGTCCTGCTGGGGATCGACGGCCACCGCCGGGAGAACCCGCTTCCCACGATCGCGCCCGTCCGGTCGCGGCTGCTCTCGGGGCGTGATCACGACGACGGAGCGGGTGGACGACTGGATCGAGGGCTGGTGCCGTGCACGCGGCGTGCAGCGCGTCCGCGAGGACGGGGCATGGCTGGTCGATGTCGGAGCGGAGTCGCGCACGCGGGAGCGGATCCTGGTCGATCCGTCGCCCTCCGCGCTGCAGGCGGGCGCCGAGCAGACGGCCGGGCCCCGGGAGTGGATGACGGTCATCGGCCTGGGCGACGACGCCCGCCTCGCGCCCGCCGCCGGGCTGGAGCTCGTGTCGGGCGACGAGAGCCTGATGGCGGCGTCCCTCGGCCCGATCCGCACCTCCGAGGGAGCCCTGCTCGCGGGAGCCGTGCTCGAGGCCGCCGACGGAGTGGCGAGCGTCCGGCTGCTGGTCGACGGAGTCGTCGCCGCTCAGGGCACCGCCGCCGTGCACGGGACGGTCGCGGTCCTGGACCGGATCGAGACCGATGCGCGGTTCCGCCGACGCGGGCTGGGACGGCGGGTCGTCGACGCCCTCACCGCCTGGGCCCGGTCCGAGGGTGCACGGAGCGGTCTCCTCGTCGCCAGCACGGACGGCCGCGCCCTCTACCTCACCCTCGGCTGGGAGGTGGTCGCGCCGGTGCGCATCTGGCGCGGGGCCGCACTCCGAGATCCGGGACAGGGCTGCGCGGCCGCCGGGCGATGATCCCCCGCCGTACGGCCCTCCGGGAGCGCACGTCCGCCTGAGTACGGAATCCCGCGCAGCGGATACAGGCGGCGGAGAACGACGGAGCAGCCGTGAAGCGGCCGCCCGCCGATCTGTATTCAGCCGATAACACCACCCTCGAAAGAGGGACGCCCGCTATCGCTCACACGGCCTTGTCCGAGAAGCGGATCATCCGCTTCTCGGACTCGTGTCACCGCCCTCGGGTCGTCAGCCGAGTGCGCCCTTCTCGGCCGAGTAGAGCTGCTTCACCTGCTCCGCGGTCAGCGCCCGGTCCCACACCCGCAGTCGGGCGAGGGAGCCGGCGAAGCGGTTGATCATCGTGCCGTCCCGGCCGACCGCTCCGACCACGAAGTCGCCCGGAGCCGCGTTGAGGCCGTCGGGGTAGACGTAGGGGTTCTTGGCGTAGGTCGCGCCGAGCTTGTCGGTGTACACCGGGTACGCGGTGGCGGCGCCGTCGAGGTACGAGACCGCGACTGCGCCGTCATACGTCCCGACGTGCAGCTGCCACACGCCGCGCGTGATCCGGCGGGGCTCCACCGAGTAGTCGCGCGAGTACGGGTAGCCGGGCGTCGGCCCGCCGAGCTTCGAGACGTGCATGCACACGCGCTCCCAGCCGCCGTACTCGGGGAGGTTGTTGAACAGCGCATAGGAGCGCAGCGGCCCGACCGTCGACTCCTCCCAGACGCCCGCGATGCAGGCGCCGTCCGCGTCGGAGTTGAGCACCCACACCGCGATCGTCACCTGGCCGGTCGAGGCGCCCAGGTTGAGCGGGCCGACCTCGTCCTTGGGGACGACCAGGTGGTCCGTCGTCCCGTTGAGGGCGACTCCGGTGCCGAACGGCGTGGCGACGGCGCGGGCGGAGGAGCCCGCGCCCTGCCGGAGCGCCGGAGCGCCCGCGACGGCCGAGGCGAAGGGGGCGGCGCTCTCGGCGAAGGACCACTCCGCGATCGGCGTGGGCACGGTGACCGTGGGGACCGGAGCGGCGTCGCCGACCACGAACGCGTCGAGGATCAGGTTGGTGCCGCTCGAGGCCGGGTTGCGGCCGCTCCCGCGGCGGATGGTCACCGTGTGCGGCCCGGGCGCGAGCTGTCCGCTGCTCCAGACCGTCTGCTTCGACCGCGTCGCGGCGCTGTAGCGGTCGACGGACGCGACCGTGACTCCGTCGAGCTCGACCTCGTTGATGCCGGACGAGCCGGTGAGGCGGCTGATCCAGCTCACGCTGGTACCCGTGAAGGCGAGGGTGGCGGAGGCGCCCGCGGTGGTCGAGTAGGCGATGCTGCCGCCGCTGTCCGTGCTCGCCTTCAGCGTCGACCAGGTGCCGGTCGTGACGATCGGGGCGGCGCCGTTCTCGTAGGTGCCCGCTCCGGGCAGCGTCGTCGCCGGCGGAGGCGTCGCGTCGCCGACCACGAAGGAGTCGAGCAGCAGGTTGGTCCCGGTCGAGGCCGGATTGCGGCCGCTCCCCCGGCGGATCGTCAGCGTGTGCGGCCCGGCGGCGAGCTGTCCGCTGCTCCACACCGTCTGCTTCGAGCGGGTGGACGCGCTGTAGCGGTCGACGGAGGCGACCTTCACACCGTCGAGCTCGACGTCGTTGATCCCGGAGGACGACGTGAGTCGGCTGATCCAGGCGATGCTCGTGCCGGTGAAGGCGAGCGTCGCGGAGGCGCCGGAGCTGGTCGAGTAGGCGATGCTCCCGCCGCTGTCCGCGGTGGCCTTCAGCGTCGTCCAGGTGCCGGTGGTGACGATCTGCGCGGCGCCGTTCTCGTAGGTGCCCGCGCCGGGCAGCGTGGACACGAGCGGCGTCTCGGGCTCGGGCTCCGTCTGCGGCACGGGGCCCTCGGCGATCCAGCGCTGGAAGGTGTCGATCATCTCCTTGTTCGTGAAGCTCGGGACCTTGTGGCCGTCGGTGCCCTCCCCCGGGTGGGTGCGCAGCGTCGCCTCCTTCGCCAGGGGCAGAGCCGCGGCGTGCAGGGCGGCGCCGTGCAGGGCGAACGGCACGACCTTGTCGTCGGGCGATCCGGTGATCCTCAGCCGCGCACCGCGCCACACCGACGCGGGCAGCCGCGCCGGGTTGGTGGCGGCGATGGCCGCGGCGTCGGCGTACTCGGGGCCGATCCGGTCCGGTTCGCTCGCCGCCCGCTCCTCCATGTCGTAGGAGCTGTTGCAGAGGTACGCGCCCCGGATGTTCGGCACCATCCGCTTCCCGTAGGCCCAGGTCAGAAGCGGCCCGCCCCCGGAGTCGGAGCGCAGGAGGCTCGCGTCGATCCGCCACACCGACGAGGCCCAGGCGACGACAGCGGCCTGGATCTCGATCGCCCGCGGGCTCGACCAGATGCTGCCGCCGTAGGTCGGGCAGATGCTGACGATGCCGCGGTCCACGGCGAGGTCGGCCGAGTACGCGAAGGCGCTCGAGAGCGCCGTGTGGGTGCCGTTGCGGGCGTGGTAGTACCAGAGCATTGATGCGCCCCTGGTCTGCGACGGAGGCGTCGCGTGCGGCACGAACAGGCGCGCCCGGTCCCCCGCGACGACGACGTCGATGATCTCGTAGCGCTTCCCGCCCGTCTTCGACGTGGCGGTGGACAGGCGCGAGACCTCGCCGGGCAGTCGGGGCACCGCGGTGAGGTCGCCGGCCGCGAGGGCCGGCGTCGCGAAGGCGATCGCGCCCGCGCCGGCGACGGATCCGGCGAGGATCGTGCGGCGGGAGAGAGCGGAGAGGGCCTTGACGCCCGATCGGGAGCCGGTGCGGGAGGAGTCGGCGGAGTCGCCGACGGCAGTGTCCTGAGGAGTCACGGAAGAGAGAGCCTTTCCGATCGTCACCGTTCCGGGTACACCGATCGAAAGAGGAGGAGAAGGCGTTCAGTGAACGAGCGGCAGCGCTCGCGTTACTGATGCGGATCACCTTCTCCTCGAGAAGGAAAGGGAAGCCGGATCAGGCTAACAGAGGGGATGAGAAGGGGTTCAGTATTTCTACCCACCGTTTTATCAACCGGAGGAGAATGGGCGAGGAATCGCTTATCCGGCCGCTTATCGTCCCTTTTCCGGTGACACGACGCGTGCTGGACACCGCCGTCTGGCAGGATGCCCCCGTGTCGGAGACGGGTCGGCTGCAGCGGGGCGGCGCCCTCCCCGTGCTCCTCGTGTTCCTCCGCCTCGGGCTGACCTCGTTCGGCGGGCCGATCGCGCACCTCGGCTACTTCCGCGAGGAGTTCGTGGTGCGCCGCGGCTGGCTGACCGATCGCGCGTACGCCGACCTCGTCGCGCTGTGCCAGTTCCTCCCCGGACCCGCGTCCAGCCAGGTCGGGATGGCGGTCGGCCTGCAGCGCGCGGGGCTCGCCGGACTGGTCGCCGCGTGGTGCGGATTCACGCTCCCCTCGGCGATCGCCCTGGTCCTCGTCGCCGGGCTCGTCGCCGGTGCGGGCGACGTCGCCTCCGCCGGCTGGCTCCTGGGCCTCCAGGCGGCGGCGGCCGCGGTCGTCGCGCAGGCCGTGCTCGGGATGGCGCGCTCGCTCGCACCGGACCGCCGCCGCGCGACGATCGCCGGCGCAGCGGCTGTCGCCGTCCTCCTCGCCCCGGAGCCCGCGCTGCAAGTGGCGGTGATCGCGGCGGCGGGCCTGGCCGGCGTCCTGTGGCTCCGCCGTGAGGAGGCGGCTCCGGACGACGGCCCGGGCTTCGCGGTCCGGATCCCGACGGCGCTCGCGGTCTCGGCCCTCGCCCTCTGGGGGCTCCTCCTGGTCGGCCTCCCCCTGCTCGCCGCGCTCACCGGCGAGGGAGCGGCGGGTCTCGCCTCCGTCTTCTACCGGTCGGGCGCTCTGGTGTTCGGGGGCGGCCACGTCGTGCTGCCTCTGCTGGAGGCGCAGACGGTCGGCGCCGGCACGGTCGGGCAGAGCGAGTTCCTGGCCGGATACGGGGCGGCGCAGGCGGTGCCCGGCCCGCTCTTCACCTTCTCCGCGTTCCTCGGCGCGGTGGGCGCGGGGACGCCGGACGGTGTCGCGGGGGCGGCGATCGCGCTGGTCGCGATCTTCCTGCCGGGCGCTCTGCTCGTGGTCGGCGTGCTCCCGTTCTGGCAGCGGCTGCGGCACCTGCCGGTCGCGCAGAAGGCGCTGGCCGGCGTGAACGCCGGCGTGGTGGGACTGCTCGGCGGCGCCCTCTACGACCCGGTGCTGACCGAGGGCATCGGCTCGACCGGCGCTCTGGCGCTCGCGATCGGCGCCTTCGTGGCGCTGACGCGCTGGACCGTGCCCCCGTGGATCGTCGTCCTCGCCGCCGCGGGCCTCGGCGCCCTGCTCCTCTGACTCCCTCCGGGGACGACGATCCGGACCAGCCCTGGCAGTCTGGACGCATGAGGGCTCGGGGGACGACAGCGGCAGTGGCGACGACGGCAGCGGCGGGGCTCCTGCTGCTGGGCGGGTGCACCGCCGGCGGCGGGGCCGAGGCGGGCGCCACGGCGTCCGCGCCCGCCTCGCGGACGCCGAGACCCCCCATCACCGACCTGATCACTCCGAGCCCGACCCCCTCCGCTCCGGCGACCGCCGAGCCGGTCGGAACCGTCGTCGACGCCGGGCCGGTCGGCGAGGGAGTCCCCGCCACCGTCTCGGGCACCGGCCCGGCCGACGTGTCGTTCCAGCGGCAGGGCGAGTTCGCGGTCGTCCTGAGCCTGGACTGCTCGGCCTGCACGGGCACGGCGATCGTCACCGCCGCGGGCCGGATGACGCCCTTCGGCGAGGCCGCCGCCCCGATGACGGGGTCGTTCCTGACCGGGATCTTCCGCGACGACCCCGTCGAGCAGCAGGTGATCGTCCGAGCCGACGGGCCGTGGACGCTCGGCCTGCAGAGCTGGAACGACCTCGCAACGGTGAGCGGTGCGCAGTCCGGCACCGGCCCGGCCGTCCTGTTCTTCTCCGACGACGTCCCGCGCGTGACGGTCGACTACACGCCCGCGGGTCCGGACGACTCGTTCTCCGGCCGCGTGTTCACGACCTCCGATCAGCCGCAGCTGTTCGGCGACTCCGTCGCCTTCTCCGAGGTGTTCGAGGCCGACCTGCCCGGCGTCATGGCCGTCCAGACCGAGGGGACCTGGACCGTGACGCCGACGCCCTGACCCGGGGTCGCGACGCGCCGTCCGCGGAGTCGGGGAACGGGCGCCCCTCGGCCCAGACCCGCTGCACGCGGAGCGATGCGTCGAGCAGGACGACGTCGGCGCGGTACCCGGGGGCCAGCAGGCCGAGGTCGCCACGGCCGAGCACGCGGGCGGGAACGGCGGTGAGGGCGGCGACGGACGCCTGCAGCCCGAGCCGGCCGGGCCCGACGGCCCGCCGCAGGGCCTCCTCCTGCGTGAGCGTGGATCCGGCGAGCACAGCGGTGCCCGCGAGCCGGGCGACTCCGCCGAGCACCTCGACGTCGAGCGGGCCGAGGCGGTGCGCTCCGTCGCCCGCCCCGGCCGCCGCCATCGCGTCGGTGACGAGCGCGATCCGCCCGGGAGCCGCCGCGAACGCGAGCCGCACCACCTCGACGTCCACGTGCCGGCCGTCGAGGATCAGCTCGAGCGCGACCCGCTCGTCCCCCAGGGCCACCGGGATCGGGCCCGGGGAGCGGTGGCCGATCCCGGGCATGGCGTTGAACGCGTGCGTGACCAGCCGGGCTCCGCGGTCGAACGCTGCCCGCGCCTGGTCGGCGTCCGCCTCGGTGTGGCCCACCGCGACCACCGTGCCGGCGCCGGCGAGCCGCTCCACCGCGGCGAGGGCTCCCGGCAGCTCGGGCGCGAGCGTGATCTGCGCGAGGCGTCCGCGGGCGGCGTCCAGCAGCCGGCCGACCGCGCCGGAGGAGGGGTGCACGAGAGCCGCGGGGTCGTGCGCTCCCCTGCGCGAGGGCGCGAGGAACGGGCCCTCGAGGTGCGCGCCGAGCACGAGCGGGTCGGTGACCGCGAGGGCCGAGACCGCGTCCAGAGAGGACTCCAGCTGCTCCAGCGGCGCCGAGACCAGGCTGACCAGCGAGCGCGTGGTGCCGCGGGAGCGGTGCAGCGCGAGGCCCGCGCGGATCGCCTCCGCTCCTCCGTCGAAGCCGTGACCGCCCCCTCCGTGCACATGGAGGTCGAGGAAGCCCGGGACAGCGGTGAGGCCCCGCGCGTCGTGCAGCTGCGCCCCCTCCGCCTGCGCCTGCCAGCCGGTGCCGGTGCCGGTCGCCGTGATCGCGCCGTCCCGCGCGAGGAGCCAGTGGTCCTCCACCGTCCCGGCCGCGTCGACCTTCCGTGCGCTGTGGATGATCAGCGCGGCGTGCGCCATGCGGTCGTCTCCTGGGTGTCGGTTCCGGATCGGCGGGGACTCCGCCCCCTCCCGACGATGGCACAGCCCTCGCCGGTCGCGCCGGTCCGACACCGATCACTGCGCCACCCCGAACGCATTCCGCGCCTCCGCGTCACGAACAAGGACCTCACGCGTCTCCTGTGCATGCCCGCCCTGCTGCTGCGGCTGCGGTTCCGCCGCTGCTACGGGCTCGGCCTCGACGAGCACCTCGCCCTCCGCCGACTCGAGCTGGCCGCCGTCCTGATGGCGAGCACCCCCGTCGCTCTCGGCGGCCTCGACCGCATCGCCCGGGGCTCCGGCTACCGGGGCACCGCCGAGCTGGACCGCGACCACCGGAGGCACCGCCGGTCCTCCGCGCTGGCCGCCTGGTTCCGGGCCGCCCCGCGTCCCGAGCGCGAGCATCGGCCCGGCACCCGGCCCGAGGAGGAGCTGCTCGCCGCAGCGCCGGGCGCTGCGACTCCGGCCCGCCCCAGCAGCATCCGCTCGGCACCGGTCACCCCGCTGAGGCGCCGCGCCTGAGCCCGGCCGCGGAGCGGTACAGTGCCACGATGCGCACCTCCGGAACCCGCCGATGACGGCCGTCCGCTACGTCGCGATCGGCGATTCCTTCACCGAGGGCGTCGGCGACGAGCGGCCGGACGGCACCCCGCGCGGCTGGGCCGATCTGGCGGCCGCGGGATGGGCGGCGGCCACGGGTGAGCGGATCGAGTACGCGAACCTCGCGATCCGGGGCCGGCTCATCGCGCCGATCCTCGCCGAGCAGCTCGAGCCCGCGCTCGCCCTGGGTCCGACCCACCTCTCCTTCAACGGCGGCGGCAACGACATGCTGCGCCCGCGGGCCGACATCGAGCGGATCGCCGACGCCTACCTCCGCGTCCTCGAGCGCTGCGACGAGCAGGGCGTCGTGCTGATCGCCCTGGCCGGCGCCGATCCGTCGCCGCGGCTCCCGCTCGGCTCGCTCATCCGTCGCCGCGGGGACGCGCTGACCGACGCCGTCCTGCGCCGGACGAGCCACCGGACCGACGTGGTCGTCGCCGACAACTGGCACGACCCCGCTTTCGCCGATCCGGCGCTGTGGTCGGAGGACCGCCTGCACCTCGGCCCGCGGGGACACCGGCGGGTGGCCGACCGGGTCCTGCGGGCGCTCGGGCTCACGCCGCCCGCCGCGCTGCCCGACGCTCCCGAGGCCGCACTCCGGCGCGGCGGAACCGTGCACTACTACCGGCAGCACGTCGCGCCGTGGGTGCAGCGCAGGCTCACCGGCACGTCCTCCGGGGACGGCCGCGCCGCGAAGTACGCGGGCTTCGTGCCGATCGACCCGGTCTGACGCCTCCTCCGAGGAGCACGGCCCTCGTTCGACGGGCAGGGATCTCCCGTGAGGCGGTCAGCGGCGACCACTCGTGGCCGCTCGACGGCGTCGAGCGCTCAGTGCCAGCCGTACCGCGCCGAGAGCACCCGGGCGACGGCGTCGTACCGAGCGCGCTCCAGAGCTGCTCCTTCGCGGCGCATCCCGGCGGGGTGCACGCGGAACACGCGCTCCGGGTCGACCCAGCTGGGGCGCCCGTCCGGGTCCCAGCCGCCGGTGCCGACGGCCAGGTAGTCGGAGTGCTCCTTCGAGCTCAGCCGCACGGCGAGAACCGTCCCCGACTTCTCGACCGCGAGCACGAGCACCGGGCGGTCCTTGCCGCGGCCGTCGTCCTCCTCGTAGGGGACCCAGGTCCAGACGACCTCGCCCGGGTCCGGGTCGCCGTCGGGCGTGGGCGCGTAGCCCAGGCGGACCCCGCGGAGCCGCGACGGGTCGACCTCGACGGTGCGGCCCACTCCGCTCGCGCCCGGCGTCGGCGCCGTCGTGCTCAGGTACGGGCGCTGCGGGCGGGGCCCGGCGTCCGGCCGCGGGGCGACCGCGCGGCCGAGGAGTCGGAGGAGCAGGGACACGACCGAGCGCGAGGAGGGCACCCCGGAACCCTAGCCCGGATCCGCGGCCGCCCGCCCGCGGGGGCGCGCCCGGCGGTCGCCCGGCCCGGACGCGCCGACGGGGTGCCGGCTCCGGAGAGCCGGCACCCCGTCGGGTGCTGCGGAGGAGGGGGTCAGTCCGCCAGGACGTAGCCCGCCTCGCCGTGGATGGCCGTGTCGATGCCGGCGATCTCGTCCTCGTTCTTCACGCGGAAGCCCATCGTCTTCTGGATGATCCAGCCGATGAGGAGCGTCATGACGAAGGAGTAGGCGAGGACGGTGAAGGCCGCGAGGGCCTGCTTGCCGAGCTGGCTCGCGTCGCCGGTGAGGAACAGGCCCACGCCGGTGCCGAAGAAGCCGATGTAGAGCGTTCCGATGAGGCCGCCGACCAGGTGCACGCCGACCACGTCGAGCGAGTCGTCGTAGCCGAGGCGGTACTTGAGGTCGATCGCCAGGGCGCAGACGGCTCCGGTGATGACGCCCAGGACGATCGCCCAGAACGGCGACAGGCTGGCGCACGCCGGGGTGATCGCGACGAGGCCCGCGACCGCGCCCGAGGCGGCGCCGATCGAGGTGGGCTTGCCGTCCTTGATCTTCTCGACGACGAGCCAGCCGAGGATCGCGGCGGCCGGAGCGGCGATGGTGTTGAGGAAGGCGACGGCCGCGATGCCGTCGGCGGCGAGCTCGGAGCCGGCGTTGAAGCCGAACCAGCCGAACCACAGCAGTCCGGCGCCCAGGAGCACGAACGGCGGGTTGTGCGGCTGGTGCGCGCCCTTGGTGAAGTTGACGCGCTTGCCGAGCACCAGGGCGAGGGCGAGGGCCGCCGCTCCGGCGTTGATGTGGACGGCGGTGCCGCCCGCGAAGTCGATCGCGCCGACGCCGTAGGCGATCCAGCCGCCGTCGACGACGGTGGCGTCGTCGCCGAGGGTGAAGTTGAAGACCCACGAGGCGACCGGGAAGTAGACGACGGTGGCCCAGACGCCGGCGAAGACCATCCAGGCCCCGAACTTCGCGCGGTCCGCGATGGCGCCGGAGATGAGCGCGACGGTGATGATCGCGAACGTCGCCTGGAACGCGGCGAAGGCCAGCGTCGGGTAGGCCGACGTCTGCTCGCCGAGTGCGTCGTTGTAGATGCCCTGCAGGCCGATCTGGGCGGTGTCGATGCCGAGGACGCCGTCGATGCCGACGAAGGTGTCGGTCCCCGCGGGGCCGGACGGGCCGTTGCCGAACGCGATCGCGTAGCCGTACAGGACCCAGAGGACCCCGATGAGGCCCATGGCTCCGAAGCTGAGCATCATCATGCTGATGACGCTCTTCGCACGCACCAGGCCGCCGTAGAAGAAGGCGAGCCCGGGGGTCATGAGCAGGACCAGCGCGGCTGCGATGAGCAGGAACGCGGTATTGCCTTGATCCATTGTTGAACCTCTCGTGAGTGTGCAGAGAAAAGCCCGGAGCGAGGACGCTGCGTCGGAGCACGGCCTGGAGACACGCGGGTGTCGGGTCACCTCGGGTAGCCGACAGTCTGGTGGCGCGAGGTTTCGTCCCGTGAGGCACCGCGTTTCGCGGAGGTTACGGCCGAGGCCCCTGTGTAAAAAGCGCGTTACGGCGCGCTGGCGGACGGCACGACGACGACCCCGGGAACGCCGGGAGGAGAGCGGATCCGCCCCTAGGAGCGGGGCGCCATCGAGGTGAGCGCGATGAGCCGCGACATCGAGCGCAGGTACTTCTTGCGGTAGCCGCCGCTCAGCATGTCGCCGCCGAAGACCTCGTCGAGGGGCGTCCCGGAGGCGAGGACCGGGATCTGCGCGTCGTAGACCCGGTCGATGAAGGCCACGAGGCGCAGGGCGTCGGTCTGGTCGGTCAGAGCGGTGACGCCCCGGAGCACGATGGTGTCGACGCCGTCGATCACCTTGATGTAGCGGGAGGGGTGCACGGTGCCCAGGTGGTGCACGGCGTCCGCGAACGGGTCGTCGGTGACGACGGAGCCGGCGGGGGCGGCCGCGACGAGAGCGTCGATCTCCTCGTCGGTGCGCACCACGGCGTGGCCCTCGATGTCGCGGCGCCGGTAGTCGGTGCCGTCGATCCGCATCGTCTCGAAGTGGGCGGCCATCGACTGGATCTCGCGGAGGAAGTCCGCTGCGGCGAAGCGCCCCTCGCCCAGCGCGTTGGGCGGGGTGTTCGAGGTCGCGGCGATGCGGGTCCCGGAGGCGACCAGCTCGCCGAGGAGCCGCGTCATCAGCATCGTGTCGCCCGGGTCGTCCAGCTCGAACTCGTCGATGCACAGCAGCGCCGAGCCCTTGAGGAGCGAGACGGTCGCCGCGTAGCCGAGCGCGCCGACGAGCGCGGTGTACTCGATGAACGTCCCGAAGTAGGTGCGGCCCGGCACCGCGTGCCAGATCGCCGCGAGCAGGTGGGTCTTGCCGACGCCGAAGCCGCCGTCGAGGTACACGCCCGGCTTGACCGTGGGGGCCTTCTTCCGGCCGAAGCCCAGGAAGCCGCCTCCGCCTCCCTTGGATCCGCCGCCGGCGGCGAACGCGCGGAGAGCCTCCACCGCGTCGGCCTGCGAGGGGTACTCCGGGTCGGGACGGTAGCTCTCGAAGGTGGCGCCCTCGAACTGGCGCGGGGGCACCAGCGTCGACGCGATCTCGTGCCCGCTGATCTGGGGCGAGCGGGCGGTCAGGCTGCTCGTCGATCGGATGTCGTCGGGGCTCACTCGCGTCTCGCATCCTGCGCACGGCGGGGGTCCGTGCGCTCAGTGGCGGCGGCCGCACCGGGCACGGAGCCGCCGCGGTTCTGTGTCGAACTCTTACGGCGCCCTCCGTGCGGCGTCGTCCGCGGACGCGTACTGTCGCTGAAGGGCGGGCTCCAGCGTAGCCCGCCGTGGAATCACGCCCGCGCTCCGCGCACCATCCTGGAGGTCCTCCTTGTCCGTCGAAACCGATCCGTCGCCGAAGTTCGCCTCCTACGCGCACCCCGAACGGCTCGTCAGCGCCGACTGGCTCGAGCAGCGCCTCGGCACTCCCGGTCTCGTCGTCGTCGAGTCCGACGAGGACGTCCTGCTCTACGAGACCGGCCACATCCCCGGCTCCGTCAAGATCGACTGGCACACCGACCTCAACGACCCGGTGCAGCGCGACTACATCGACGGCGCCGCGTTCGCCGCGCTGGTCGGCGGCAAGGGCATCGCCCGCGACACCACCGTCGTCGTCTACGGCGACAAGAACAACTGGTGGGCCGCCTACGCGCTCTGGGTCTTCACCCTCTTCGGTCACGAGGACGTCCGTCTGCTCGACGGCGGCCGCGACAAGTGGCTCGCGGAGGGCCGCCCGACGACCACCGACGCCTCCTCCCCGGAGCCCGCCGAGTACCCCGTCGTCGAGCGCAGCGACGCCGAGATCCGCGCCTTCAAGGACGACGTCCTCGCGCACTTCGGCAACCCGCTGATCGACGTCCGCTCCCCGGAGGAGTTCACCGGGCAGCGCACCACGGCGCCGGCCTACCCGGAGGAGGGCGCCCTGCGCGCCGGTCACATCCCCAGCGCGCAGAACGTGCCCTGGGGCAGGGCCGCCGCCGAGGACGGCACCTTCCGCCCCCTCGACGAGCTGAACGGCATCTACCGCGAGGGCGCGGGGCTGAAGGACGGCGACTCCGTCATCGCCTACTGCCGGATCGGCGAGCGCTCCGCCCACACCTGGTTCGTGCTGACCCACCTCCTCGGCTTCGAGGGCGTCCGCAACTACGACGGCTCCTGGACCGAGTGGGGCAGCGCCGTCCGCGTCCCGATCGTGCAGGGCGCCGAGCCCGGCGAGGCCCCCGCGGCCCGCTGACGCGTCACGACGGAGGCCGGGAGCGCCGATCCGCCCGTCGACGGGCCGGATCCGGGCTCCCGGCCTCCGCTGCGACCGCCCGCCGCCCCTCCCCCGATGAGACACTGGACCGGATGACCGACACCACGCTCCCCGACGCTCTGCGCGACATCCGCGAGGAGTTCCTCGCCCTCGAGAAGCCGGAGCGCCTGCAGCTCCTACTCGAGTTCTCGAACGAGCTCCCCGACCTGCCCGAGCGCTACCGCGACCACCCGGACCTCTTCGAGCGCGTGGAGGAGTGCCAGGCGCCCGTCTTCATCGTCGTCGACGTCGAGGGCGGGATCGTGCACCTGCACGCCACGGCTCCCCGCGAGGCGCCCACGACGCGCGGCTTCGCGTCGATCCTGGCGCAGGGCCTGGCCGGGCTCACCCCCGAGCAGGTGCTCGCCGTTCCCGACGACTTCCCGCAGACCATCGGCCTCTCGGAGGCGGTTTCGCCGCTGCGCCTGCGCGGCATGACCGCGCTGCTCGGCCGCACCAAGCGGCAGGTCCGCGCGCACCTGGCCGCATGATCCTCCGGCCGCTCGTCCCAGCCGGTCCGCCGATCGTGATCGGCGAGGAGGGCGCGCGAGCGGCGGTCGCGGACGCCTGGCGTCCCGACGAGGCGGTGCGCGTGCGCCTTAACATGATCGCGAGCGTCACCGGCTCCAGCACCGGCTCCGACGGCACGAGCGAGACGCTCACCAACCGCGTCGACCGCACGATCCTCGGAGTCGTCCGCGAGCAGGCCGACGTCGTCCTCGTCGGAGCCGCGAGCGTCCGCGCCGAGGGCTACCGCGTTCCCCGGCGGGTCCCGCTCGCCGTCGTCTCCGCCTCGGGCGATCTCGCCGGGCACCGCCTGGAGCTGCAGGAGGGCTCCCGGGTCCTGCTGCTGGTGCCGGAGTCGCGCGGCGCGGTGGAGGGGCTCCCCGCCGGCGTCGAGGTGGTCCGGGTCCCGTCCTCCTCGGAGCGGATCGGCGTCGACGAGCTCCTGGAGGCTCTCGCCGGGCTCGGCCTGCACCGCGTCGTCTGCGAGGGCGGCGCCTCGCTCTCGGGCCAGTTCCTCGCCTCGGGCCGGGTCGACGAGCTGTGCCTCACCACCTCGCCGCGCGTCGTCCTGCCGGGCCTCCCGGTCGCGACGGGCACGGCCGTCGTCGACGACGCCTACGCCCTGACGCTCCTGGCCGCGGACGATTCCGGGGCCGTCTACGCCCGCTGGAGCCGCACGCGCTGAGAGCCGCCCACCCGGCGTGCCTCCGCGTCCCGGGCGCGTCGGAACCCTAGTCTGCGACCGTGCCCGAATTCCCAGCGTCGTCCCAGCTCCCCGAGGAGTTCCGGGTCGCGACGGAGTCGATCCGCGCCGCTGCCAGGCGCGCCGAGCTCACCGTGTCCGAGATCGCCTCGCCGTCGGGTCTCGCGCCCTGGGCCCTCGCCCTGTCGGGCGACGTCGCGCCGCACGCGCACGGACGCGACTCCGAGCTGGGCACGGGGCGCTTCATCCTGCTCTACGACCCCGAGGAGCCCGAGCAGTGGGGCGGCCCCTTCCGTGTCGTCTGCTTCGCCCAGGCCCCGCTCGAGGTCGAGATCGGCACCGATCCGTTCCTCGCCGAGGTCGCCTGGTCCTGGCTCATCGACGCCCTCGGGGCGCGGGGCGCCTCCTATTCCGCCGCGTCCGGCACGGCCACCAAGGTGCTCTCCACCGGCTTCGGCGAGCTGGCCGCTCAGGGCGACGGTGCGCAGATCGAGATCCGCGCCTCCTGGAGCCCGGATGATGCGCAGCTCGCCGCTCACGTGGAAGGGTGGGGGGAGCTGTTGTGCATGCTCGCGGGTCTCCCGCCCGTATCGAGCGACGGTGTGACCCCGCTCGCCTTCCGACGGAACAACCGTGACTGATTACCGTGTCCTCTCCACGCCCGACGAGTTCCTCGCCGCGGTCGACGCCCTCGCCGCCGGCGAGGGCCCCGTCGCCGTCGACGCCGAGCGCGCCTCCGGCTTCACCTACTCGCAGCGCGCGTACCTGATCCAGGTCTACCGGCGCGGTGCCGGCGCGTTCCTCTTCGATCCCCCCGCCATCGGCCGGATGGACGCCCTGCAGGCGGTCATCGGCCAGGAGGAGTGGGTCCTCCACGCCGCCAGCCAGGATCTCGCCTGCCTGCGCGAGGTGGGCCTGGACCCGGTGCGGATCTTCGACACCGAGCTCGCCGCCCGGCTCCTCGGACTGCCCAAGGTGGGCCTCGGCGCCGTCGTCGAGGACCTCCTCGGCATCCACCTGGCCAAGGAGCACTCGGCCGCCGACTGGTCGACCCGCCCCCTCCCCCAGAGCTGGCTCGTCTACGCCGCGAAGGACGTGGAGCTCCTCGTGGACCTCCGCGACCGCATGGAGGAGATGCTCATCGCCGCGCGGAAGACGCGCATCGCCCGCGAGGAGTTCGAGGCGACGCTCGCGCGCGCCCCGAAGGCGGTCCCGCCGGATCCGTGGCGCCGCCTCTCCGGCATGCACTCGCTCCGCGGCCCGCGCCCCCTCGCCGTGGCGCGCGAGCTCTGGCTGGCCCGGGACGCGTTCGCCCGCGAGCGCGACATCGCTCCCGGCCGCCTGATCCCCGACTCCTCGATCATCGCGGTCGCCCGCAACATCCCGACCAGCATCGGCCAGCTCTCGGGCCGCCGCGACTTCACCGGCCGCGCCAGCCGCGGCGAGGTCGAGCGCTGGTGGGCCGCGATCGAGCGCGGGACGACGACCGAGGACCTGCCGAGCCCGACCCGCCCGGCCGCCGACACGCTCCCCCCTCCCCGCGCGTGGGGCGATCGCAACCCGGCCGCCGACGCGCGCCTGAAGGCGGGACGCGCCGTGGTCACCGAGATCGCCGAGCTGCTCTCGCTCCCGGTCGAGAACCTGCTCACGCCGGAGCTGCTGCGCCGGGTGGCCTGGAACCCGCCCGAGCCGCTGACCGCGGAGTCGGTCGCCGCGGAGCTCACCCGCGCCGGCGCCCGCGCCTGGCAGGTCGAGGCCACGTCGGGCTCGATCGCCACCGCGTTTGTCGAAGCGGCCCAAGCGCCGGCCGAGGGCACCGAAACCCCTTCGTAGGAAGCGGCAAAGGATTCCGGCTGCGCGGTGCCGGTTCCTACGATCGACGGCGACCGTGAGTTCCTGGGAGGCATTGTGGCCGAGAGATCCGAAGTCGTGTTCGTCGACGGAGTCCGTACTCCGTTCGGGCGTGCCGGCGAGAAGGGCATGTACTGGCAGACCCGAGCCGACGACCTCGTCGTCAAGGCGATGATCGGTCTGCTGGAGCGCAACGGCGCGCTGCCGAAGGAGCGGGTGGACGAGGTGGCGATCGCCGCCACCACCCAGCAGGGCGACCAGGGCCTGACCCTCGGCCGCACGGCGGCGCTGCTCGCAGGGCTGCCGAAGTCGGTGCCCGGCTTCGCCATCGACCGCATGTGCGCCGGAGCGATGACCTCGGTCACCGCGACCGCGGGCGGCATCGCGTTCGGCGCCTACGACGTGGTCCTCGCCGGCGGCGTGGAGCACATGGGCCGGCACCCGATGGGCTTCGGCGCCGACCCCAACCCGCGCTTCCTCTCCGAGCGCCTCGTCGGCGAGGACGCGCTCAACATGGGCCGCACGGCGGAGCGGATCCACGACCGCTTCCCGCACCTGACGAAGGAGCGCGCCGACCACTACGCCCTGCGGAGCCAGCAGAAGCTCGCCGCCGCGTACGCCGCCGGCAGCATCCAGCCGGACCTCGTCCCCGTCGCCACGCGCAGCGCCGCGGGCTGGGGCCTCGCGACCGCCGATGAGGCACCGCGCCCCGAGACGACCCTCGAGGGCCTCGCGGGCCTGCGGACCCCGTTCCGCCCCCACGGCCGGGTGACCGCGGGCAACTCCTCCGGGCTCAACGACGGAGCGACGGTGTCGCTCCTGGCCAGCGCCGAGGCCGCACAGGAGCTGGGCCTGTCCGCGAAGATGCGGATGGTGAGCTTCGCGTACGCCGGCGTCGAGCCCGAGATCATGGGCATCGGCCCGGTCCCCTCGACCGAGAAGGCGCTCCGCAAGGCGGGCCTGGGCATCGAGGACATCGGGCTCTTCGAGCTCAACGAGGCGTTCGCCGTGCAGGTGCTCTCCTTCCTCGACCATTTCGGCCTCGACGACGACGACCCGCGCGTCAACGAGTACGGCGGAGCGATCGCGATCGGCCACCCGCTCGCCTCCTCCGGGGTCCGGCTGATGATCCAGCTGGCCCGGCAGTTCGAGTCGCACCCCGAGGTCCGCTACGGCGTGACGGCCCTCTGCGTCGGCCTCGGCCAGGGCGGCACGGTGATCTGGGAGAACCCGCACTACGACGGCAAGCGCGGACGACGGAAGGGACGCTGACCCATGCTCGACGGATTCGAGAACCTCGTGGACCTCGCCGAGGGCGAGGTCGTCACCCACTCCTACGTCCGCGACGTTCCGCTGCCCAGCGGCCGCACGCTCGCCCTGATCACGCTCGACAACGACCGCGACCACACCCGCCCCAACACCTTCGGGCCGGCGTCGCTCTTCGAGCTGGCGGACGTCCTCCTGGCGCAGAAGGAGCGCGCCTCGCGCGGCGAGATCCAGGCGGTCGGCATCACCGGCAAGCCGTTCATCCTCGCCGCGGGAGCCGACCTCAGCAAGGTCGGGGCCATCCCGAGCCGTGAGCTCGGCCGCCAGCTGGCGCGCCTGGGCCACCGCACGCTGGGGATGCTGGCCGAGCTGGGCGTGCCGTCCTTCGCCTTCATCAACGGCCTCGCCCTGGGCGGCGGCACCGAGATCGGCCTGAACGCCGACTACCGCACCGTCGACTCCTCCATCCCCGCGCTCGGGCTCCCCGAGGTCTTCCTCGGCATCATCCCCGGCTGGGGCGGCGCGTGGCTCCTGCCGAACCTGATCGGCATCGAGAACGCCCTCAAGGTCGTCGTCGAGAACCCGCTGAAGAACAACCGCACGCTCAAGGGCCAGGAGGTGTTCGACCTCGGCATCGCCGACGCGATCTTCCCGCCCGCCGCCTTCCTCGAGGACTCGCTCCGCTGGGCCGACGGCGTGATCGGCGGCTCTGTGAAGGTGGAGCGGCCGAACGCGCCCGGCAAGCTGGAGCGGCTGGTCAAGTGGGACGTCGCGATCTCGATCGCGCGCAAGCAGCTGGAGTCGCGGATCGGCACGGTCGCTGCGTCTCCGTACCGCGCGCTGGAGCTGCTCAAGGCCGCGAAGAACACCACGCGCGAGGAGGGCTTCGCCGCCGAGGACGAGGCGCTGGCCGACCTGATCTCGGGCGACCAGTTCCGCGCGAGCATCTACGCGTTCGATCTGGTGCAGAAGCGCGCCAAGCGTCCTGCGGGAGCGCCCGACAGGGCGCTGGCCAAGCCCGTCACCAAGGTCGGGGTGGTCGGCGCGGGCCTCATGGCCTCGCAGTTCGCGCTGCTCTTCGTCCGCCGCCTCCAGGTGCCGGTGGTCATCACCGACCTCGACCAGGAGCGGGTCGACAAGGGCGTCGCGGGCATCCGCGCCGAGATAGACGCGCTGCTGGCGAAGGGACGCGTCTCCCCCGACGACGCGAACCGCCTCCGCGCGCTGATCACCGGCACGACCGACCGCTCCGACTTCGCCGACGCCGACTGGGTGATCGAGGCGGTCTTCGAGGAGCTGTCGGTGAAGCAGGACGTGTTCGCCGACATCGAGCGCTACGTCTCGCCCACGGCGGTGCTCGCGACCAACACCTCGTCCCTCTCCGTCGAGCGCATCGGCGAGCGGCTGGAGCACCCCGAGCGCCTCGTCGGCTTCCACTTCTTCAACCCGGTCGCGGTCATGCCGCTGATCGAGGTGGTCCGGACGCCGCACACCGACGACGAGACCCTCTCGACGGCGATGGTCACCGCCGCGAAGCTCAAGAAGAACGCCGTCATCACGCGCGACACCCCGGGCTTCGTGGTGAACCGCGTGCTGGCGAAGGTCCTGGGCGAGGCGATGCACGCGGTCGACACGGGCACTCCCTTCGAGGTCGTCGAGCAGTCGCTGGCTCCGTTCGGCCTGCCGATGACCCCGTTCGAGCTGCTCGAGCTGGTGGGCCTCAAGGTCGGCGCGCACGTGCTCGACACCCATCACGCCGCGTTCCCCGACCGCTTCTTCGACAGCTCCAACCTGCACCGCCTCGCCGAGCTCGGCCACGTCTTCGAGCGCGACGCGAAGGGGCGTGTGAAGGGCGTCGACAAGCGCGCTGTCGCGATCGTCGCCGGCGGCACGGAGCCGATGACGGCCGAGCAGCTGCGGCTGCGCGTCGAGACGGGTCTCGCGGACGAGGTCAAGCGGATGCTGGACGACGACGTCGTGCACGCCGCCGAGGACATCGACCTCTGCCTGATCCTCGGCGCGGGCTACCCGTTCCAGATGGGCGGGCTCACGCCCTACCTCGACCGGGTCGGCGCGAGCGAGCGGGCGTTCGGGGACACGTTCCACCACCCCGCGATCCGCGGCGTCGACTGACGCGGAGTGCAGTGACGCGGAAGGGGCGCCGGATCGGATCCGGCGCCCCTTCCGCGCGTCGCCTGCGGGACGGGTCCCGACGGACGATCAGTCGCTGCGGGCGTCGTCCCGGGCCTCGACCTCGTCCGGGAGCGGACGGGCGACCGGGATCTTGCTGCCCAGCACCTGCGCGACGACGTCGCGGGCGATGTGCTGGGGAGTGAGCCCGACGTCCTCGAGGATCTCCTCGCGCTTCGCGTGGTCGAGGAACTGGTCGGGCAGCCCGAGCTCGGTCACCGCGGTGTCCACGCCGGCCTCGCGCAGGTCCTGGCGGATGCGCGTGCCGATCCCACCGACGCGCACCCCGTCCTCGATCGAGACGACGATGCGGTGCTCGCGGGCGAGCTCGATGATGCTGGTGGGCACGGGCACGACCCAGCGGGGGTCGACGACGGTGGCTCCGATGCCCTGGGCCGCGAGCCGCTGAGCGACCTCGAGACCCATCGCGGCCATCGGCCCGACCGTGACCAGCAGCACGTCCTTGCGCTCGGCGCGGGCGAGCACGTCGACCCCGTCGCCGAGACGCTCGACGGCGTCGATCTCGTCGCCGACGCTCCCCTTCGAGAAGCGCACCACGGTCGGCGCGTCGGTGACGCCGACGGCCTCGCGCAGCTCCTCGCGCAGGCGCACGGAGTCGCGCGGAGCGGCGAGGCGGATGTTCGGGACGACCTGCAGGATCGCCAGATCCCACATGCCGTGGTGGCTCGGACCGTCGGGTCCGGTGACTCCGGCGCGGTCCAGCACGAAGGTGACGCCCGCGCGGTGCAGTGCGACGTCCATCAGCACCTGGTCGAAGGCGCGGTTCACGAAGGTGGCGTACAGCGCGACGACCGGATGCAGCCCCCCGAAGGCGAGACCGGCGGCCGAGGTCACGGCGTGCTGCTCCGCGATGCCGACGTCGAAGACGCGCTCCGGGTACTTCTCCGCGAGGCGGTCGAGACCGACGGGCCGGAGCATGGCGGCCGTGATGCCGACGATCGTCGGGTCCTCGTCGGCCAGGGTGACGATCTCCTCGGCGAACACCGAGGTCCACGAGCGGGCGCCGGCCGCGCTCAGCGGCTCGCCCGTCTCGGGGTCGATCTGCCCGACGGCGTGGAACTGGTCGGCGAGGTCGTGCACGGCCGGACCGAAGCCCTTGCCCTTCTGGGTGATCGCGTGGACGATGACCGGCTGGCCGTAGTCCTTCGCCTGCTGGAGGGCCTCCTCCATCGCCGTCAGGTCGTGTCCGTCGATCGGCCCCAGGTACTTGATGTCGAGGTTGGAGTAGAGCGCCTCGTTGTTGATGAAGCGGCTGAGGAAGCCGTGGAGCCCGCCGCGCACGCCGCGGTAGACGGCGGCGGCGGGGCCGCCCAGCCGCTCCGAGACGGCCCGGGAGCCGCGGTGCATCGTGCGGTAGGTCGGCCGCGTGCGGACGCCGTTGAGGAAGCGGGCCATGCCGCCGATGGTCGGGGCGTAGGAGCGCCCGTTGTCGTTGACCACGATGACCAGCCCGCGGGAGTTGTCGTCGCTGATGTTGTTCAGCGCCTCCCAGGTCATGCCGCCGGTGAGGGCGCCGTCGCCCACGACCGCGACGACGTGGCGGTCGGTCTGGCCGGTCATCGTGAAGGCGCGGGAGATGCCGTCCGCCCAGGACAGCGAGCTGGAGGCGTGCGAGCTCTCGACGATGTCGTGCGGCGACTCCCTCCGCTGCGGGTAGCCGGCGAGGCCGCCGCGCTGCCGGAGCTTCGAGAAGTCCTGGCGTCCGGTGAGCAGCTTGTGGACGTAGGACTGGTGACCGGTGTCGAACACGATCGCGTCGTGCGGCGAGTCGAAGACCCGGTGGATCGCGATGGTCGTCTCGACGACGCCGAGGTTCGGCCCCAGGTGGCCGCCGGTCTTCGAGACCTCGCGCACGAGGAAGTCGCGGATCTCCTGCGCCAGCGTCTCGAGCTCGGCCGCGGTCAGGCGATCGAGATCGCGAGGACCGCCGATGGTCTCGAGAACAGCCATGCGCGCCGCCTTCCGGGGTCGTGAGCGAGGTGGGGACGTCTCCCGAGTCTACGCACGGGGCCCCCGGGAACGCGTGTGCGCCTCCCCCGCAGGGAAGGCGCACACGCTCTGCGGCTGATCTAGACGAGCGAGCGCAGCACGTACTGCAGGATGCCGCCGTTGCGGTAGTAGTCCGCCTCACCGGGGGTGTCGATGCGGACGACCGCGTCGAACTCGACGGTCCGCTTGCCCTCGGCCGAGTGCTCGGTCGGCTCGGCGACGACGTGGACCGTCTTGGGGGTGACGCCCTCGTTCAGCTCCTCGATGCCCGAGATGCTGATCGACTCGGTGCCGTCCAGGCCCAGCGACTCCCAGCTCTCGCCCGCGGGGAACTGCAGCGGGACGACGCCCATGCCGATGAGGTTCGAGCGGTGGATCCGCTCGAAGCTCTCGACGATGACCGCCTTGACGCCCAGCAGGCTCGTGCCCTTGGCCGCCCAGTCGCGCGACGAGCCGGAGCCGTACTCCTTGCCGCCCAGGATGACGAGCGGGGTTCCCTCGGCCTGGTAGTTCTGCGACGCGTCGTAGATGAACGACTGCGGGGCGTCCGGCTGAGTGAAGTCGCGGGTGTAGCCGCCCTCCACGCCGTCGAGCAGCTGGTTGCGCAGGCGGATGTTCGCGAACGTGCCGCGGATCATCACCTCGTGGTTGCCGCGGCGCGAGCCGTAGGAGTTGTAGTCCTTGCGGTCGATGCCGTGCTCGTCGAGGTAGCGGCCGGCGGGGCTGTCGGCCTTGATCGAGCCGGCGGGGCTGATGTGGTCGGTCGTGACGGAGTCGCCGAGCTTGGCGAGCACGCGGGCACCGGCGATGTCGGTGACCGGGGTCGTCTCCATCGTCATGCCGTCGAAGTACGGGGGCTTCCGCACGTAGGTCGACGACTCGTCCCACTCGAAGATCGAGCCCTCGGGGGTCTGCAGCGCGCGCCAGCGCTCGTCGCCGTCGAACACGCCCGCGTACTGCGTGTCGAACATCGACTTGTCGATCGACGAGTCGATCGTCGCCTGCACCTCGGCCGCGTCGGGCCAGATGTCCTTGAGGAACACGTCGTTGCCGTCGGAGTCGGTGCCGAGCGCGTCGACCTCGAAGTCGAAGTTCATCGAGCCGGCGAGCGCGTAGGCGATGACGAGCGGGGGGCTCGCCAGGTAGTTCATCTTCACGTCCGGGTTGATGCGGCCCTCGAAGTTGCGGTTGCCCGAGAGCACGGCGGTCACGGCGAGGTCGTTGTCCTGCACCGCGGCCGAGATCTCCTCGAGCAGCGGGCCGGAGTTGCCGATGCAGGTCGTGCAGCCGTAGCCGACCGTGTAGAAGCCGAGCGCTTCGAGCGACTCGGTCAGGCCGGCCTTCTCGTAGTAGTCGGTGACGACCTTCGATCCGGGCGCCAGCGTGGTCTTGACCCACGGCTTGGCCTTCAGGCCCTTCTGCGCCGCGTTGCGGGCCAGCAGGCCGGCCGCGAGCATGACGGACGGGTTCGACGTGTTGGTGCACGAGGTGATCGCCGCGATCGCGACGGCGCCGTGATCGATCGTGAAGGTCCCGCCCTCGCCGAGCTCGACCGTGGTCGGCTTGGAGGCGGTCGACGGCGCGTGCGAGCGGTGGGTGTGCTCGTGGCTGCTGTGCTCGTCCTGCGGCTGCAGCTCTCCGGGGTCGGAGGCGGGGAACGACTCCGCGATGGTCAGGTCGACGATGTCGTGCGAGACGTCCGCGTAGTTGGTGAGATCCGACTCGAACTGCGTCTTGGCGGACGAGAGCTCGATCCGGTCCTGCGGGCGCTTCGGGCCGGCGATCGAGGGGACGACGGTGCCGAGGTCGAGCTCGAGGTACTCGCTGAAGACCGGCTCGACCGCGGGGTCGTGCCAGAGCTTCTGCAGCTTGGAGTACTGCTCGACGAGGGCGATCTGCTCGTCGCTGCGGCCGGTGAGGCGCAGATAGTCGAGGGTCACGTCGTCGATGGGGAACATCGCGGCGGTGGAGCCGAACTCGGGGCTCATGTTGCCGATGGTGGCGCGGTTCGCGAGCGGCACCGCGGCGACGCCTGCCCCGTAGAACTCGACGAACTTGCCGACCACGCCGTGCTTGCGCAGCATCTGCGTGATGGTGAGCACGACGTCCGTCGCGGTCACGCCGGTCGGGATCGAGCCGGTGAGCTTGAAGCCGACGACCTTCGGGATGAGCATCGAGACGGGCTGGCCGAGCATCGCGGCCTCGGCCTCGATGCCGCCGACGCCCCAGCCGAGCACGCCGAGGCCGTTGACCATCGTCGTGTGCGAGTCGGTGCCGACGCAGGTGTCGGGGTAGGCGCGCAGCGCGCCGCCCACCTCGCGGGTCATGGTGACGCGGGCGAGGTACTCGATGTTGACCTGGTGCACGATGCCGGTTCCGGGCGGGACGACCTTGAAGTCGTCGAAGGCGGTCTGGCCCCAGCGGAGGAACTGGTACCGCTCGCCGTTGCGCTCGTACTCGAGCTCGACGTTGCGCTCGAGCGCGTCCTCGGTGCCGAAGAGGTCGGCGATGACGGAGTGGTCGATGACCATCTCGGCGGGCGCGAGCGGGTTGATCCGGTTCGCGTCGCCGCCCAGGGCAGCGACGGCCTCGCGCATGGTGGCGAGGTCGACGATGCAGGGCACGCCGGTGAAGTCCTGCATGACCACGCGGGCCGGCGTGAACTGGATCTCGGTGTCGGGCTCCGACTCCGGGACCCACTCGCCGAGGGCGCGGATGTGGTCGGCGGTGATGTTCGCGCCGTCCTCCGTGCGGAGGAGGTTCTCGAGCAGCACCTTGAGGCTGAACGGGAGCTTCTCGTGACCGGGGACCCGGTCGATGCGGAACACCTCGTAGTCGGTCGAGCCGACCTTCAGGGTGTCTTTCGATCCAAAGCTGTCTACCGCGGACACGTCGCCCTCTCCTTCGCTGACTGCAGCGTCCGCCGACGGGCGGCGCCGCTCTCCGTCCTCATCTTGACGACCGCGCACAGCGGCCTGCCACCAAGGAGGACCTAACTCCTCGACGCCGAGGCGCCCGGTCGACCTCGCCGCGACGGTGCGGGGAGGCGAGCGCTATTTATCTCGACGTCGAGACAATTCTATGCACGATCCGGAGCATCGCCCGCATCGGCGCGCTCGCCGGCTCCGCGGTACTCGGCCCGGACGGCGAGCACGGTGAGCACCAGCAGCGGCGCGTACAGGGGCAGGCCCAGCGCCAGCTTCCAGATGCCCAGCGCCGTGGTGTCCTCGGCGAGGAACAGCGGGTACTGCCCGGCCAGGCGCAGGAGGAAGAGCCCCGCCCACGCGAGGGTCAGGGCGCCGAAGAGGCGGCGCTTGCGCCGATCGGATCGCCAGGCGGTGCCGTCCCCCATCAGGAAGCCGGCGGCGACGCCGATCAGGGGCCAGCGCACGAGGACGGAGAGGAGGAAGACGAGCCCGTAGACGAGGTTGGTGAGCAGCCCCAGGGCGAAGTTGTCGACGCCCCGCCCGGTGAACAGCGCCAGTGCGGCCGAGACCACCACGGCGAGCAGTCCGCCGACGGCCTGGATCACCGGCGTCCGGCCGAGCACCCGCGCCACCGTGAACGCCACGGCGAGCCCGACGGATGCGACCAGCGAGAGCACGAGCTCCGAGGTGACCGTGTAGAGCAGGACGAAGGCTATGCCGGGCACGACGGCCTCGAGGATCCCCCGGACGCCGCCCATGGTGCGCAGCAGCGCCTTCCCGTCGAACGGCTCGCCGTCGGCGACCGCGCCGAGTCCCGAGCGGCGGGCGGCCTGCGCGATCGCGTCGCCCACCTCGGGCCGGACCGGCTCCTCCGATCGGGCCGGGTCCTCGGGCCGCACCGGCTCCATGCCGGTCAGCTCGCGCTCTGCTGGGTCTGGCTGCCGGTCGGCACCTTCAGCGGGATCAGGTCGCGCGGAGGCATCGGGCCGCTGCCGCGGACCACGACGATGCTGCGGAAGAGCTCCTCGACCGAGGCGGCCGCCTGCTCGTCGACGGCTCCGGCTCCGGCGATCACGCCGCGGAGGAACCAGCGCGGACCGTCGACGCCGATGAACCGGGCGACGCGGGTCTGGCCGCCGGCGATCGGGAGCTCGGCGACGAGCTCCGGACCGAAGACGCCGTCGCGCTCCGTCGTCGATCCGCCCTGACGGCCGATCTGCTCGGCGATCTGGCCGCGGATCTCGTGCCAGAGGCCCGAGGAGCGCGGCGCGGAGAAGGGCTGCACCTGCAGCGTCGACCCTGCGTAGTCGAGGCCGACGGCGATGACGCGCTTGGTCCCCTCCTCGACCTCGAGGCGGATGTGCATGCCCTCGCGGGGAAGCACCTTCACCCCGCCGAGGTCGATGTAGGGGCGGACCGGGTTGGCCTCGCGCTCGTCCAGGGGCCCGGCCTCCGCGCGGTCCTCCGGCGCCGACTTCTCGAAGTCCTGCTGGACGGGCTCGGCGGCCTCGCCGGTCGTGGACTGGATGTCGCTCATGCGCTCTCCTCGTGGATTCTGGTCTCCTGGGCGCCGGCGGCGTACCCGGTGGATCCGAAGCCGCCCGTGCCGCGGACCGACTCGGGAAGCTCGTCGACGGCCGTGAACCTCGCCTGGACGACGGGGACGATCACGAGCTGCGCGATCCGGTCCCCCGCCGAGACGCGGTACGTCTCGCGGCTGTCGGTGTTCAGCAGCGCCACCCGGATCTCGCCGCGGTAGCCCGCGTCGATCGTTCCGGGGGCGTTGACGACGGTGATGCCGTGCCTGAAGGCCAGCCCGCTGCGGGGGACGACGAAGCCGGCGTGGCCCTCCGGGAGGGCGACGGCCACCCCGGTGCCGACGGAGGCGCGCTCACCGGGGGCGAGCACCACGTCCTCCGTCGAGTGGAGATCGGCTCCCGCGTCGCCCGGACGGGCGTAGGAGGGGAGCCGGTCCGCGGTGATCGGGACGTCGACGGTTGCAGGCACGTGACGAGGGTAGACCAAACGTCTGATCCAATAGGGTCATGCCGTCCTACCGAGAGAGGCTGTGGCCAGCGCCCTGGCTCTTCGTCGCCACCGCCCTCGTGATCCCCGCCAGCATCCTGGTGTTCGCGCCTATCGACCTCGCGGTGGGGGTGATCGTCGCGGTCGTTCTGTACGCGGGCTGCGTGCTGTCGCTGCTGGCGCTCTCCCCCGTGATCGAGGTGGCGGAGGGGGAGCTGCGCGCCGGCCGCGCGCACATCCCGCTGGACCTCGTGGGCGAGCCGTCCTCCTACTCGGGGGACCAGGCGTTCGCCGAGCGCGGGACGCGCCTGGACGCGCGGGCGTACCTGGTCATCCGCGGCTGGGTGAAGGAGGTGGTGCGGGTCCCGATCGAGGATCCGGCCGACCCGACGCCGTACTGGCTGGTCTCCACTCGCCGCCCGGACGACATCGTCGCCGCGATCCGGGGATCACGGCGACGGAGCGGTCGTCCTTCGGAGCCGGGAGGCGCTTAAGCGGCGCACTCCAGGCAGATCGGTCCGAGCTTCTCCTCGTGGTCGATCTGCGAGCGGTGCTTCACGAGGAAGCAGCTCACGCACGTGAACTCGTCCGCCTGGGGCGGAAGGACCACGACGTCCAGATCGAGGTCGGACAGATCGGCACCGGGCAGTTCGAATCCGCCCGGGTTGTCGGCGTCATCGACGTCGACGACTCCGGACATCTTGTCGGGGACTCGCTCCTTCAGGGCCTCGATCGACTCGGAGTCGTCATCGGTCTTGCGGGGGGCGTCGTAGTCCGTAGCCATTCCCATCCACTTCTTATTTCTGCTGTTCAACAAATCGGCGGGGTCAGTGTGCATCACGACGCATCGATTCGCAAACCACCTCGAACGGCTCTTGACACCCGCTCGCCCCGCCTCCTTCCGCACCAACTTTCGACCCGCCCGGGGTATTCCCGGCCGATCGCCCGGGCGCGTGGCATCCTTGCCCGGTCCGCGTCCAGAAGGAGGGTCCCCACGATGATGGAACTGAAGGTGATCGGCGTCGAGGGCGGATCGCTCGTCCTCGTGTCCGAGGGCGGCGAGCGCTTCTCGGTCCGCATCGACGAGACGCTGCAGAGCCAGCTGCGGCCGCGGGTCCACACCCTCCCGCCGCGCGAGAAGCGCGTCTCCCCCCGCGAGATCCAGGCCCACATCCGCTCCGGGCTCTCCGCCGAGGAGGTCGCCGAGCTCACGGGCGCCGACCTGGGCTACGTCCAGCGCTTCGAGGGACCCGTCACGGCCGAGCGCGAGCACATCGTCGCGTCCGCTCTCGCCGTGCGCGTCTACACGACCACCGACCCCGATCCCCTCGAGGAGGGCACGCCCTTCGGCGATGTCATCCGCGACCGCCTCGCGTCGCTCGGCGCCGAGGGCGAGCAGTGGTCGAGCTGGAAGGAGGAGGAGGGCTGGGTCGTCAAGCTCCTCTTCCGCTCGGACGAGATCGACCACGACGCCCGCTGGCGCTTCGACCCGCGGAAGGCGCTGCTGTCGCCGCTGACCTCCGAGGCGATCACGCTCTCGCAGCAGGGTGAGATCCGGCCGACCCTCATCCCGCGCCTGCGCGCCGTCATCCCCGCCGCCGTCGACGAGCTCGCCACGCGCTTCGACACGGAGTCCGCGGAGGCGCCGAGCCGCTCCGCCCGGGCCGACCACCCCACCGCCGGCCGCCCCGCCGCGATGCCGCACGCCCGGCCGGCCGCCGTCCGCCCCTCCGACACGGAGCCGCAGCCGGCCCTCTCCGAGACCCCGCGCCCGATCTCGACGCTCCCCCGCCCCGTCACCAGCACGACGGAGCAGCGCGAGCGCAACCTCAACGACACCGCCGACCTGCTCGACGCCCTGCGGCGCCGCCGGGGCGAGCGCGATCACGCCTCGAGCCTCCGCGTCCGCGAGGAGCCGGAGCCCGAGGCCGAGGCCGCTCCTCCCGTCGAGAAGGCACCGGAGCCGCCGCGCACCGCTCCCCCGGTCCCCGAGCAGCCGTCGGGCGTGCGCGGGAGCCTCCGCAGGGGACGGGCGTCCATGCCGAGCTGGGACGAGATCGTCTTCGGAGCGCGCAGCGACGACTGACCCTCCGCCGGCGCGGCTCCGCCGGGGTGGACGGTGCCCCCGTCCCCTCGGCCCGGCTCAGGCCAGCGCGCCGAAGCGGAGGAGCGGCACCTGCGTCTCCTCCGGCGTGAGCGACCCGTGCTGCCCGATCATGGAGCGGCCGGAGGAGTAGTCCGCCGCGTAGTAGGCGATGGTCCTCCGCGCCGCGACGAACACGTCGCCCATCCGCTCGGCCGCCGCCGGAGAGACCTCGCCGAACCAGCCGCTCGCAGCGACCTCGTCGCGTGTCGCGATCCAGGCGCGCGCGCCCTCCGCCTCGATCCAGTGCCGCGCCACCTCCTCGGGGTCCACACCCGGCTCGAGGTGCAGCTGCAGGCAGCGGGGCTCTCCGCCGAGGTGCCGGACGCCCTCGAGCAGCGGTCCCCGCTCGACGAGCACGTGCGAGGACGCCGGGACGTCCACGATGCCGTGGTCGGCGGTGACCAGCACGCTCTCGCGGGTGGAGAGCCCGCGGACCGCTACGCCGACCTCGCCGTCGAGGAGCTCGAGCGCTGCCGTCCACTCCGGCGACTCCCAGCCGCGCGCGTGCGCCGCCTGGTCGAGCTCGGGGACGTAGAGGTACACGAGCTGCCGGCCGCCCTCGTCGAGCAGGGCGCGCGCCGCCGTGAAGCGCTCGGCGACGCCGCCGGCGGAGTGGTACTCGGCGCCGCGCAGGATCGCCCGCGTGAGACCGGAGCGGGCGTACCGCGCGGGGCCGATCACTCCGGCCCGGACACCGGCGGCCGAGGCCTGCTCGAAGACCGTGGGGTGGGGCTGCCACGTCTCGGGCACCATGCCCTCGTCCCAGCCGGAGAGCTGGTTGACCAGGCGGTCGGAGGCGCGGTCGAGCACGCGGTAGCCGACCATCCCGTGCCCGCCCGGGCGCAGGCCCGTCGTCAGGCTCGCCAGGGCCGCCGCGGTGGTCGTCGGGAAGCCCGAGACGAGCGTGGTGCCGCGGTTGAGGGCCGGAGCGAGCGTGCGCGAGTGGCCCCCGCGCTGGCGGAGGTTCGCGGCACCCAGGCCGTCGACGAGGACGACCACGATCCGCTCGACGCGGGGCGAGCCGAAGAGGCCGGGGCGGCCCAGGAGCGCGTCGAGGGCGCCCGGCAGGACGTCGGCGAGGCTCCGCCGCCCGTCGGGGGCTGGCGGTAGCATGTGGGTCATCGCGCCCAGTTTCGCACAGCGCCGCCGTCCCCGCCGGGCCGGTGCGGCGGAGCGTCCGCGTGAACGGGAGGGCCGGTCCCGTCCGCGAGGCGCCGTCTCCGCTCCGCCCGTCCCGTCGAGCGCCGCAGGGCGGTGCAGTCCCCCGCCGCCGCCCCGCGCCCGCCATCGAATCGAGTCATGAACGCTGCAGCCCCCTCCTCCGGATCCTCGCTCACCGAGCGCATCGAGGACGTCGACGTCTCGGCCGAGATGGAGGGGTCCTTCCTCGAGTACGCGTACTCGGTCATCTACTCGCGGGCCCTGCCCGACGCCCGCGACGGCCTCAAGCCGGTGCAGCGCCGGATCCTCTACATGATGAGCGAGATGGGGCTGCGGCCCGATCACGGCCACGTGAAGTCGGCCCGCGTGGTCGGCGAGGTGATGGGCAAGCTGCACCCGCACGGCGACGCCTCGATCTACGACTCGCTCGTCCGCCTCGCCCAGCCGTTCACGATGAGGGTCGCCCTCGTCGACGGGCACGGCAACTTCGGCTCCCTCGACGACGGCCCGGCCGCGGCCCGCTACACCGAGGCCCGCCTCGCCCCGGCCGCCACGGCCATGACCGAGCACCTCGGCGAGGACGTCGTCGACTTCGTCCCGAACTACGACAACTCGCACGACCAGCCCGAGGTCCTCCCCTCCGCGTTCCCGAACCTGCTGGTCAACGGGGCCAGCGGCATCGCCGTCGGCATGGCGACGAACATGGCGCCCCACAACCTCGTGGAGGTGATCGGGGCGGCCCGGCACCTGATCGCCCATCCCAACGCGTCCCTGGACGACCTGATGTCGTTCGTCCCGGGACCGGACTTCCCGAGCGGTGGCACGATCGTCGGCCTCGCCGGCGTGCGCGACGCCTACGCGACCGGCCGGGGCGGCTTCAAGACCCGCGCGCGCGTCTCGGTCGAGAGCATCACCGCGCGCAAGTCCGGCCTGGTCGTCACCGAGCTGCCCTACCTCGTCGGCGCCGAGAAGGTCATCGACAAGATCAAGGACGGCGTCCAGAACAAGAAGCTCAGCGGCATCTCGGACGTCACCGACCTGACGGACCGGGACAACGGCCTCCGGCTCGTCATCGGGATCAAGACCGGCTTCAGCCCGGAGGCCGTCCTCGAGCAGCTCTACCGCTACACGCCCCTCGAGGACGCGTTCTCCATCAACAACGTCGCGCTGGTCGACGGCGGCCCGCGCACCCTCGGCCTGAAGGAGCTGCTGCAGGTCTACATCGGCCACCGGGTGCAGGTCGTCACCCGGCGGACCCGCTACCGACTGCGCAAGCGCCAGGAGCGGCTGCACCTGGTCGAGGGCCTGCTCATCGCGATCCTCGACATCGACGAGGTCATCCAGCTGATCCGCGGGAGCGACGACACCGCGGCGGCGCGGGCCCGGCTGATCGAGGTCTTCGACCTCAGCACCCTGCAGGCCGACTACATCCTCGAGCTCCAGCTCCGCCGCCTCACGAAGTTCTCGCGCATCGAGCTCGAGACCGAGCGCGACACCCTCCTCGCCGAGATCGCCGCGCTCGAGGCCCTCCTCGCCAGCCGATCACGGATCGACGAGCTGGTCTCGGACGAGCTCGACGAGGTCGCCCAGCGCCTCGGGACCCCGCGGCGCACCCTGCTCACCGAGGCGCGCCCCTCCGTCGCCACCACCGGGCGGAAGGCCGCCGCGGTGCTCGAGATCGCGGACGTGCCCTGCCGGGTGCTGCTGAGCACCACCGGCCGCATGGTGCGGGTCGACCGCGACCCCGAGGCCGCTCCCCACCCCGAGCGCGCCACGCGCCGCTCGAAGCACGACGCCGTCCTCAGCGTGCTCGACACGACCAGCCGGACGGAGATCGGCGCGGTCACCAGCGCCGGTCGGCTCCTCCGCTTCTCGCCGGTCGACGTGCCCGCCGTCCCCTCCTCCTCGGTGCAGCTGGGCGCGGGCGTGCGCATGAGCGACTACCTCCCGCACCTGGCGAAGGACGAGCGGGTGCTCGCGCTCGTCGCCCTCGACGACGAGCGGCCGATCGCGCTCGGCACCCAGCAGGGCGTCGTCAAGCGCGTCGCGCCGGGCGAGCTGCCCAACCGCCCGGACATCGAGCTCATCGCCCTGAAGCCGAAGGACGCCGTCGTGGGCGCGGCCGCGTCGGGTGAGGAGGACGAGCTGGTCTTCGTCACAGGCGAGGCCCAGCTGCTGCGCTTCCCCGCGTCCGCCGTCCGCCCTCAGGGCCGGACCGCCGCGGGGATGGCCGGGGTCAAGCTGGCCGAGACCGACGACGTCGTGCACTTCGCCGTCGTCGCCGCCGAGGACCGGGACGAGGCCGTCGTCGCGACGGTCGCCGTCGACAGCTGGGCCCTCTCGGGGACCGACACCGGTAGTGCGAAGGTCTCGCCGTTCTCGGAGTTCCCCGCCAAGGGCAGGGCCACCGGCGGAGTCCGTGCGCAGCGCTTCCTCAAGGGTGAGACCGCCCTCGGAGTGGCGTGGGTCGGCCCCGGTCCCGCGCACGCGCTCGAGGCCGACGGCTCGGTCGCCGCGCTGCCCGACTCCGGGATGAAGCGCGACGGCTCCGGCGTGGCGCTCGCGGCGCCGATCGCGACGATCGGAGCGGCGCCCGAGGTGTTCTGAGCCCCGCGGCTCAGACGTCGATGCGGTCCCGCGACAGCGACTCGGACCCGCGGACGATGAACTCCTTGCGGGGTGCCACGTCGTTGCCCATCAGCAGCTCGAACACCCGGCCGGCGTTCTCCGCGTCGGCGACCCGCACCCGGCGGAGGGTGCGGCGGGAGCGGTCCATGGTCGTCGTGGCCAGCTGGTCCGCGTCCATCTCGCCGAGCCCCTTGTAGCGCTGGATCGGGTCCTGGTAACGGCGGCCCGCCTTGCCGAGGGCCGCGAGCACGCTCTGCAGCTCCTTCTCGGAGTAGGTGTAGATCGTCTCGTTCGGCTTCTTCCCCGCGTTCATCACCACGAGCCGATGCAGCGGAGGCACGGCGGCGAAGACGCGCCCCGCCTCGACGAGCGGCCGCATGTAGCGGAAGAAGAGCGTGAGCAGCAGGGTGCGGATGTGGGCGCCGTCGACGTCGGCGTCGCTCATCAGGATGATCTTCCCGTAGCGGGCGGCCGAGAGGTCGAAGGAGCGGCCGGAGCCGGCTCCGATCACCTGGATCATCGAGGCGCACTCGGCGTTCGAGAGCATGTCGGCGATGCTCGCCTTCTGCGTGTTGAGGATCTTCCCCCGGATCGGCAGCAGGGCCTGGTACTCGCTGTTGCGGGCGAGCTTGGCGGTGCCGAGGGCGGAGTCGCCCTCGACGATGAAGAGCTCGCTGTTCTCGACGTCGCTGCTGCGGCAGTCGACCAGCTTCGCCGGAAGGGAGGAGGACTCCAGCGCGTTCTTGCGGCGCTGCGTCTCCTTGTGCGCGCGGGCCGAGATCCGCGACTTCATCTCGGCGACGACCTTCTCGAGGAGCTGGGAGGTCTGCGCCTTGTCCTCGCGGCGCGTCGAGGAGAACACCGCGCCCAGCGTCGAGGCGATGGTGGAGGCGACGATCGCGCGAACCGCGGGCGTGCCCAGCACCTCCTTCGTCTGGCCTTCGAACTGCGGCTCAGGGAGCCGCACGGTCAGCACGGCGCTGAGCCCGGCGAGGACGTCGTCCTTCTCGAGCTTGTCCGAGCCGACCTTGAGGCGGCGGGCGTTCGCCTCCACCTGGGAGCGGAGCAGCTTCAGCAGGCCCTGCTCGAAGCCGGTCTGGTGCGTCCCGCCCTTGGGCGTCGAGATGATGTTCACGAAGCTGCGCATCACCGTCTCGTAGCCGGTGCCCCAGCGCAGGGCGATGTCGACCTCGCAGGTGCGCTCCACCTCGGTGGGCACCATGGCGCCGCCGGGGGTCAGCACTGGCACGGTCTCGGTGAAGGTGCCGGAGCCGGTGAGGCGCAGCACCTCGGTCACGGGGGCGTCGGGGGCGAGGAACTCGACGAACTCCGAGATGCCGCCGTCGTAGCGGAACATCTCGGCGCGGCGCTCGTCCGCTCGGTCGTCGACGATGTCGATCGTCAGGCCGGGGACGAGGAACGCGGTCTGCCGGGCGCGCGTCACCAGGTCGTCCGTCTGGAACGAGGCGCCCTTCGTGAAGATCTGGCGGTCGGCCCAGTAGCGCACGCGCGTACCGGTGACGCCCTTGGCGACCTTCCCGACGACCGTCAGCTCCGACCCGTTCTCGAACGGCGTGAACGGAGCGTCGGGGGTGGGCTCGCCCCCGTCGGCGAAGCGCCCGGGCTCCCCCCGGTGGAACGACATCCGGTAGGTGCGGCCGTTGCGGTCGACCTCGACGTCCAGGCGCTCCGAGAGCGCGTTGACCACGGAGGCGCCGACGCCGTGCAGACCGCCGGACGCCGCGTAGGACCCCGAGCCGAACTTGCCGCCCGCGTGCAGCTTCGTGAACACGACCTCGACTCCGGAGAGCCCCGTCTTCGGCTCGATGTCGACCGGGATCCCGCGCGCGCGGTCGCGCACCTCGACGCTGCCGTCGGCGTGCAGGAGCACGCTGATCTCGGTCCCGTGCCCGGCCAGCGCCTCGTCGACGGAGTTGTCGATGACCTCCCAGAGGCAGTGCATGAGGCCGCGCGAGTCGGTCGATCCGATGTACATGCCGGGCCGCTTCCGGACCGCCTCGAGACCCTCGAGGACGGAGAGGTGACGGGCGTTGTAGTCGGTGGAGGCCATCCGCCCAGTCTACTTTCGGGAACCGCTCCGGCCGCGGTGGCGCGGCACCCGGCGGCAGCACGATGGCCGCTCGGCGCGGGGTCCCTACGCGCAGAGCGAAATGCCGACCGATCGACTCCGTGCGGAAACAATCGCGTGCTTGGATGGGTTCCACTAAGCAGAGATCGAAGACCGAGTGCAGGAGGCCAAGTCATGTCGACCACAGCAACCCAGAACGGCGTGGACGAGCTCGCCGGTGCCCACCAGCTCTCCGCCGCCGACCGCTGCGACAGCTGCGGTGCGCAGGCGTACATCCGAGTGGTCGTGAACAACGGAGAACTGCTGTTCTGCGCGCACCACGGGAAGAAGTACCAGGAGAAGCTCTCCAGCATCGCCCAGAGCTGGCACGACGAGTCCGCCCGACTCTTCGAGGAGCAGCGCCCCTAGCGCGTCCCCGATCAGCCCGGACGGCGCGTCAGCGCCCTACAGACCGACACCGAGCCGCTTCGCGATCACTTCGCGAGCGGCTCGTGCCGTTTCATCGACCAGGCGGAGACGCTCGTCCGACGGGGAGTAGGCGTCGCCGAGGGCGCGCCGCAGGATCGCGTCCGCGAGCGACGGGTTCTTCGCGAGGACGGGGCCGTGCAGGTGCGTTCCCAGAAGGCCTCCCACCGCGTAGCCCTCGTGGCCGGCGCCGTCGCCGGTGCCGTGCAGCACTCGGCCGAGCGCGTGCTCGGGCGCGATCCCGGTCATCCGGCGCTCGTGGTTCTCGAAGCCGACGAGGACGCCGCCCGGCGTCTCGACGAGGAGGTCGTCGGTCGCCCGCTCGCCCGTGACCGAGTCTCCGGGGAACAGCCCGATCCCCCGGGCGCCGCCCGCGGCCGTGCTGATCGAACCGGCCAGCATCTCCCAGCCGGCTCCGACCGCGACCACCTGGGTGCCCTGGTCGACCCAGGCCCGCAGCGTCGGCGCGATCTCGTGGAGGAGTGCCAGGACGCCCGGGAGGTCCTCGTCCGCTCCCGTCCCGGCGACCAGGACGTCCGGACGGACCTCGGCGTCGGAGGCGGTCACCAGCGGCACCACCTCCGCCTCGACGCCCGACCAGCGCGCCCGAGCCGCGAGGACCCGGGCGTTCGCCGCGTCGCCGTTGCTGTCCAGGACGTCGGGAGCGAGCACGGCGATGCGGAGGGTGGTCACGCGGTCTCCTCGCGGTTGGTGACGAGCTGCAGGTGCGCACGGGTGCGGCGCATCGAATCCGCCGAGAAGACGATGGTCTTCCGGCCGGAGGCGGGGGTCGGCAGAGCGAGGAACGCGTCGAGCGCGCGACCCAGGTCCTCGTCGACGGAATCGACGCGCACGCCGTCGTAGCGCAGGTGCAGCGCCGCCTCGTGCGCCTTCGACCCCGAGACGACCCGGACGTGCCCGAGCACGGAGGTGTCCACGGGCCAGAAGTAGGAGGGGTCTCGGACGTCGGAGCCGATCGCGAGCATGATCTGCTCGGTCCCCCCGGGGATCTCTGCGATGTTCAGGCGGTAGCTCGCCGGGTTCTGGACCAGGACGAACTCGACCTCGTGGCCGCGCACGGTGACGATCTCGCCCCGCCCGAAGACGGGGTCGATGCTCGAGAGCGCGGAGGCGGCGAGGGCCGGGTCGAAGCGCTCAGCGAGCACGGCGCGGGCCGTGGAGACGGCCGCCGCGGCGTCCACCGCGTAGTGGACGCCCCGCGCGGGGAGCCGGACCTCGAGCGCGTCGCCGTCGCTGATGATGCGCGCGGCCGCTCCCGTCGTGCTCTCGACGACGGTGGTCGCACGGTCGGTCCCGGCCTCCGCCTCTGCGGCGTAGCCGAGACCGCCGGACGCGGAGTCGCGGACGGAGGAGGAGACGCCGTACCAGCGGATCCGCTCGTCGGGGAGTGAGGTCGCGACATCGGCGACGTGGCGGTCGTCGGCGTTCAGCACGACGGGACCGGTCGCGCGGGAGGCGATGGTGCCGAGCATCCGGGCGACCATGGCCGGATCGAAGAAGCGGTCGATCTGGTCGACCACCACGTTCGTCAGCAGGACGACGCGGGGGCGCATCCGGGGCGCGAGGCGCGCGCCGTGACCCTCGTCCATCTCGAGGACGGCGATGTCGGCGTCGATCCGTCCGCGCAGGTCCGCCCGCTCCAGGAGCGCGGAGGTCAGTCCCTGGGCGATGTTGGCCGTCGAGGGGTTCGTGAAGACCCGGAGCCCGTGCGCGCGGAGCACCGCGACCAGCATCTTGGTCGTTGTCGACTTGCCCGCCGATCCCGTGACGACCACGAGGCCGTCCCGGAACCCGTCGAGCACCGCGGGCAGGAATCCGGGCGCGACGCGGTTCACCACGAGTCCGGGCACGGCGGATCCCCCGCCGGGCTTCCGGACCCGCGCGGCGAACCGGGCGGCCCTCCCGAGGAGGACCGCCGGCGCGTAGCGGATCACCGGCCTACTCGAGGTAGTCGCGGAGCGACTGCGAGCGGGACGGGTGGCGGAGCTTGGCCATCGTCTTGGACTCGATCTGACGGATGCGCTCGCGCGTCACGCCGAAGGTGTCGCCGATCTGGTCGAGCGTCTTCGGCATGCCGTCGCCGAGGCCGAAGCGCATGCGGATCACGCCGGCCTCGCGCTCCGAGAGCGAGTCGAGCAGCGACTCCAGCTGCTTCTGCAGCATGGTGAAGCCCACGGCGTCGGCCGGGACGACCGCCTCGGTGTCCTCGATGAGGTCGCCGAACTCGCTGTCGCCGTCCTCGCCCAGGGGCGTGTGCAGCGAGATCGGCTCGCGCCCGTACTTCTGCACCTCGATGACCTTCTCGGGGGTCATGTCGAGCTCGCGCGAGAGCTCCTCGGGCGTGGGCTCGCGGCCCAGGTCCTGGAGCATCTGGCGCTGCACGCGGGCCAGCTTGTTGATGACCTCGACCATGTGCACCGGGATGCGGATGGTGCGCGCCTGGTCGGCCATCGCGCGGGTGATCGCCTGGCGGATCCACCACGTGGCGTAGGTCGAGAACTTGAAGCCCTTGGTGTAGTCGAACTTCTCGACCGCGCGGATGAGGCCCAGGTTGCCCTCCTGGATGAGGTCGAGGAACTGCATCCCGCGACCGGTGTAGCGCTTCGCGAGGCTGACGACGAGCCGGAGGTTCGCTCCGAGCAGGTGGCTCTTCGCGCGCTGGCCGTCCTTCGCGACCCAGCGCAGCTCGCGGACGAGCTCCGGGCTGAGGTCGGTCGAGTTGGCGAGCTTGTCCTCGGCGAACAGGCCGGCCTCGATGCGCATCGCGAGCTCGACCTCCTCGGCCGCGTTCAGGAGCGCGACCTTGCCGATCTGCTTCAGGTAGTCCTTGACCGGGTCGGCGGTGGCACCGGTGATCGCGGTCGAGTAGACCGGGACCTCGTCGTCCTCTCCGCCGAAGGACAGGACGAGCGCACCACTAGGGAGCGGCTCGGCCGGAGCGGCGACGGCAGCGGCGGCCGGGGCCTCCGGCGTCTCCGCGTCGTCCTTGGCGTCGGTCTCGGTGTCCTCGGCGACGACCTCGGTCTCCTCCTCCTCCGCTGCCTCGTCGGGCTCGACGGCGTCGGTCGGCTCCTCCTCGGTGTCGGCGGGAGCGGCGGCCTTGGTCGTGGCGCGTGAGCGGGTCGTCTTGGCCGCGGTGGTCTTGGCCGCCGTGGTCTTCGCCGCGGGCTTGCGCGTCGCGGGCTTCTTGGTGGTCGTCGTCACGTCGTCGTCGACGGCGTCGAGCGTTGCGGTCTTGGTAGCTCTGGTGGCCATGGCGGCACCTCTCCATCCGTTGCGTCCCGGGGGCGGGCGGCGCGGGAGGGCGTCGTCCGTCGGTGGGCATTACGAGGACCCATGTCAAGTCGAGGACGTCGCACGCCCGACGTGGGCCTGGTGCTCCTCGACCCGAACGGGTCCTATTGACAATTATTGCACGTCTGAGTAGTGCAGCCGTGCGGTGCGGTGCGAGTGGGGCTCGATCGGGCGGGATCCGGGCCGTTCCGCTGGGACATCGCGTCTGCAGAAGGGCGGATCGACGGGGACGACCGTCAGCACCCCGCGCGGCCGCGGCGCATCCGGTCACTCAGTGCAACCCAGAGAGGGGCCACGGTTATTCCCTCGTCCTCGGCCAGGCGGCGGCGGGTCCGGCGGCGCGCGACGACGAGTCCGACGACTCCGGCGCCGACCACCACGTACTGCACGCACCACGCCAGGCGGAAGTGCTCGAGCGAGTAGGTCTGCTCCGAGGAGGCGCCGGGACCGGCCAGTGCGTCGAGGATCAGGCCGATCGCGAACATCATCGTGAAGCTGGCCAGGAACCCGCCCACGTTCACGACTCCGTTGGCCGCGCCGAGGCTCCGCGAGGGGTTGAACGTGCGGGCGAAGTCGAACCCGATCATGGAGCCGGGGCCGCCCGCTCCGACGACGATCAGGAGCAGCACCACGAGCCAGTACGGCGGGACGCCGGGCCAGAGCAGCACGACGGTCCAGGCGACCGCCATCGCCGAGACGATCCCGAGCACGAGGTTGCTGCGGCGCATGGGGTGGCGAGCGGTCAGGACGCCGAGCACCGGCCCGACGACGATCCCCGCGATCACGACGATCGTGAGGGTCGGCGCGGCGACGGTGGGCGGCAGGCCGATCGCGTAGACGAGGAAGGGGTAGCCCCAGAGCAGCGTGAACACCGTGCCGGAGGACTGCGTGACGAAGTGCGACCAGAAGCCGAGCTGCGTCCCCGGCCGGCGCAGGCTCACTCCGAGCTGCGCGATCGTCGCCCGGAGCGTCGGCGGCACCAGGGTGATCGGCTCGGTGCGCGGCGGGACGTCGGCGACCAGGAGGAGCACGCCGAGGAATGACACGGCCCCGAGGCCGGCGGCGCTGAGGAACGCGGGCTCCCAGCCGAACGTGTGGAGGATCGCCGCGAACGGGAGTGCGGAGAGGATCTGGCCCACCTGGCCGATGTTGCCGATCCACTGCGAGAGCTGCGGCACGATCGGTCCGCTGAACCAGGTCACCGTGAGGCGGATCACGGAGGTGAAGATCGCGGCGTCCCCGGCTCCCAGCAGGATCCGCCCGACGATCGCGACGCCGATGCTCGGCGCGATCGCGACCACGACCTGGCCCGCCATCATCAGGGCCGTGCCCGAGAGGATCAGGGTCCGCGGGCCGAACCGGTCGATGAGGATCCCGACCGGGATCTGCATCCCGGCGTAGACGATCAGCTGGACGACGGCGAGCGACGAGAGGACGGCGGCCGCCACCCCGAACCGCTCCGCGGCGTCCACTCCTGCGACGCCCAGCGTCGTGCGGTCCAGGACCGCCACGAGGTAGGCGAACGCTCCGGCACCGAAGACGAACCAGGCTCGACGATCACGCACTCGTCCGATCCTACGGCCGCTCAGGAGGCGGTGGGCTCCTCGCCCGGGCGGCGGATCGCGAGGAACTTCTCGAGCTCGGCGGCGATCGCGTCGGCGCTTGGCACGAAGCCGTCCTCGTCGGTGAGCGGCGAGCGGAGGCTCGTCCCCTCCATGTAGGTGTCGTGCCGCGCCTCGAGGGCCGAGACCAGCTTCTGCAGCTCGTCGTTGCCGCCGACCTGCTCGTCGACCTTGCCGAGGAACTCCCGCCCGCTCTCGCGCAGGCGGTCCGTCGGGAAGATGAGGCCGGTCGACGCCGAGATGCTCTCGAGCGCCGCGACCGCCGCCTGCGGGTACTCGGTGTCCGACAGGTAGTGCGGGATGAGCAGCGCGAAGCCGACCACGGTCAGACCGCGCTCGTAGAGGCGCAGCTCGAGCAGGTGGAGGACGTTCGAGGGCACCTGCGTGTGCGGCTTCCAGACCGACATCGCCTCGATCAGGTCCTCGCGGTTGCCGCTCACGGTGACGCCGACGGGCCGGGTGTGCGGCACGGGCATCGGGATCGCCTGGACCCACGTGGTCGAGGCGACGTCGAGCCGCTCGAGGAGGGAGACCACCGCGCGGGTGAACCGCTCCCACTGGAAGTCGGGCTCGAAGCCGGTGAGCAGGAGGAACGGCTGGTGCAGCTCGTCGTGCGCGAGCGAGAGCCGGAGCATCGCAGGACGGTAGTCCGTCAGGTGGTCCTGGTCGAACGTGATGATGGGGCGGCGGGCCCGGTAGTCGAGCAGCTGATCCTCGTCGAAGACCGCGACCCCGCGGTGCTCGAGGGTCTCGAAGAGGTACTCCCCCAGCTGCCCCACCGCTCCCCCGGCGTCGGCCGAGCCGGTCAGGCCCGCGACGAGGTGCAGCCCGCGCGGGATCTCGGAGAGGTCGCCCTCGATCTCGAACAGGTCTTCCGGATCCAGCATGCGTCCAGTCTAAACGGGGGTCCCGGCGCCCCGGCCGGGTCCGCTGAGCCCTCAGCGAACAGCGCTTAGCATTGCCGCCATGCCCCTCTCCTCTCTCGAGTACTCGACCGTTCCCGCCTCCGACATCGACACCGACGCCCTCGTCCTCGGCGTCGCCCCGGGACCCGACGGTCCCCGGCTCGTCGGTGCGGAGGGCTTCGAGGAGCTGGCCCCCGCGCTGAGCGCGCTCGGCGCGACCGGCGCGGCCGAGACGCTCGTGCGCGTGCCGTCCTCGGTCCGTGCCGGAGTGATCGTGCTCGTCGGACTCGGCTCGGCGGAGCCCGACGACACCGCGCTGCGGAACGCCGCGGGCGCCGCCGTCCGCCTGCTCGCGGGGTCCGCCTCCGTGGCCCTCTCCCTCCCCGCCGGCTCCGACGGCACGCTCGCCGCGGTCGCCGAGGGCGCCGCGCTCGGCTCCTACTCCTTCACCGCCTTCCGCGGCAGCACCGCCGCCGCGTCTAAGGCGCCCGTCGAGCACGTCGTCCTGCTGGGCGGCGAGTCGGCCGACCCCGCCGTCCTGGACCGGGCGCTCGTGCTCGGCCGCGCGGTCGGCACGGTGAAGGACCTCGTCAACACTCCCCCGTCGCACCTCTACCCGCAGACGCTGGCCGAGGCCGTGCAGACCGGCGCAGAGGGACTGCCCCTCGAGGTCACCGTCTGGGACGAGGAGGCCCTCGCGGAGGACGGGTTCGGCGGCATCCTCGGAGTCGGCAGCGGCTCCTCCCGCCCGCCCCGCCTCGTGAAGGTCGCCTACGCGCCCGAGGGCGCGAGCACCCACCTCGCCCTGGTCGGCAAGGGCATCACCTTCGACAGCGGCGGACTCTCGCTCAAGCCGCCGGCCGCGATGATCGGGATGAAGACCGACATGGCGGGCGCGGCGACCGTGTACGCCGTCGTGCGCGCCATCGCGGAGCTCGGCCTCCCGCTCCGCGCGACCGCCTGGCTCTGCATCGCCGAGAACCTCCCCTCCGGGACCGCGATCCGCCCGGACGACGTGCTCACCGTGCGCGGCGGGACCACGGTGGAGGTGCTGAACACCGACGCCGAGGGCCGACTGGTGCTCGCCGACGGCCTCGTCGCCGCCAGCGAGGAGCAGCCCGATGCGATCATCGACGTCGCGACGCTGACCGGCGCCTCCGTGGTCGCCCTCGGCAACCGGACCGTCGGCGCTCTGGGCGACGACGAGCTGGTCTCCCGCGTCCTCGACGCCGCCCGCGCGGCGGGAGAGCCCTTCTGGCAGATGCCCCTCCCCGCGGAGCTGCGACCGCTGCTCAACTCCGACATCGCCGACATCGCGAACGTCAAGCCGGGCAACACCGCCGGCGGCATGCTCCTCGCCGGCCACTTCCTCCGCGAGTTCGTCGGGAAGCGCGGCGAGGGCGAGGACGCAACCACGATCCCGTGGGCGCACCTCGACATCGCCGGCCCCTCGAGCAACGGAGGCGGCGGCTACGGCTTCACCGGAGCCGGCGCCACGGGGGTCTCGGTGCGCGCGCTGATCGCCCTGGCTGAGCGCTTCGCGAGCGCGTAGTAGGGTCGACGGGGCGGGAGATCCCGCCTCGTCCCCCCTCCCGATCCGCTCGGCGCTCAGCGCCGGAGCCGGTCGGCCGGGAAGCGGGACCGCACGTCGCGAGGGAGTCACTGGGTGTCGGAAGAGCGCTACGACCTGGTCGTGCTCGGAGGTGGCAGCGGCGGGTACGCGGCGGCCCTCCGGGCGACGCAGCTCGGGATGAGCGTCGCGCTCGTGGAGCGCGACAAGCTCGGCGGCACCTGCCTGCACCGCGGGTGCGTGCCCACCAAGGCCCTGCTGCACGCCGCCGAGCTGGCGGACGGCGCCCGCGAGGGAGAGAAGTACGGCGTGCTCTCGAGCTTCACCGGGATCGACATGGCGGGCGTCACGCGCTACCGCGAGGGCGTCGTCGCCGGCAAGTACAAGGGGCTCCAGAGCCTCGTGTCCTCGCGCGGCATCACGGTCGTCACGGGCGAGGGCCGCCTCACCGCGCCGGGCACCGTGACGGTCGGTGAGCACGTGCTCCACGGCGCGTCGGTCGTCGTCGCCACCGGGTCCGCCTCCCGCACCCTCCCCGGGATCGAGATCGGTGGCCGCATCCTGACGAGCGACCAGGCTCTCGAGCTCGACCACGTTCCCGCGAGCGTCGTCGTCCTGGGCGGCGGAGTGATCGGCGTCGAGTTCGCGAGCGTCTGGCGCTCGTTCGGCGCCGAGGTCACGATCGTCGAGGCCCTCCCCCACCTCGTCCCCAACGAGGACGAGAGCGTCAGCAAGCAGCTGGAGCGCGCCTTCCGCAAGCGGGGCATCGCCTTCCAGCTGGGATCCCGCGTCGCGTCGGTCTCGCAGAGCGAGGGCGGCGTCTCCGTGTCGCTCGAGAGCGGCGCCACGGTGGAGGGCGAGATCCTGCTGGTCGCCGTCGGCCGCGGCCCGGTGACCGCGGGCATCGGCCTCGAGGAGGCCGGGGTCCGCCTCGACCGCGGCTACGTGCTGACCGACGAGCGCCTGCAGACCTCCGTCCCCGGCGTGTACGCCGTGGGCGACATCGTGCCGGGGCTCCAGCTCGCGCACCGGAGCTTCCAGCAGGGGATCTTCGTCGCGGAGGAGATCGCCGGTCTGGGCCCGCAGGTCGTCTCGGACGTCAACGTCCCGAAGGTGACCTACAGCGACCCCGAAGTGGCCTCCGTCGGCCTCGGCGAGGCCCGCGCGATCGCCGAGTACGGCGCCGAGCGCGTCGCCGTGTACGACTACGGCCTCGGCGGCAACGCCCGGAGCACGATCATCGGGACCACCGGCTCCGTGAAGGTCGTGCGCCTGGTCGACGGCCCGGTCGTCGGCGTGCACATGGTCGGAGCCCGCGTCGGCGAGCTGATCGGCGAGGCTCAGCTCATCGTGAACTGGGAGGCGCACCCCGAGGATGTCGCACCCCTCGTGCACGCGCACCCCACTCAGAACGAGGCGCTCGGCGAGGCGCACCTCGCTCTGGCCGGGAAGCCGCTGCACGCCCTGTAGAACCACTGCGGTGCGGCGACCCGCCGCTTCCGCATTAGTAAGCTGGACATCGAAACACAAGCGTCTTAAGGAGACAGGCTCATGAGCGAATCCGTCAGCCTCCCGGCACTCGGAGAGAGTGTCACGGAAGGAACGGTCACCCGCTGGCTGAAGAACGTCGGGGACCGCGTCGAGGTGGACGAGCCCCTGCTCGAGGTCTCGACCGACAAGGTCGACACCGAGATCCCGTCGCCCGTCGCGGGAGTGATCGAGGAGATCCTCGTCCAGGAGGACGAGACCGTCGAGGTCGGCGCCGAGCTGGTGCGCATCGGAGACGGCTCCGGAGCCGCGTCGGCGTCCGAGCCCGAGGCTCCCGCCGAGGAGGCCCCCGAGGTCCAGGCCGCCGAGACCGAGGCCACTGACGAGGCGACCCCGTCGGTGGACGCCGAGAGCGACGCCGAGGCTCCCGCCCCGGCCGAGCCCGAGCCCGCCCCGGCCGCCGCCGCGTCGGCCCCCGCTGCCGCCGCGCCCGCCGCCTCCCCGGAGCCCACCGACTCCAACCCCGGCTACGTCACCCCGCTCGTGCGCAAGCTCGCCGGCGAGAACGGCATCGACCTCTCCACCCTCACGGGAACCGGAGTCGGCGGCCGCATCCGCAAGCAGGACGTCCTCGACGCTGTCGAGGCCGCCAAGTCGGCTCCGGCCGCCCCGGTCTCGGCGCCCTCCGCCGCAGCCGCCAAGGCCGCGCGCACCCCGCTCGAGACCTCGCCCCTCCGTGGCACCACGCAGCCGATGTCGCGCCTGCGCAAGGTCCTCGCGCAGCGCGCCGTCGAGTCGATGCAGACGAGCGCCCAGCTCACCTCGGTCATCGAGGTCGACGTCACGGCGGTCGCTCGCTTCCGCGACTCGGTCAAGAAGAGCTTCCAGGAGAAGACCGGCGCCAAGCTGTCCTTCCTCCCGTTCTTCGCCCTCGCGGCGGCCGAGGCGCTCAAGGCCTACCCGGTGATCAACTCGACCCTCGACGGCGAGTCGATCGTCTACCCGGACCACGAGAACATCAGCATCGCCGTCGACACCGAGCGCGGCCTGCTGACCCCTGTCCTCAAGAACGCGTCCGAGCTGAACCTCGCGCAGATCGCCTCCACCATCGGAGACCTGGCCGAGCGCACCCGCAACAACAAGCTGAAGCCCGACGAGCTCGCCGGCGGCACCTTCACGCTGACCAACACCGGTTCGCGCGGGGCCCTGTTCGACACTCCCGTCGTGTTCCTGCCGCAGACCGCGATCCTCGGCACCGGCATCGTCACCAAGAAGCCGGCCGTCGTGCAGGTGGACGGTGCTGACGCCATCGCGATCCGCTCGACCGTCTTCCTCGCGCTCTCGTACGACCACCGCACGGTCGACGGAGCCGACGCGGCGCGCTTCCTGGTCGCGATCAAGGAGCGCCTCGAGGAGGGCTCGTTCGAGAACGACCTCGGCATCTGACACGCTCCCCCTGAGCGCGCCTCTCACGAGGCCGCTCCGGTGTAGACGTCGCGGATGAGCCAGCCGGCCTCCGTCCTGATGATCAGGACGGAGGCCGCTGTCGTCCCCGGGGCCGTCCGGAGGTGCACGACCGCCGATGCCCCGTTCACGTCGACGAGGACGGCCGACGCCTCCCCCGTCTCCGGGACAGCGGAGGCGGGGCCGTCCGCTGCGTCGCCGAGCGGCGAGTCCGCCGTGACCAGCCCGCGGGCGCACTCCCGGTCCCCGCACGCGCGCACCGCGTCGATCAGCACCTCCGCCGCCTGCTCGGCGTCGAGCGAGGCCGCCGCGACCGGAGCCGGCGGCGCCGCGGTCGCCACAGCAGGCGGAGCCGACCGAGCCGGAACGGGCGCGGCTGCGGTCGACGCCTCCGCATCCTGCACCTGCCGACCGGGCCCGCCCGCGAGCGAACCGGCGAGCACCGCTCCCAGCACGATCGCCGTCCCGACGGAGAGCGGTCCCCGACGCCGGACGACGAACGCCCGGAGGCGGTCCTGCCAGCCGTCGAGCGGATGGACCCGCCGGTGCCGGGCAGCCGGAGCAGGCACCGCCTCCCGACCCCGTGCATCCGCGCCGGACGTCGGCAGCGCCCGCACCGCCTCGCCTATCCCCTGCGGATCAGCGAGTCCGTAGAGGTTGCCCTCCAGCGCCAGCAGGTCGCGGTGCCGCGCGAGGGCGGCGACCGGCAGCTCCGGGCAGAGCATCCCGAGGCGCTCCAGGACCCGCTGCAGCGCGTCGCGCGCCGCACGCGGGGTGTCGACGGCGGGCGTCGTCAGCAGCAGCAGCGGCCGACCCTCCTCCGTCAGGCCGATGTCGTCCGTCGTCGGAGCCAGCCATGCTCCCTCGAGCGAGGCCGACCGGACCGCGCCTACCACGGGGGCGAGGAGGGTGACCGCGGCGCCGAGTCCGATCCCCCGCTCGACCCGCAGGAACCTCTCGAGCGTGGCGACGACGGGAGGGGCGGTCGAGACGATGCACCTCCTCGGAGAGGACTCCACCCGGACGATGCGCTCGCGGTGGCGGTGCTCGGCGAGCCGAGCCACCGGCGACGCCCGCAGCGACTCGGCCTCCCGCGGCCGCATCGTCCGCTCGGCCGGCGGTGCGGCGTCCGGCGCAGGCGTCCGCCGCCTCCCCGTCCGCGCTCCGCCGATCCTCCGGCCCTGGACCGTCCCGCTGCTCGTCATGAGGCGAGCCTGACCGCAGGCCGAGGCGGAGGACGCCCGCCGATCCCGATCGGTGGAGGGATCGGCGCACGTGCCCTCTGTGGAGGAGTCGGATCCGCGTCCGGGGTCCGCCGCCGCGCTCCCGCTCGGTATCCTTGACGTCATGGCACGCAGCACGGAACCGTCGACGAAGGCGGTCAAGGAACCCGGACGTCTCAAGCAGATGTGGCAGGTGTTCCAGATGACCCGCCGCTACGACAGCAGCGCCGTCTGGATCATCCTCCTCGCGCTCCTGCTCCCGATCCTGCTCGGCGTGCTCCTCGGCATCCTGCTCGGCAACGGCAACGGCTTCGTGATCGCGCTGTGGATCATCGTGGGCGTGATGGCCGGCCTGGTCGCCGGACTCGCCGTGCTCTCGCGCCGCGCCGAGCGCGCCGCCTACGGGCAGATCGCCGGGCAGCCCGGCGCGGTCGGCGCCGTCCTGCGCAGCGGACTGCGCGGCACCTGGACCGGCGGCGAGATGCCCGTCGCCGTCAATGGCAAGACCCAGGACGCCGTCTACCGCGCCGTCGGCCGCGGAGGCGTCGTGCTGATCGCGGAGGGCCCCGCCTCCCGGACCAAGCGCATGCTCGAGGACGAGCGGCGCAAGGTGTCGCGGATCCTGCCGAACGTCCCCGTCACCTTCGTGCACGTCGGCTCCGACGCCGATGCGACTCCGCTGCACAAGGTGCCGAGCCGCCTCTCGAAGACGAAGAAGGTCCTCACCAAGGCCGAAGTCCTCGCGGTGAAGAACCGGCTCTCCTCGCTCAACACGTCGCTGCCCATCCCGAAGGGCGTCGACCCCTTCAAGGTGCGCCCTCAGCGATCGCGCTGACGCACGACGCGACAGGCCGGTCGGGATCTCTCCCGGCCGGCCTGCTTCGTCTGCTGCGCGAGTCAGTAGCGGACGAGAACCGTCCCGGCCACCTTGTCGTGGAAGCCGCGCTGGTCCGAGTCCCAGACGAGCGCCGGCACCAGCACGGCCAGCAGCACAGAGCGCACGATCGGGCGCCACACGCCGACCCAGCCCCCGCCGAGACGGATGACGCGCATCCCGAGCAGGCGGTGCCCGATGCTGCCGCCGATGGTGGGGATGAAGACGACCTGCAGCAGGACGAACAGCAGCAGGCTCGCCCAGCGGTCGTAGTCGAAGAACGCGAGCGACAGCAGAGCGGCGACGGCGAAGTCGACGGCCAGGGCGGCGATGCGGCGACCGGACCGTCCGACCGAGAGGCGGCCCTCTCGTGGGAGGCCGAGACGCTCCCCCGGGTACGAGCTCGGGGCGGCGTCGGCGAAGGTCCTGCGGTCGGCGGCTGGCATCCTCCGATCCTATCCGCGGCGTCTCGGAGCGGACCGAGGAGCGAGTGGTCCGGCAGACGACGTGGAGCCCGACCCCGGACGGGCCCCGTAACATGTCGGAAACAACAGGGACACGGTGGGGAAACCCCCCGTCACTACCCTGGAACGGCTGCGCTCTGCAGCTCCCCGTTACGCCATTGGAGACCTTTGCATGTTTAAAGATTCTTCCGAGGTGCTCTCGTTCATCAAGGACACGGACGTCAAGTTCCTCGACATCCGGTTCACCGATCTCCCCGGTGTCCAGCAGCACTTCAACATCCCCGCCTCGACTGTCGATGAGGAGTTCTTCTCCGTCGGTCAGCTCTTCGACGGGTCCTCGATCCGCGGATTCGCGAACATCCACGAATCGGACATGCAGCTGATCCCTGACGTGACCACCGCCTACGTGGACCCGTTCCGCGTCGAGCGCACGCTGATTCTCGTCTTCGACATCTACAACCCGCGCAACGGCGAGATCTACTCCAAGGACCCGCGCCAGGTCGCGAAGAAGGCCGAGAAGTACCTCGCGTCGACCGGCATCGCCGACACCGCGTTCTTCGCCCCCGAGGCGGAGTTCTACATCTTCGACGACGTCCGCTACGAGATCACGCAGAACTCCGCGTTCCACTCCGTCGACTCGGTCGAGGGCGCCTGGAACTCGGGACGCGTCGAGGAGGGCGGCAACCTCGGCAACAAGACGCCCTACAAGGGCGGCTACTTCCCGGTGAGCCCCGTCGACAAGCAGGCCGACCTCCGCGACGACATCTGCCTCAAGCTGATCGACGCCGGCCTCATCCTCGAGCGCTCGCACCACGAGGTGGGCACCGGCGGCCAGGCCGAGATCAACTACCGCTTCGACACGATGGTCCACGCGGCGGACGACATCCTGAAGTTCAAGTACATCGTCAAGAACACGGCCGAGCAGTGGGGCAAGACCGCCACGTTCATGCCGAAGCCGCTCTTCGGCGACAACGGCTCGGGCATGCACACCCACCAGTCGCTGTGGAACGACGGCACGCCGCTCTTCTACGACGAGAACGGCTACGGCGGTCTCTCGGACCTCGCGCGCTGGTACATCGGCGGCCTGCTCAAGCACGCTCCCGCCGTCCTCGCGTTCACGAACCCGACGGTCAACTCGTACCACCGCCTGATCCCGGGCTTCGAGGCGCCGGTCAACCTGGTCTACTCGGCCGGCAACCGCTCCGCGTCCATCCGCATCCCGATCACCGGCACGAACCCGAAGGCCAAGCGCATCGAGTTCCGTGCGCCCGACGCCTCCGGCAACCCGTACCTCGCGTTCGCCGCCCAGCTGATGGCGGGCCTCGACGGCATCAAGAACCGCATCGAGCCGCACGAGCCGGTCGACAAGGACCTCTACGAGCTGCCCCCCGAGGAGGCGAAGCTCATCCCGCAGGTCCCCGCGACCCTGGGCGAGGCGCTCGACGCCCTCGAGGCCGACCACGACTTCCTCCTCCAGGGCGGCGTGTTCACTCAGGAGCTCATCGACACCTGGATCGAGTACAAGCGCGAGAAGGAGATCAAGCCCCTCGCGCAGCGTCCTCACCCGTTCGAGTTCGAGCTGTACTACGGGGTCTGATCCCGCAGCACTGCCGAAGGGCCGTTCCTCCTCGGAGGGGCGGCCCTTCGCCGTCCCCGGCGCGCGGGTGTCAGCGGTAGGAGGGAGCGTCTCCCGCGGCCGGCCCGTAGAACAGGCGCTCGAAGACCGCGCGTGAGCGGCGGGTCACGCCGAGGTAGTCGTCCTCGAGCGCCGTCGCGGACCCGGCCGGGTACTCCAGCAGGCGCGCGACGCCCTCGAGCTGCCGGCGGTCGGTCGGGAGGACGTCGCTGGTGCGGTTGCCCCAGAGCGTGGTGCCCGAGCGGACACGGGACGCGAGGATCCACGCGGCACGCAGCCGCTCCGCGTCCTGCGGGCCGACCATGCCCTCCTCCTCCGCGACCGCGAGGGCGGTGAGGGTCGAGGTGGTCCGCAGCGCCGGGGTCCGCCGCGCGTGCTGCAGCTGGAGGAGCTGCACCAGCCACTCGACGTCGCTCAGCGATCCACGGCCGAGCTTGAGGTGACGGCGGGGGTCGGCGCCCTGCGGCAGACGCTCGCTCTCGACCCGTGCCTTGATCCGCTTCACCTCGCGGATGTCGCGGTCGGAGACCGCTCCCGGGTAGCGGACCCCGTCAGCCAGCTCCTCGAAGTCCTCGATGAGCGCCTGGTCCCCCGCCACTCCCCGCGCCCGGAGCAGCGCCTGCGCCTCCCAGGTCAGCGACCAGCGGGCGTAGTAGGCGCGGTAGGAGTCGAGGGAGCGCACGAGGGGCCCGTTCTTGCCCTCGGGCCGCAGGTCGGCGTCGAGGTCGAGCGGCAGGCGGGAGTCCTCCGTGAGCCGGACCAGCTCGGCGACGACGAACTGCGAGTAGAGCTGGGCCTGGTGCGGCTCGGCGGTGCCGGGTCGCTGGACGTACATCACGTCGGCGTCGGAGCCGAAGCCCAGCTCCGCTCCCCCGTACCGGCCCATGCCGATGATCGCGAACTCCGCGTCGGCGCCGGGCCGGGTCGCACTGCCGCGCCGGATGGCGGCGAGCACGCCGCCCAGCAGTGCGCTGATGATGTCGGTGAGGCTGGTCGCGATCTCCTCGATCGAGCTGAGACCGAGCACGCCCCCCATGGCGGTCCGCAGCACCTCGCGCCGGCGCATCGAGCGGAGGACTGAGGCGACCGCGTCGGGCGTCTCGTGCCGGGCGAGCACGGCGCGCACCTCCTCGGCGAGCTGGGCGGCGCTACGGGGGCGGAGGGCGTCGTCGTCCTCGAGCCAGGCCGCCGACTCCGGGATGCGGTCGAGCAGCTCGCCGACGAAGCGCGATCCGGAGAGCACCGTGGTGAGCCGCTTGGCGGCTCCGGACGAGTCGCGCAGCATCCGGAGGAACCAGGGCGTCCCGCCCAGTGCGTCGCTGAGGCGCCGGAACGCGAGCAGGCCGTAGTCGGGGTCCGGTCCGTCGGCGAACCACTGCAGCATCACCGGCACGAGGTGGCGCTGGATGCTCGCGCGACGCGAGACGCCCGAGGTCATCGCGGCGATGTGGCCGAGCGCCCCGCGGGCATCCGCGAAGCCGATGGCGGCGAGGCGCGCCTCCGCCTGGCCGGTGGACAGCTCGGCGCCGCCGTCGGAGAGCGCGGCGACCGCGGAGAGCAGCGGACGGTAGAACAGGCGCTCGTGCAGGCCCCGGACGCGGTGCTTGATCCCGTTCCAGACGCTCAGCAGCTCCTCCGCCGTGCGGGCGAGCCCGCTGGAGCGGGCGAGGGTCCGCAGCTCGTGCTCGTCCCGCGGCATCAGGTGCGTGCGTCGCAGGCGCCGCAGCTGGAGGCGGTGCTCGAGCAGCCGGAGTGCTCGGTAGTCCTGCGCGAACTCCTCCGCGGCGGAGCGGCCGATGTACCCGCGGTCGGCGAGGGCGCCCAGGGCGAGGAGGGTCCCGGGCATGCGGATCTCGTCGTCGGTCTGCCCGTGGACGAGCTGGAGCAGCTGCACCGTGAACTCGATGTCGCGCAGGCCGCCGGGCCCGAGCTTGATCTGGTAGTGGACGTCGTTCTGCGGGATGTTCTCGGTGACCCGCTCCCGCATCCGCTGCACCGACTCGACGAAGTTCTTGCGGGAGGCGCTCGACCAGACCTTGGGCGCGACCGCGTCGACGTACGCCCGCCCCAGCTCCTGGTCGCCGGCGAGCGGGCGCGCCTTGAGCAGCGCCTGGAACTCCCAGCTCTTCGCCCACCGGTCGTAGTAGGTGATGTGCGACTCGAGGGTGCGCACGAGCGCGCCCTGCTTGCCCTCCGGGCGCAGGTTCGGGTCGACCTCCCAGAGCTCCGGCTCCATCGCCAGCGCAGAGGTCCCGCGCATGAGGAGCACGGCGAGCCGGGTGGCGACGTCGATCGCACGGGCGTTCGTCAGCTCCTTCTCCGGGTCGCCCTCGGCGACGAAGATCACGTCGACGTCGCTGACGTAGTTGAGCTCGGACGCTCCCGCCTTGCCCATGCCGATGACGGCGAAGCGGGTGGCGGCGACCTCGTCGCGGCCGAAGCGACCCGGGCCCGCGCCCTCGACCAGCTCGGTCCGCGCCACGGCGAGGGACGCCTCCAGCGCGGCTCCGGCGAGGTCGGCCAGCGCCCTCGTCACCCGGTCGATCGCCGCGACGGGGTCGGCCTGGCTCAGGTCGTGGACGACGATCCTGGTGAGGAGGCGGCGGTACCGCACGCGCAACGCCGTCCAGCCCGCCTCCTCCCGGAGCGACGAGAAGCCGTCGACGGCGCCGACCGACTCGAGCAACTCGGCCTTCATCTCGGCGCGCCCGGGGAGCGTGCGCACCGGCTCGAGCACGCTGGCCAGCTCGTCGGGCCGGCGCTGGAGGAAGTCGGCGAGGCCGGAGGAGGCCCCCACCACCAGAAGCAGCCGGGTCAGGGCCTCGTCGTCGGCGAGGACCGCGTCCATGCTGTCGCGGTGCCGTCGCAGCAGGTCGATCAGAGCGAGCAGCGCCTCGTCCGGGTCCGCCACCCGGGCGAAGGAGGGCAGCACCGACTCGAGCTGCCGCCCGGCCAGCTCCTCCGCCTCGGCCAGCCGTGCCCCGGTCTCGCCGAGCGCGGCGAAGCCGAGGCGTGCGACATCGCGGAGGGAGCGTTCGCGGGGCATGGCCGAGGCGTCAGAGCATCTCGAGATTGCTGCGCAGCTCGTACGGCGTGACCTGGGCGCGGTACTCGGCCCAGTCCTTCCGCTTGTTGAGCAGCACGAAGTTGAACACCTGCTCGCCCAGCGTCTCGGCCACGAGCTCGGACTCCTCCATCAGCGAGATGGCGCGGTCGAGGCTGGCGGGCAGAGCGCCGTAGCCGAGCGCCCGGCGCTCCGCGTCCGAGAGGGCCCACACGTTGTCCTCGGCCTCGGCCGGGAGCTCGTAGCCCTCCTCGATGCCCTTGAGCCCGGCCGCTAGGAGCAGCGAGTACGCCAGGTAGGGGTTCGCCGCGGAGTCCAGCGCCCGGTACTCGATGCGCGACGACTGCCCCTTGTTGGGCTTGTAGAGCGGAACGCGCACGAGGGCGGACCGGTTGTTGTGGCCCCACGAGACGTAGCTGGGCGCCTCGTCGCCACCCCAGAGCCGCTTGTAGGAGTTGACGAACTGGTTCGTCACGGCGGTGATCTCGGGGGCGTGCTTCAGCAGCCCGGCGATGAACTGGCGGCCGAGCTTCGAGAGCTGGTACTGGGCGCCCTGCTCGTAGAACACGTTCACGTCGCCCTCGAAGAGCGAGAGGTGCGTGTGCATGCCCGAGCCGGGGTGCCCGGAGAGCGGCTTCGGCATGAACGTCGCGTAGACGCCCTGCTCGATCGCCACCTCCTTGATCACGGTGCGGAAGGTCATGATGTTGTCGGCCGTGGTGAGCGCGTCCGCGTAGCGGAGGTCGATCTCGTTCTGGCCGGGGCCCGCCTCGTGGTGGCTGAACTCGACCGAGATGCCCAGATCCTCCAGCATGCGCACGGAGCGGCGGCGGAAGTCGTGCGCCGTGCCTCCGGGGACGTTGTCGAAGTACCCGGCGGAGTCGACCGGCTCCGGACCCTCGGCGCCGAAGGACGACGACTTGAGGAGGTAGAACTCGATCTCGGGGTGCGTGTAGAAGGTGAACCCGCGCTCGGCCGCCTTCGCCAGCGTGCGCTTGAGCACGTTGCGCGGGTCGGCGACGGCGGGCTGGCCGTCCGGCGTGGTGATGTCGCAGAACATTCGCGCCGTCGGGTCGATCTCTCCGCGCCACGGGAGGATCTGGAAGGTCGACGGATCCGGATGCGCGAGGACGTCGGCCTCGAAGGAGCGGGTGAGGCCCTCGATGGCGGAGCCGTCGAAGCCGAGCCCCTCCGCGAACGCGCCCTCCACCTCGGCCGGCGCGATCGCGACCGACTTCAGCGTGCCGACGACGTCGGTGAACCAGAGGCGAACGAATTTGATCCCTCGCTCTTCAATGGTGCGAAGAACGAAGTCCCGTTGCTTGTCCATCCAGACCCCTCCTGTTTCGACCCTCAGGCTACTGCCTCCGACCGGGGCCCGCGGGGCGCCCGAGGCGCGCCGTAGACTGGCGCCCATGTCAGCGCAGCCCGTGAAACGCGTTCGAACCCGCCACTTCCAGAACGCGAAGGACTCCGGTGTCCGCATCACCGGGCTGACCAGCTACGACCAGCTGACGGCGAAGATCTTCGACGACGCCGGGATCGACTTCCTCCTCGTGGGCGACTCCGCCGGCAACACGGTGCTCGGCTACGACACCACTCTGCCCGTCACCGTCGACGAGCTCATCCCGCTGGCGCGTGCCGTCGCCGGAGCCGTCGAGCGCGCCTTCGTCGTCGCCGACATGCCCTTCGGCTCCTACGAGTCGGGTGCCGACGACGCGCTGCACACGGCGTTCCGCTTCATGAAGGAGACGCACGCGCACGCGGTGAAGCTCGAGGGCGGGGTCCGCTCCGCTGAGCAGATCCGGCGCATCGTCGAGGCGGGCATCCCCGTGATGGCGCACATCGGCTTCACGCCGCAGAGCGAGCACGGGCTCGGCGGCCACATGGTCCAGGGGCGCGGCGAGGGCATCGAGCAGCTGCTCGCCGACGCGCGAGCCGTCCAGGAGGCCGGGGCGTTCGCCGTCGTCCTCGAGATGGTGCCCGCGGACGCGGCACGTCAGGTGACGGAGGAGCTGCGCATCCCGACGATCGGAGTCGGAGCGGGACCGCACGTCGACGGACAGCTGCTCGTGTGGACGGACTTCGCCGGATTCACCACCGGCCGCATCCCCCGCTTCGTGAAGCAGTACGCGGATCTGCGCGGCGTGCTCACCGGAGCGGTCACCGCGTACCGGGACGACGTGGAGTCCGGCGCCTACCCCGGCGCCGAGCACAGCTACGAGTAGCCGCGGTCAGCGGTCCTCTGCGGCGTCCTCCTCGGCCCATTTGCGGCTGTTCTCGTGCAGCCGCTCGAGGGCGTGCTCCGCCTCCTCGCGAGAGGAGAAGGGCCCCACCCGGTCGACGGAGGGGGACACGAATCCCTGCTCCACCGTGCCGGCCTTGAGGTTGTACCACCAGGAGTTCGCGTCGCCGTCAGCCATGCCGCGATCCTACGCCGCAGCCCGCGTCGGTCCGCACCCCCGCCCTTCGCTAGCATGGCCGCTATGACTGCTGCGGCGACCGCCATCGGGATCGACATCGGGGGAACGGGCATCAAGGGGGCCTCGGTGGACCTGGCCGCGGGCACCCTGCTCAGCGACCGGATGAAGCTCGCCACTCCCCCGGGCGGCACGCCGAAGGACATCGTCGCCACCGTCCAGCAGATCCTCGAGAAGATCCCGGACCTGCCCTCGGACACCCCGGTCGGCATCTGCTTCCCCGCCGTCGTCGTCCACGGACGGACGATGTCGGCGGCGAACGTGTCGGACGAGTGGATCGGCCTCGAGGCCGAGAAGCTCTTCGAGGACGCGGTCGGCCGGAACATCTTCTTCGTCAACGACGCCGACGCGGCGGGCTACGCCGAGTCGCGCTTCGGAGCGGCGAAGGACAAGGAGGGCCTGGTCATCATGACCACCCTCGGCACCGGCATCGGGACGGCGCAGATCCACGACGGGATCCTCATCCCCAACGCCGAGCTCGGCCACCTCGAGATCCACGGCGGCGACTACGAGAAGAAGGCCTCGTTCGCCGCCAAGGAGCGCGACGACCTCGACTACAAGCACTGGGCGAAGCGCCTGCAGCGCTACTACTCCCACCTCGAGGCGCTGCTCTGGCCCGATCTCTTCATCGTCGGCGGCGGCATCTCCAAGCACCACGACGAGTTCCTCCCGCTGCTCGACCTGCGCACCCCGATCATCCCGGCGGCGCTCCGCAACAACGCCGGCATCCTCGGCGCGGCCGCGCTCGCAGGGCGGGGCTGAGTCTTTTTCCTCGGCGGTCCCCGCCCGCCGAGGCGCGGTCGGCCTCGGGAGGTGACGCGTTCCGGGGAGCGGGGTGCGGACGGCTACGGCGAAACGCCGGCACGCGCTTCGCCGGTTCGCCTGGTGCGTGGCGCCATGGCGGACGGACGCGATCAGACTTTCAGGGTTCAGCGGTCGCGGTGAGCCAGGACGGGGGCGGGGGCACCTGGTCCTCGGCGGTCGATCCGCAGCGGCGCCTCAGGACCGTCCTCCGGGATCGGCGCCTGCCGGACGTCGTGCTGCACCGCTTCGTCCGCAGGAGGCAGCGCGAGAGATGAACCGCGCCAGTCCTGTCGAGTGGCGGCGCAAGGATGTATCGAGACCCCGGAACCGCCACGGCAGGCCGTCGCGCTGCCTGCGGGCGGGAGCGCGAGCTCGGCGACCGGCGGAGACGCGAGATGCCCCGCCGGGGCGGGGCATCTCGTGGCGAAGGGGTCGGCTGATACGCCGGGTTCTGTTCACGCCGCGCCTCTCGGCGGGCGCTGGACGGCCATCTCTCTCGGAGCCACGTCGCCGTGACCCTCCAGCGGTCTACCCGAGGACCCGACGAGCAGCCGCATCGTCCTCTGTCTGACCTTGCTCCGGGCGAGGTTTACCGAGCGGACCGGATCACTCCGGCCCCTGGTGGTCTCTTACACCACCGTTTCACCCTTACCGCCGGCCGGAGCCGACGGCGGTCTGTTCTCTGTGGCACTGTCTCGCGGGTCGCCCCGGGTGGGTGTTGCCCACCGCCCTGCTCTGCGGAGCCCGGACGTTCCTCGGCACCACGGCTCTCGCCGCGGTGACGCGACCGTCTTGCCGGCCCGTTCGCCCGTCCAGTGTACGGCTCAGGCGAGGGTGGACTCCTCGCCGCGCACCAGGATGCAGCCGCTGTCGGGGCAGAGGACGACCTCGTCGGGAGCGGAGGCGCGGATCCAGGAGAGGTCCGACTCGGTGAGGGCCACGCCGCTCCCCTCCGACACCTTCCCACGGAGGAGGGCCGCGCCGACCCCGTAGCGGGCGCGCTGCTTCTCGTACAGCTCGACCAGGTCCTCCGGAAGCGTCGTCACCAGGTCGGCGCGGTCCCGGGCGAGCGCCTCCTGCTTGTCGCGGAGCTTCTCGGCCTGCGCGTCGCGCTCCTCGGCGAGGGTCCCGAGCGAGGCGACGACCTCGTCGCGCTCGGCCTGAGCCGCGGCGACCTCGGACTCGATGCCCTCGATCCGCTCCATCAGGGTCAGCTCGATGTCCTCGAGGTCTCCCCGTCGCTTCACGAGGGAGGTGATCTCGCTCTCGAGCGCGGCGATGTCCTTGGCCGCGGATGCGGTCTGCAGGCGGTCGCGATCGCGGGTGAGCCGCTTCTCGACCACGCTGACGTCGGACTCGATGCGCCCGAGCTCGGTGCGCACGTCCTCGAGGCGCCCTGTGCGCTCGGCGAGGGAGCGGCGGGTCTCGTTGTCGCGGGCCTGCATCGCCTGGATCCGCGCGATCTGCGGGAGCGTCGCGAGGGCGTGGCGCAGCTGCGCGCCCCTCGTGTCCAGACTCGCCAGAGTCAGGAGTTCGCGCTGGTGTGCGGGGCTGGCTTTCACGTGGCGGTCCTCGTTCCCGGCGCGCAGTACGGGCGCGCCGCGTCCATTCTCCCGTGCCCGCGGCGGGTCAGTGCACGATCGCGAAATCCCACGGGTCGGTGCGGGTCTCGCTCACCTCGACGGTGACCGTGGGCAGGGCCTCCCGCAGCGCGGTCGCGGCGACGTCGAGCCACAGCCACTCGCTCGCCCAGTGCGAGACGTCGATGAGGGCGGGCCCGGTGCCGTGCAGGGCCTTCTCGCGCGCCTCGGAGGCCGGGTGGTGCCGGAGGTCGGCGGTGATGAAGACGTCGCTCGTGCGGACGGCGGGGGCGTCCAGGAGGGAGTCCCCCGCTCCCCCGCAGAGCGACACGCGGCGCACGGGTGTCTTGTAGGCGCCCGCGGCCCGCACTCCCCCTGCGGTGGCCGGCAGGAGCTCGGCCACGGCTCCGGCCAGGCGTCCGAGCGTCACCTCCTCGGGCAGGTCGCCCACTCGGCCGAGCCCGACCGACGGGTCGGCGCCCGGGACGAGCGGAGTCGCGCCGGTCAGGCCGAGGCGGGTGGCGATCACGTCCGAGACCCCGTCCGCGACGATGTCGGCGTTCGTGTGGGCCGAGATCAGTGCGCAGCCGCCCCGGATGAGGTCCGCGAGCAGGCGGCCCTTGTAGCCGTCCTCGGCGATCGAGGTGACGCCGCGCAGCAGCAGCGGGTGGTGCGCGACCAGGAGCTGGTATCCGCCGTCGACGGCCTCCGCGACGGTGTCGGAGACCACGTCGACCGTGAGCAGGATCCGCTCGACCGCAGCGTCGGGGTCGCCGGTGACCAGGCCGGGCGCGTCCCAGCTCTCGGCGGCCGCCTCGGGCCAGAGACGGTCGATGACGGCGTGGACGTCGCGCAGTGAGGGCATGCGTCCAGGGTAGGGCCGCTCAGGGCGGGTGGTCGGTGTCCACGGCGCGGATCCCGGCGTCGGCCGCCGCGTCCAGGTCGGCTCGCAGGTGGTCGTCCGACTCCGGCACGCGGACGGTGATGCCGCCGTACTGCTCGATCTCGAGCAGGCCCGCGACTCCGGAGGCGGCGAGCACGTGGCCGCCGATCCCGCCGGTGGTGTCGACGACGTGCGTGCGCAGGCCGGCGACGCTGATCCCCTGGAACGGCTGCGGGCCGACGAAGCCCAGCAGCGTACCCTCGACGCCGGTCAGCCGGACCTCGTGCTGGTCGCGCATCGCGTCCGCCAGGCGGCGGTAGGGCTCCGCCTGCGCGATCGGCCGGCGCAGGGTCGGCGTCTCCACCGCGCGCGCAGGCGGACGCCGACGAAGACGTCCGGACAGGGCACGAGCGAGCGCACCGCGGCCGGTCCGCCGAACGGCGCGATCAGGAGCCGTGGCGGCGCACGGTCGGTGGTCCGTGCTTGCCTGGGGACCATGAACGAGTACCTGCCCTGGGCCGTCGCGGCCGCCCTGCTCCTGGCCCTCCTCATCACGGTCGTCACCGGCCGCCGACGGCGCACTGCGGCGAGAGCGGCGGCGGAGCAGGCCGCGGAGGAGGCCGCGGAGGAGCACCAGCGCACGATCGCCGAGCGCGACCGGAGCCACGAGGCGGCGCTCAAGGCACTGACGCGCGCGCGCGACGCCGAGCGCGACCTCAGTCGGACCGAGCTCGAGACGGCGCAGGAGGAGGTCGAGCAGACCCGTGACGCGCTCGCCAGGACCTGGAGCAGCGAGGCCGTCTCGCACACCCTGATCCGGGAGGCGTGCGCCTCGGCGGGGCTGTCCGGCGTCCTCGCCACGAACGTCGTCTTCGTACCGGTCGACGCGCGCACGACGCGCCGCTTCCTCGCGCAGATCGACCATCTGCTGCTCACCCGGCACGGCGCGCTCATCATCGAGGCCAAGTACTGGCAGGGGGTCGTCTTCGACGGCGTGCGACCCGGTACTGTCCACCCCTCCTACGGCGTCCTCCTCGACGAGGACGCCCTGCCCGAGGCCTTCGCGGTTCAGATCGCACCGGGGACGGTGTCGCGGTGGACGGTGCGCACGCATGTCGAGCAGCACGTCCCCGCCCGGCAGGTCCGGATCCAGGCCGCGAGGCTCAAGGAGCACCTGGCCCTGAACGGTCTGCCCACGCCGTGGTTCGAGACGGCCGTGCTCTACAGCCACCCCGACGTCAGGACGTACGCGCCCGGATGGCAGGGCACGGGAGCGGCACGGACGAGGATCGTGACGGGAGTCGACGAGCTGACGGACGCTCTGGCCGATCTCGCACGGCGCCCGAACACCACGATCGGGGAGGACGCCTGGGGCGAGCTCTCCGGATTCCTCGCCGGATGCGGCGGCCATGTGGAGCCGGTCGGGCCGACGCGTGCGTGACCAGCAGGGGGACCCGGCGGCCGGGCGGGTACGGTCATGACCGGCCTGAGCCGGACAGGACGGCGCCAGACCCTGTAGCGCCGTGAACGACGAAGGTCCGCACTCCCGGAGAAGTGCGGACCTGTTCGGTGGATCCGAGGGGATTCGAACCCCTGACCCCCTGCATGCCATGCAGGTGCGCTACCAGCTGCGCCACGGACCCGTGTTTTGTTCTCTCTTGCTTCGTACTGTCTTTCGCTGTCTCCGCCCGGCGGAAGCAACTCGAATAAACTACAACACGATTCGCGTGAAGTGAAATCGAGCGCTGTCGCCGGGCGTGTTCGTCAGTTCGAGGACGTCGACGAGTCGACGGCGACGGGCTGCTCGAGGGTGAACGGCACCGTCGGGCAGTCCTTCCAGAGGCGCTCGAGCGAGTAGTACATGCGGTCCTCCTCGTGGAAGACGTGCACGACGAGGTCGCCGAAGTCGAGGAGGATCCAGCGGCCCTCCGCACGGCCCTCGCGGCGCAGCAGCTTGGCGCCGGAGTCGTTCAGGCGGTCCTCCACCTCGTTCGCGATCGCGACCACGTTGCGCTCGGAGCGGCCGGTGGCGAGGAGGAAGATGTCGACCAGCGGCAGCGGCCCCGAGACGTCGAGGGCGACGAGGTCCTCACCGCCCTTGGAGTCGGCGGCGGTGGCCGCGAGCTGGAGCAGGGCGCGGGCGGAATCGGTCGCAGTCATGAAGCCTTCAGTGTCGGTGGTGGAGATCAGAAGATGTTGAGCACGAAGCCGCCGATGAACAGCGCGATCGCGCCGACCAGCAGGACGGCCGCGGTGATCGCGAGGACCACCGGGACGCTCACGCCGGCGCGCTTCTGCGGCGCGATCATCGAGGTGCCGGCGGCGTGGGTGGAGACGGCGCTGGACGCCCGGACCGGCTCGGACTCGCCGACGGGCTGCTCGCGGTCGATGCGGTCGACGTAGCGGTCCACATCGGGCGAGTCGTAGAGGTTCGGGTGCTGGCCCGTGGAGCCGAGGCTGCGCGGGAGGTCGAACGAGCCGGTGACGAGGATCTCCCCCGTGTCCGTGCCGACTGTCGCGCCGGGGCCCGTGGTCGGCAGGATCAGCGCGTTGGTGGTGGTGACGGCACCGGTGGCGGCGACTCCGCTCGCGATGAGGGAGTCGAACGAGGCGTCCACCTCCTCCTTCGACTTGCTGTCGAGCTCCTCGGTGATGGCGAGGTGCTCGATCGGCGGCTCGAAGCTCCCGGTGATCTCGGTGGCCTTCTCGTCGGCGATGTCGAGGGATCCGCCCACCGACGCGAAGAGCGCGGTGTTCAGGTGCGGCTGCTCGGGCTGCTCGCCGGCCGTCGGCTGCTCGTCGTCCGCGTCCCGCTCGTCGGAGGCGTCCGCGGACGGCGTCTCGTCGGCGGAGGAGGAGCTCTCGATCTCGGCCTCGTGCACCTCGGCCGCGTCGGCCTCGTCGGCGTCCGCGGTCGCATCGGAGGCGGACTCGTCCGCCTCCTCCTCGGACGCCTCGGGGGCGTCCTCGGTGACGACGTCCTCGTCGCCCTCCGGCTCCTGCTCCGCTGCACCCTCGGGCACCGGCTCCGCATCACGGGACTCGTCGGCCGCCTCGATCACGGGGACCGCCCCGGTCGGCGGGAGCGCCGAGGCGCGGTCGAGGGCGCCCTCGACGTCGTCGGAGCGCTCGTCGTCGGACCGCTCCTCCTCGGCGGGCGGCTCCGCCTCCGGTGCGGCGGCGACCTTCTCCGCCTGCTGCTGCGCCAGCAGTGCGCGCAGCTCCCGACGGGTCAGCTGGCGGCCCGTGGCGTTCTCGGTGGCGACGATCTCCATCGAGGAGGTGCGCAGGTCGGGCTCGCTCGCGGGGCTCGGCTCGACGGGGGTGATCCGCAGGGCCTGGGTGGGGGTCAGCACCGGCATGTCGCCGGCGGTGGTGGCGGTCGCGGTGGCAGCTCGGCGGGACGTCGTCGGAACGGCGGCGGTCGTGGCCGCACCGGCCTCGCGCCTCTCGCGCTCGCGGATCTCGCGCCGGGTGAGCGGCTTCTCCTCGGGCTGAACTGTCATGACGTGCTCCGATACAGGTGGTGCTTCGAGATGTACTGGACGACACCGTCGGGAACCAGGTACCAGACCGGATGACCCCGGTTGACGCGGCTCCGACAGTCGGTCGAGGAGATCGCCAGTGCCGGAATCTCCAACAAGGATACGTCCTGGGCCGGCAATCCCGAAACGTTGAGGACGTGCCCCGGCCGGCTGACGGCGACGAAGTGGGCCAGCTCCCACAGCTCGTCGTAGTCCTTCCAGCTCAGGATCTGAGCGACCGCGTCCGCGCCGGTGATGAAGAACAGCTCGGCGTCGGGGTGCGCGGCGTGGATGTCGCGCAGGGTGTCGATCGTGTAGGTCGTGCCGATCCGGTCCACGTCGACGCGGCTGACGGTGAAGCGCGGGTTCGACGCCGTCGCGATCACCGTCATCAGGTACCGGTGCTCGGCGGAGGTCACCGTCTTCTTGTGCCACGGCTGGCCGGTGGGCACGAAGACGACCTCGTCCAGGTCGAACGACTGGGCCACCTCGGAGGCGGCGACCAGGTGACCGTGGTGGATCGGGTCGAAGGTGCCGCCCATCACGCCGATGCGCGGACGCCGCGGGCCTCCGCTCGCGGCGGACGTCACGATCGCTGGGCTCCCCGCCTAGTGTCCGTGACCGTGCTGGTCGTGGGAGCCGGCGCCGGTCTTGTGCGAGTGGCGGTTCGCCACGTCCCGGTAGCTCCAGGTGACGAAGCCGAGGGCCGTGAAGGCGACGGCGGCGATCAGGCCGAAGACGATCGGGGGGAACGGCAGCTCCGTGTGGGCCGCTGCTTCGGCGAGGACGGTCGTCGCGAGGGACATGCAGTGCTCCTTGGAGGTCGTGGTCGCCCCGGCGGGGCTCCGACGAGTCTACCCGGACGCCGCTCGACGGCGGATCGCCGGTCCGTGCGCTAGGCGCGGACCTGTCCCGCGCCGCGCAGCAGCCACTTCGTGCTGGTCAGCTCGGGAAGGCCCATGGGGCCCCGAGCGTGCAGCTTCTGCGTCGAGATGCCGACCTCGGCGCCGAACCCGAACTCCCCGCCGTCGGTGAAGCGGGTGGAGGCGTTGACCATCACGACCGCGGAGTCGACCTCGGCGAGGAAGCGCTCGGCGCTTCGGAGGTCGTTCGTCACGATCGACTCGGTGTGGTGGGTGGAGTACCGGTCGATGTGGGCCATCGCGGCGTCGAGGTCGTCGACGATCGCGACGGCGACGTCGAGCGAGTAGTACTCCGCGGACCAGTCCTCATCGGTGGCGGGCACCGCGTCGGGCCAGAGCGCCGCGACGCGCTCGTCGCCGTGCACGGTCACTCCCGCTTCCGCGAGCCGGCCGAGGACGGGCGGGAGGAGGCGCTCGGCGGCGTCGCGGTGGACGAGGAGGGTCTCGAGGGCGTTGCAGGTGCTCGGACGCTGCACCTTGGCGTTGTGGACGATGTCCACGGCCCACCGCTCGTCGGCACTGGCGTCGAGGAAGACGTGGACGACTCCGGCGCCCGTCTCGATCACGGGGACCGTCGACTCCGTCACGACCGACTCGATGAGGCCCGCGCTCCCCCGCGGCACCAGGACGTCGACGTAGCCGCGCGCTCGCATGAGGGCCTTCGCGCCCTCGCGGCCGTGGTCGTCGACCGTCTGCACCAGCTCGGCGGGCAGGCCCACGGAGGCGACGGCCTCCTGCAGCAGCTCCACCAGGACGCGGTTCGTGTTCTCCGCGGCCGTGCCTCCGCGCAGGATCACGGCGTTCCCGCTCTTGAGGGCGAGCGCCGCGATGTCGATGGTGACGTTCGGGCGCGCCTCGTAGATCGCTCCGACCACGCCGAACGGGACCCGCACCTGGGTGAGGGAGGCGCCGTTGGGCAGGTTCGATCCCCGCACCGTCTGCCCGACCGGATCGGTGAGCCCGACGACCGCGACGACGGCGTCGGCGAGGGACCCCAGGCGCGCCGCATCGAGGCGGAGGCGGTCCTGCAGGCCCGCGCTCATGCCGCTCTCGCGACCCCGCTGGAGGTCGAGCTCGTTCGCCGGGACGACGCGCTCGGCGCTCGAGCGCACCGCGTCGGCGATGGCGAGCAGAGCCCGGTTCTTGAGGTCGGTGGTCGCACTGCGGAGGGAGCGCGACGCGACGCGGGAAGCGGCGAACCGCTCGGTCAGCGCACTGCTGTCGGGGGTCGTCTGCGGCATCCGGCCAGTGTAGAGGCAGACGACCCCGGCGGCGGGAGTCAGCTCTCCTCGCCGGCCTCCGTGCCGTCGCCCTCGTCGGCGACGCGCCAGACGCCGCCCTGGCGCTCGCGCTCGAGCTCCGCGCGGGCCTCGGCCTTGGCGTCCATCCGCTCGAAGTAGTCCTCGCGACGCTCGTTGCGCGTCTTGCGCCGGTTGTCCTCGAGGCGGAGGTCCGTTCCGCGGGGCGCGGTGATGAGCTCGGCCGTCGAGGTGAGGGTCGGCTCCCAATCGAAGACGACGCCGTCGCCGGGGCCGATGACGACGGTGGAGCCGGCGACCGCTCCGGCCGAGAAGAGGCCGTTCTCGACTCCGAGCTTGGCCAGGCGGTCGGCGAGGAAGCCGACGGCCTCGTCGTTCGTGAAGTCGGTCTGCGCCACCCAGCGCACGGGCTTGGTGCCCAGGACCCGGTAGACGTTGCCGTACGAGCCGCCCTCGACGCGGATCTCGAAGTCCTTCTCGTCCACGGCGCGGGGGCGGATGGTGATGCGCTCCACCCGCGGCACAGCGGCGAGCTCGAGGCGGTGCTTCTCGACGATCTCGGCGAGGGCGAACGTCAGCTGGCGGAGTCCCGAGTGGCTGACCGTCGAGATCTCGAAGACGCGGTAGCCGCGGCCCTCGAGGTCGGCCCGGACGAAGTCGGCCAGTTCCTGGGCCTCGGGCACGTCGACCTTGTTGAGCGCGATCAGCTGCGGGCGCTCGATCAGCGGCACCTGTCCGTCGCCGACGGGGTACGCCGCCAGCTCGCCGAGGATGATGTCGAGGTCGGTCAGCGGGTCGCGGCCGGGCTCGAGCGTGGCGCAGTCGAGCACGTGGACGAGCGCGGTGCAGCGCTCGACATGGCGGAGGAACTCCAGGCCCAGGCCCTTGCCCTCGCTCGCGCCCTCGATGAGACCGGGCACGTCGGCGACGGTGAACCGCGACTCCCCCGCCTGCACGACGCCGAGGTTGGGCGCGAGGGTCGTGAACGGGTAGTCCGCGATCTTCGGCTTGGCCGCCGAGATCGCCGCGACGAGGCTCGACTTGCCCGCCGAGGGGAATCCGACGAGCGCGACGTCCGCGACGGTCTTCAGCTCGAGGACGACGTCGCCCTCCCAGCCCGGCGTGCCGAGCAGCGCGAAGCCGGGCGCCTTGCGCTTCGTGGTGGCGAGAGAGGCGTTGCCGAGCCCGCCCTGCCCGCCCGGAGCGATGACGAACCGGAGGCCGGGCTCGTCCATGTCGATCAGCTGGTCGCCGTCCGGCGACTTGACGACCGTGCCGACCGGGACGGGGAGCTCCATGAGCTCGCCGTTCCCGCCCGCGCGGTGGTCGCCCATGCCGGGACCGCCGTTCTCGGAGCTGCGGTGCGGGTGGCGGTGGTAGGCGAGCAGCGTCGTCGTCTGCGGGTCGGCGACGAGGACGATGTCGCCCCCGTGCCCGCCGTTGCCGCCGTCGGGGCCGGCGAGCGGCTTGAACTTCTCGCGACGGACGGAGACGCAGCCGTTGCCGCCGTGGCCGGCACGCAGATGCAGCGTGACGTTGTCGACGAAGGTGACCATGGTGTGAATCCGTCCGTGAGTGCGTGCGGCGCCGGGATGCCGGCGCCGGGGGGCTGTGCCCCGGTAAACGCGCAAGGGGCGAGCCGAAGCCCGCCCCTTGCGTCCTGTGCCTGTGCGGCCGAGGAGGTCGACCCTACTGGGCGGCCGCCACGATGTTGACGACCTTGCGGCCGCCCTTGCTGCCGAACTCGACAGCGCCCGCCGAGAGGGCGAACAGGGTGTCGTCGCCACCGCGTCCGACGTTCGCGCCGGGGTGGAAGTGCGTGCCGCGCTGGCGGACGATGATCTCGCCCGCGTTCACGACCTGGCCGCCGAAGCGCTTGACGCCGAGACGCTGCGCGTTCGAGTCGCGACCGTTGCGAGTGGAGCTCGCGCCCTTCTTGTGTGCCATTTCTCATCTCCTCGAGACCGGGGGGCCGCAGCCCCGTGCTGTTGCCCTGCAGGGCGATGGCTCGCTCCGCAGGTCAGCTCAATTCCTTTGCAGGACTACTTGATGCCAGTGACCTTGACGCGCGTGAGGTCCTGACGGTGCCCCTGGCGCTTCTTGTAACCGGTCTTGTTCTTGAACTTCTGGATGATGATCTTCGGACCACGGAGGTCCTCGAGCACCTCGGCGGTGACCGTGACGCCCGCGAGGGTCGCCGCGTCCGAGGTGATCGACTCACCGTCGACGAGCAGCACGGCAGGAAGCTGCACGGTGCCGTTCTCGTCGGCCTTGACGCGGTCCATCGTCACGATGGTGCCGACCTCGACCTTCTCCTGCCGACCGCCGGCGCGCACAACTGCGTAAACCACTTCTCGTACCTGTTTCTCGTCTGGACGGAGCGGAGGCCTCGTCCGGGGCTTGTAGGGACGGGGCTGAGCCCCGGTCTTCCGGTTCGTACCCGTCTCCTCACGACACGAGGGAACCGGCACCGCGGCCCGCGCCCCGTGAGGGGCGGAGCGACAACGGAAATCTGCGTGAGCACATGGATCGCGCCACACCAACGGTCAAGAGTACGGGATCCGCGCTCCACGGTCAAACGCACACGACTGCGAAGCCGTGTCCACCCGACCGGCGACCCCGTCACGATAGTCGAGGAGGAGGCGCGTGGACGGACGGCGCGCCGCCTACGATCGGGGAATGGCCATCCTCGTCGACGCCGCGCGCTGGCCGGCGCACGGCCGGCTGTGGGCGCACCTCGTGAGCGACGTCTCGCTCGAGGAGCTCCACGACTTCGCGCGCCGTCTCGGCGTGCCCGAGCGCGGCTTCGACCTGGACCACTACGACGTGCCCGAGGAGCGGATCGACGAGCTCGTCGCCGCGGGCGCGGTCCCCGTCGGCGCGCGGGAGCTGGTCGAGCGGCTGAGGCGGAGCGGGCTCCGCGTCCGCGGGCGCGACCGGGACGCCGAGAGGGCCCGGCGCCGGCTCTCGCCGGGCACCGGGCCCTCCTGACACCGGGTCGCGCTACTGGTCGGCGCGGCGCGGGGTCTGCTCGGGGATGACCGCGACTCCGGTGAGCGCGGCCGTCGTGACGCGCCGGCTCTTCGCACGGCCCTGGCCGGGCTGCTTCGGGGCCGGCAGAGCGTCGAGCACGGAGTCGAGCAGGTGCTCGGCGACCTCGCTGCGGACGCGGCGCGGAGGCGTGACCGGCGCGATCGGGATGTCGAGGATCGGCGCGGCAGCGGCCGGCTCGATCTCCTTCTCGACCGGGGTCTCGACGGGAGCCGACTCGACGGCCGCCGTCTCGGCGGCCTCCTGGCGCGGCTCGCGGTCGCGGCTGCGACGACGGCGCTCGCCCCGGGCGGGACGCTCGCCGCGACGACTCGGCTCGGACGGCTGCTCCTCGGGTGCCGTGGCGGACTCCTCCGGCGCCATGGCCTCGACGGTCTCGGCGGCGTCCTCGACCAGCGCGGCCGCCTCCTCCGCTGCCTGGCGCACGGCCTGGGGGTGGATGGTGCTGGCGGCGATCTGCGCGAGCGCGTTCTTCGCGTCGTCCGTGATGGCGTGGGTGCTGATCGGCTTGGTCGCCGGCGCGCCCTGCCCGTTCTGCCCGCCGTTCGAGCGCCCGGAGGCGGCGGGCTGCTGCTCGCCGCCCTTGCCCCGGCGGCGCTGCTCCTGCTGCGGAGCGGCGGTCGACCGGTGCTTGAGCACGGGGTCGTGGTGGACGATGACGCCGCGTCCGGCGCAGATCTCGCAGTTCTCGCTGAAGGTCTCGAGCAGGCCCAGGCCCAGCTTCTTGCGGGTCATCTGCACGAGGCCGAGCGAGGTGACCTCGGCGACCTGGTGCTTCGTCCGGTCGCGGCTCAGGCACTCGACCAGGCGGCGGAGCACGAGGTCGCGGTTGGACTCGAGCACCATGTCGATGAAGTCGACGACGATGATGCCGCCGATGTCGCGCAGGCGCAGCTGGCGGACGATCTCCTCGGCCGCCTCCAGGTTGTTCTTCGTGACCGTCTCCTCGAGGTTCCCGCCCGAGCCGACGAACTTGCCGGTGTTGACGTCGACCACCGTCATCGCCTCGGTGCGGTCGATCACGAGCGAGCCGCCGCTGGGCAGCCACACCTTGCGCTCCAGCGCCTTCTCGATCTGCTCCGTGATGCGGAACTCGTCGAACGCGTCCTTCTCACCCGTGTAGACCTCGACGCGCTCGAGCAGATCGGGTGCGACCTGGCTGAGGTAGAGCTCGATGGTCTCGCGGGCGTCGTCGCCGGCGATGACCATCTTCTCGAAGTCCTCGTTGAAGACGTCGCGGACGATCTTGATCAGCAGGTCCGGCTCGCTGTGCAGGAGAGCGGGAGCCTGCCCGGTCGCGGCCTTCGCGCTGAGAGCCGTCCACTGCGCGGTCAGGCGCTCGACGTCGACGGTCAGCTGCTCCTCCGTGGCGCCCTCGGCCGCGGTCCGGACGATGACGCCCACGTTCTCGGGCAGCACCTCCTTGAGGATCTTCTTCAGGCGGGCGCGCTCGGTGTCCGGGAGCTTCCGCGAGATGCCGTTCATCGAGCCGTTGGGCACGTAGACGAGGTAGCGGCCGGGGAGCGAGATCTGGCTCGTGAGACGGGCGCCCTTGTGGCCGACGGGGTCCTTCGTGACCTGGACGAGGACCCGGTCGCCGGGCTTGAGCGCGAGCTCGATCCGGCGGGGGCCGCCGGCGTTGTTCGCGGCGTCCCAGTCGACCTCGCCGGAGTAGAGCACGGCGTTGCGCCCGCGTCCGATGTCGACGAAGGCGGCCTCCATGCTCGGGAGGACGTTCTGCACGCGGCCGAGGTAGACGTTGCCGATGAGCGACGCCTCCTGCGAGCGGGCGACGTAGTGCTCGGCGAGGACGCCGTCCTCGAGCACGCCGATGCGGATGCTGTCCTCCTTCGAGCGGACGACCATGACGCGGTCGACGGCCTCCCGGCGGGCGAGGAACTCGGACTCGGTGACGACCGTGCGGCGCCGGCCGGCGTCGCGGCCGTCGCGGCGGCGCTGCTTCTTGGCCTCGAGGCGGGTCGAGCCCTTGATGCGCTGCGGCTCGGTGATGAGCTCGGGCTCGCGGGCCTCGCGCTGCTCGCGCGGCTGGCGGACCCGGACGACGGTGTTCTCGGGGTCGTCGGAGCCGGACCTCTCGCTCTCGCCGCTGCGGCGGCGCGAGCGGCGGCGGACGGAGCCCTGCTCCTCGGCCGGGCTCTCGCGCTCCTCCTGGACGCCCAGCGGCGCACCGCGGGGAGGCAGCGGAGCCAGCTCGACGTAGTCAGGCAGGACCGGCGCCTGGAACAGCAGCGACGGGCTCGGCAGTGCGGGCCGTCGCGGCTCCTCCTGCTCGGCGCCCGGAGTCTGCGGGAGGGCGTTGAAGAACACCGCGCCCGTCGACGTCGACGGCTCGGCCGCCTCCGCGGCGCTCCCGGTCTCGGGCAGCTCGGTGCCCTCGGCTCCGGTCTGGTCGGTCTCGTTGCTGTCGATGATCGTCTCCCCTGTCGCTGGCGCGCTCGACTCGGTCCGCCGGGTAGCCCGGAGGCCACCGAAGAGGCGGCTGATCTTCCTGGCCCCGTTGCGGGGCTCGTCGCGGTCCCGATCGGATCCGCTCGTACTGTTGTCTTCCACCATTCCTGGTGCACTCCTCGGCCGGGTCGTCCGCCGCGTCGTCTTCCCGGATGCTTCTCTCGTGCGAGGGGCCTCGGCCCGCCGCGAATCCTTCCGCTCCCCCGGTCCCGTCGCGCTCGTGGCGCGGGACTCCGGTTGCAGCTGCACTCTCGGAACTGACTATCCGACACTCGCTCCTCCGCGGTGCGACCTGCGGTCGACTCCCGGCGGAGCGGAGATCCGGCGCGTCCATTCGCGGAACGCTGTCGATCTCCTGTGGCCCGGTACTCGCCCGGTAAACCTTCTTCGCGTCGATGCGGGGTCCCCCGGACCGACGGCTCCGATTATCGCACGCATTCCCAGAGGCGCCGATCCGGCGCGTGCCATAATCCCCCGGTGTCCAGCGATCCCGGGGTGCGCGACGCCCCCACCCAGCAGCGCCCCGTCGTCTTCGCCGTCCTGCTGATCGTCCTCGGCGTGATCGGCTGGACCGCCGCCTTCGCCCTCACGAACGACAAGTTCGCCGCTCTCGAGAACCCGGATGCGGGCCTCGGCTGCGACTTCAGCCTGCTCGTGCAGTGCAGTGCGAACCTGAACTCGGTGCAGGGCGCGGTCTTCGGCTTCCCGAACCCTCTCATCGGCCTGGCGGCCTGGATCGCGCCGATCGTGGTGGGGCTGGGCCTGCTCGCGGGCGCCCGGTTCGACCGGTGGTTCTGGGCGGCCTTCAACGTCGGCTTCCTGCTGGCCCTGGTGTTCGTGGGCTGGCTCATCGCGACGAGCGTCTTCGCGCTCGGAACGCTCTGCCCCTGGTGCATGCTCACCTGGGCCGTCGTCATCCCGGGATTCTGGCTGGTGACGCTCCGCAACCTCCGTGAGGGCGTGCTCCCCGTCCCCGCCGGGGTGCGCCGCTTCGCCGGTGCCGCCTACGGCTGGGTCCCGTTCATCACGCTGCTCTGCTACCTGCTGATCGCGGTGATCGCGCAGGTGAGGCTGAACGTGCTCGCCTACCTCTGACGGACGTCGTCAGAGGCAGGCGGCCGAGCGGCTCAGGCGAACCAGAGGCCGAGCTCGCGCGCGGCCGACTCCTCGGAGTCGGACCCGTGCACGAGGTTCTGCTGGACCTTGAGGCCCCAGTCGCGGCCGAGGTCGCCGCGGATGGTGCCGGGAGCGGCCGTGGTCGGGTCGGTGGTGCCGGCGAGGGCGCGGAAGCCCTCGATCACACGGTCGCCCGCGATGCGCAGGGCGACGATCGGGCCGCTCTCCATGAACTCGACGAGCGGCTCGTAGAAGGGCTTTCCCTCGTGCTCGGCGTAGTGGGCGGCGAGCAGCTCGCGGTCGGCCTCGACGAGCTTCACGTCGACGAGGGAGTAGCCCTTCGCCTCGATGCGGCGGAGGATCTCGCCGGTGAGGTTGCGGGCGACGCCGTCGGGCTTGACGAGGACGAGGGTCTCCTGAGTGGCCATGGTTCAGCGGTCTCCTTCGGTGGGGTCGGTGGGCTCCGCCGCCCGGCGCGTCTGAGCGTCGAGGCGGGTGCCGGTCACCATGCAGTACGTCCACAGCGCCACGAAGGCGGCGCCGATCACGTACATGATCGGGACCAGCAGGCCCGAGGCCACGATAACGAACTGCAGCACCCAGCCGATGCGGAAGCCGACCGGCCGGTTCAGCAGGCCCAGAGTGGCGACGAGCGCGAGGCAGACCACCGCTCCCCCGACCAGCACGATCACGGGGTCGGCCGCCTTCAGCCCGAAGGCCACCAGGGTGGCGAGGAAGACGATGACCGCCTCGAAGCCGAGCACGATCGAGCCGAGGCTCTCCCGGACGGTCCGCGAGCGCCGCGGGCGTCCGGCCCTCACGCGCCCATCCAGTTCTCGTCGCGAGCCGCTTTGATCGTGCGGCCTACGAGGGTGATCGAGCCCGTGACCAGCAGAGCGCCCTTATCGGTGCGCGCCGCGAGGACGCGGCCGGCCGTCAGAGCACCCAGCGGGTCATCGGCGACGCGGACCGCCCCCTCCGGGAACACGGTGCGGGCGAGCGCGGCGAGCTCCTCGGCGGGCATCGCCCGATCGCTCGGCGCCGTGGTCACGATCAGCTCGTCCACCACGGGGCGGAGCTCCCGGAGGATCCCGTCGGCGTCCTTCTCGGCCAGCACGCCGAGGACGGCCGTCACGCGGTCGAAGTCGAAGTAGCGCCCGAGAGCGGCGGCGAGGGACGCGGCCCCGTGCGGGTTGTGCGCCGCGTCGACGACGGTGCGCGGAGCCAGTCCGACGAGCTGCAGGCGGCCCGGGGAGGTCGCGGCGGCGAAGCCCTCGTCGAGGACGTCGCCGGTGAGCTCCTGCGTCCCGCCTCCCAAGAAGGTCTCGACCGCGGCGACGGCCACGGCGGCGTTCTCGGCCTGGTGGTCGCCGAAGAACGGCAGCAGCAGCTGCTCGTACGTGGTGACGAGTCCCCGGACGGTGACGACCTGGCCGCCGACGGCGACGGTCGTCGATTCGACGTCGAACTCCGCCCCCTCGACGACGATCGTCGACTCGGTGGCCTCGGCCGCGTGCCGCAGCACCGCCTCCGCCTCCGGGACCTGCCTCGCGGAGACCACCGAGGCGAGCGGCTTGACGATGCCCGACTTGGTGCGCGCGATCTCCTCGATCGTCGAGCCGAGGCGGTCGGTGTGGTCGAGGGCGATCGGCGTGAAGACGGCGACCTGCGCGTCGGCGACGTTCGTCGAGTCCCACTCGCCGCCCATCCCCACCTCGACGACGGCCACATCGACCGGCGCGTCGGCGAAGGTCGCGTAGGCCAGGACGGTGATCGCCTCGAAGAAGGACAGCGGCGCCTCGCCCTGCTCGGCCAGCTCGGCGTCGGTCATCCGCAGGTACGGCTCGACGTCCTGCCAGTTGTCGGCGAGGCTCCGGTCCGAGATCGGCTCTCCGTCGATGACGATGCGCTCGTTGAAGCGCTCGAGGTGCGGACTGGTGAACAGGCCCACCCGCAGCCCGTGGGCGCGCAGCAGGCTCTCGATCATCCGGCTGGTCGAGGTCTTGCCGTTGGTTCCGGCGATCTGGATCACCGGGTAGGCGCGCTGCGGGTCGCCGAGGATCTCGACGGCGCGCCGGGTCGGAGCGAGGCGCGGGCGGACGCTCGCCTCGCCCAGGCGCTCCAGCAGCGCGGCGTAGACGGCGTCGGCGGCCGCGCGGTCGGCGTCGTCCGGCTCGAACGGATCAGACATCGGCGGCCTCGACCTTCTCGACGCGGATGATGGCGGTGCCCGCGGGGCCGAAGGCGATCGCGCCCTCGCCGCCCTCGAGAGCCGTGGTGAGCGGAGTGAACGCGCATCCGGTCGCGAGGGTCTCCTCCGCGATCCAGAGCGCGTGCGGCTCGAGCGCCTGCAGGCTCGGCTCGTCGAGCACGACCTCCAGGACGATCCGGTCGCTGACCTCGAACCCGGCCGCCTTGCGGGCGTCCTGCACCGCGCGGATGAGGTCGCGGGCGAGCCCCTCCGCTTCGAGCTCGGGGGTGGTCGCCGTGTCGAGGAGCACGAAGCCCCCGCGCGGGAGCAGGGCGATGGCGCGGTCGTCGCCGGCCGAGCCGCCGACCTCGAGCGTGAGCTCGTACTCGCCCTCGACCAGCTCGACGCCGCCGGCGGTGACGACACCGTCCGTCTCGCTCCAGTCGCCGGCCTTGGCGGCCCTGATCACGGTCTGCACGCCCTTGCCGAGTCGGGGCCCGGCGGCGCGCGCGTTGACCGCGAGACGGGAGGTGACGCCGTAGTCGGCGGCGCTGGAGTCGACCAGCGGCACCAGCGACACCTCCTTCACGTTCAGCTCGTCGCGGAGGATCGCCTCGAACGGCGCGAGCTCGGCGGCGTCGGCGACCACCACGGTCAGGCGCGCGAGCGGCAGGCGGACGCGGAGCCCGGCCTGCTTGCGGAGGGAGAGCGCGGTGGACGAGATGCCGCGGACCGCGTCCATCGCGTGCACGAGCGCCGGGTCGGCGGGGAACTCGTCCGCCTCCGGCCAGTCGGTGAGGTGGACGCTGCGGCTGCCGGTCAGGCCCTGCCAGATCTGCTCCGTGACCAGAGGCAGGAGCGGGGCGGCGACGCGGCACACGGTCTCGAGGACCGTGTAGAGCGTGTCGAACGCCTCCGATCCGCGGCCGTCCTCGTCGACGCCCTGCCAGAAGCGGTCGCGGGAGCGGCGCACGTACCAGTTCGTGAGCACGTCGCTGAAGTCGCGGAGCGCGGCGGCCGCGAGCGTGGAGTCCAGCGCCTCGAGCCGGCCGGTCACCGTCTCGACCAGATCGCGGGTCTTGGCCAGCAGGTAGCGGTCGAGGACGTCCTCGGAGCCGGTGCGCCTGGTCGCCTCGTAGCCGCCGCCCGCCGAGGCGTTGGCGTAGAGGGAGAAGAAGTACCAGGTGCTCCACAGCGGCAGCAGCACCTGGCGGACGCCCTCGCGGATGCCCTCCTCCGTCACGACGAGGTTGCCGCCCCGGAGGACCGGGCTCGACATCAGGAACCAGCGCATGGCGTCGGATCCGTCGCGGTCGAAGACCTCGGCCACGTCCGGGTAGTTGCGCAGCGACTTGGACATCTTCTGCCCGTCGTTGCCCAGCACGATGCCGTGGCTGACCACGTTGCGGAACGCCGGGCGGTCGAAGAGCGCGGTGGAGAGCACGTGCAGCGTGTAGAACCAGCCGCGTGTCTGCCCGATGTACTCGACGATGAAGTCCGCCGGGTTGTGGGTGTCGAACCAGTCCGCGTTCTCGAACGGGTAGTGCACCTGGGCGAAGGGCATCGATCCGGAGTCGAACCAGACGTCGAGGACGTCGCTGATCCGGCGCATCGTCGAGCGCCCGGTCGGGTCGTCGGGGTTCGGGCGGGTCAGCTCGTCGATGAACGGCCGGTGCAGGTCGTCCGGGCGCACGCCGAAGTCGCACTCCAGCTCGTCCAGCGAGCCGTAGACGTCGATCCGCGGGTACTCCGGGTCGTCGCTCTTCCACACCGGGATCGGCGAGCCGAAGTAGCGGTTGCGGCTGATGGACCAGTCGCGCGCGCCCGAGAGCCACTTGCCGAATTGGCCGTCCTTGACGTTCTCGGGGACCCAGGTGATCTCCTGGTTGAGCTCCTCCATGCGGTCGCGGATCGCGGTGACGCGGACGAACCAGCTCGAGACCGCCTTGTAGATCAGCGGGTTGCGGCAGCGCCAGCAGTGCGGGTACGAGTGCTCGTAGCTCGCCTGGCGGAGCAGCCGGTGGCCCGCGCGCAGGAGCTGCGTGAGGGGCTTGTTCGCGTCGAAGACCTGGAGGCCGGCGACCTCGCTGATCTGCGGCAGGAAGCGGCCGCCGTCGTCGACCGAGATGATGACGGGGATGCCCGCCGCCTCGCAGACCTTCTGGTCGTCCTCGCCGTAGGCGGGCGCCTGGTGCACGATGCCGGTGCCCTCGCTGGTGGTCACGTAGTCGGCGACGAGGATGCGCCACGCGTTCTGCGTGCCCCAGGCCTCGGTGTCCGCGTAGTGGTCCCAGAGGCGGTCGTAGCTGATCCCCTCGAGCTCGGAGCCGCGGTGGGTGCGCGAGACGGCGGCCAGGGCCGACTCCGCGTCCGGATAGCCGAGGTCCTTCGCGTAGGCGCCGACCTGGTCGATGGCGAGCAGGTACTCGGCCGAGAGCTCGCGCTCCTCGGGCTCGCCCCTGCCGTCGGCCGCGCCGTTCGGGCCGGCTGGGACGACCGCGTACTCGATGTCGGGCCCGACGGCGAGCGCGAGGTTCGTCGGCAGCGTCCACGGCGTCGTCGTCCACGCGAGAGCGCGGACCGCCGTCAGCTGGAGCGCCTCCGCCGTCTCGCCGACCAGCGGGAAGGTGACGGTGACCGTCTGGTCCTGGCGCATCTTGTAGACGTCGTCGTCCATCCGCAGCTCGTGGTTCGAGAGCGGCGTCTGGTCGCGCCAGCAGTACGGCAGCACGCGGTGGCCCTCGTAGGCGAGGCCCTTGTCGTAGAGCTGCTTGAACGCCCAGATCACCGACTCCATGAAGGTGGGGTCGAGCGTCTTGTAGTCGTCGTCGAAGTCGACCCAGCGCGCCTGGCGGGTGACGTAGTCCTGCCACTCCCCGGTGTAGCGCAGCACCGACTCCTTCGCGGCGGCGTTGAAGGCCGCGACGCCCATCTCCTCGATCTGGGACTTGTCGGTGATGCCGAGCTGCCGCTCCGCCTCGAGCTCGGCGGGCAGGCCGTGGGTGTCCCAGCCGAAGCGGCGGTGCACCTGGCGTCCGCGCATCGTCTCGAAGCGGGGGAAGACGTCCTTGGCGTAGCCGGTGAGGAGGTGCCCGTAGTGCGGCAGGCCGTTGGCGAAGGGCGGGCCGTCGTAGAAGACCCACTCCGGCGCTCCCTCGCGCTGCCGGATCGACTCCTGGAAGGTGTCGTCCGCCTTCCAGTACGCGAGCACGCGCTCCTCGATCTCGGGGAAGCGCGGCGACGGGGACACGCCCCGGCCGAACGCGGAGCCCTCGGTTGGCTCGGCTCCGTGCGGGGTGGGCGGGGTCAGGGGGTAGGTCACGTGCGGTCTCCTGGCAGTGCTGCTGGTCTGCACGAGGACGGCCCGCCCGGATCTCAGACCCCGGGCCGGGTCGCGGTACCACCTCGCTTGGACCGGTCGGCCGGTCGCTCCCGGAGGAGTGCCCGCTGACGCGTTCCCACTCGATCGGCTGTCACGGGCCGCACCCGTCCGGGTCTACTGGGCGCAGGCCGGAGCCGGCGCCGTTCTTCCGGAGACTCACCGGTGATGGCCGGGTCGAAGTCGTCCGGCGCTATCCTAGCGCGTCGGGGGAAGCGGAGCAGGAGCGGGTCATGGTGCGAGGAGTGCAGCGCGGACGGCCCCGCGCGTCGTCGCGCTCCATGCTGGAGGACGCCGCTCTGGACCTCTTCGTCGAGCAGAGCTACGCGGGCACGACGATCGAGCAGATCGCCCAGCGCGCGGGCGTCTCGCGCAACACCTTCTTCAACTACTTCGAGTCCAAGAGCGACGTCTTCTGGGTGCTGGTCGACGATCGGCTGGCCGAGCTCCCGGAGGCGCTGGCCGAGACGGCGGCCGGGGCGCCGGTGATGGACGCGCTCGGCGACGCGCTGCTCGCGATCGGCTCCGGCTTCGGACCCGCGACGGTGCCGTGGGTGCTCACCCAGTCCGAGATGATCGGCAGCGTCCACGAGCTGCAGGCGTCGGCCCTCGGCCGCCTCGCCCGGCAGGCGGCCGTCATCGCCCGCTTCGTGGAGGAGCGGAGCGCGCGCCCGCTGCCCTCGCACCTCTCGCGTGCCATCGCCTACGCGAGCGTCGGAGCCGCGGTGGCGGCCGTGCAGGCGTGGGCCGCGGGGGGCCCCACCCGCGGCGAGCTCGTGCCCTATCTCGACGAGGCGCTCGCGCCCGTCCGCGCCGGCTTCGCCCCCGTCGTCGACTGACCCGGCTCCCGCCGCTCCGGTAGAATCGTCGCGGCCGGCGGGCGACTCGCCCGGGAGCCCCCATCCAGGCACCATCACCACCGACACGGTGCCGCCCATAGCGAACCGGAGCATCATGACCCTCGCCGACCGCCTCCCCGCGAAGCCCGCCCTCGAGGGCCTGGAGGGCACGTGGGGCCTCCGCTGGCAGACCGACGGGACCTACCGGTTCGACCGCACCGGCCTCACCCGGGCCGACGTCTACTCGATCGACACCCCGCCGCCCACCGCGTCCGGGTCGCTGCACATCGGGCACGTCTTCTCCTACACGCACACCGACGTCGTCGCGCGGTTCCAGCGGATGCGCGGCAAGAGCGTCTTCTATCCGATGGGCTGGGACGACAACGGCCTGCCCACCGAGCGCCGCGTGCAGAACTACTACGGTGTGCGCTGCGACCCGACGCTCCCCTACGAGCCCGGCTTCACGCCTCCGTTCGAGGGCGGCGACAACAAGAGCAGCAAGGCCGCCGACCAGAAGCCGATCTCGCGCCGCAACTTCGTCGAGCTGTGCGAGCGCCTCACCGTCGAGGACGAGAAGCAGTTCGAGGACGTCTGGCGGGCCCTCGGCCTGTCCGTCGACTGGTCGCAGAGCTACCGGACCATCGGCGACGAGTCGCAGGCCGCCTCGCAGCGCGCCTTCCTCCGCAACCTCGCCCGAGGCGAGGCCTACCAGGCGCAGGCCCCGACGCTCTGGGACATCACCTTCCGGACCGCCGTCGCCCAGGCGGAGCTCGAGGACAAGGACCAGCCCGGCGCCTACCACCGCCTCGGCTTCCACCGCGAGGGCGGCGAGGACGTCTTCATCGAGACGACCCGTCCCGAGCTGCTGCCGGCCTGCGTCGCCCTCGTCGCGCACCCCGACGACGAGCGCTACCAGGCGCTGTTCGGCACCACCGTCCGCACGCCGCTCTTCGACGTCGAGGTCCCGGTGCTCGCGCACCACCTCGCGCAGAAGGACAAGGGCTCGGGCATCGCGATGATCTGCACCTTCGGCGACATCACGGACGTGGTCTGGTGGCGCGAGCTCGACCTGCCCAACCGCGCGATCATCGGCTTCGACGGCCGCCTGATCTCGGAGGCGCCCGCCGCGATCACGAGCGACGGGGGCCGCGCCGCGTACGAGCAGCTCGCCGGCAAGACCGTCTTCTCCGCGAAGCAGGCCGTCGTGGCACTGCTGAAGGAGTCCGGCGAGATGGTCGGCGACCCGCGCCCCATCACCCACCAGGTCAAGTTCTTCGAGAAGGGCGACAAGCCGCTCGAGATCGTGTCGACCCGCCAGTGGTACATCGGCAACGGCGCTCGCGACGCGGTGCTCAAGGAGCGCCTGCTGGAGCTCGGCCGCGACGTGCGCTTCGTGCCGGAGTTCATGCGCGTCCGCTACGAGAACTGGGTGAACGGCCTCTCCGGCGACTGGCTGATCTCGCGCCAGCGCTTCTTCGGCGTGCCGATCCCGGTGTGGTACCCGCTCGACGGCGACGGCAACCCCGTCTTCGACTCCCCGATCGTGCCGGACGAGGCGGCGCTGCCGGTGGATCCCTCCAGCGACCCGGCCCCCGGCTACTCGGAGGACCAGCGCGGAGCGGCGGGCGGCTTCCAGGGCGAGCTCGACGTGATGGACACCTGGGCGACCTCCTCGCTGACCCCGCAGCTCGCGGGCGGCTGGGAGCGCGACGACGAGCTCTGGCAGCTGGTCGCTCCCTACGACCTGCGCCCGCAGGGCCAGGACATCATCCGCACCTGGCTCTTCTCGACCCTCCTGCGCTCGCAGCTCGAGGACGGCCGCGCCCCGTGGAGCACGGCGACCGTGTCCGGCTTCATCGTCGACCCCGACCGCAAGAAGATGTCGAAGTCGAAGGGCAACGTGGTCACTCCCGCCGCGATGCTCGAGCAGCACGGCTCGGACGCGGTCCGCTACTGGGCCGCCTCCTCGCGCCTGGGCACCGACGCGGCCTTCGACCCGCAGAACCCGACGCAGATCAAGATCGGCCGCCGACTGGCGATCAAGATCCTCAACGCGGCGAAGTTCATCCACGGCTTCCCTCTCGCCGAGGGCGCCGAGGTCACCGACTCGCTCGACCTCAGCATGCTGGCCACCCTCGACACCGTGGTCGCCGACGCGACGACGGCGCTCGAGAACTACGACCACGCCCGCGCCCTCGAGACGACGGAGGCGTTCTTCTGGACGTTCTGCGACGACTACCTGGAGCTGGTGAAGGAGCGCGCGTACAGCGAGGACGGCGCGTCCGCCGCGGCCGCCCTGCACCGGGCGCTCGACGTCCTCCAGCGCCTGTTCGCGCCGTTCCTGCCGTTCGCGACGGAGGAGACCTGGTCGTGGTCGCACGACGACTCGGTGCACCTGCGCCCCTGGCCGGCCGTCGAGGGACTGGGCGGCGACCCCGCCGTCCTGGCCGCGGCGAGCTCGGTCCTCACGGCCATCCGGCGCGCGAAGACCGATGCGAAGGCCTCGCAGAAGACGCCGGCCCGCTCCGCCCTGGTGACGGCGCCCGCCGAGCTCGTCGCGTCTCTCCGACTCGCCGCGGGAGACCTCGCGGCCGTCGGCAGGATCGCGACGCTCGACTTCGCCGAGGGCGACGCCCTCGCGGTCGGCATCGAGCTCGAGACCGAGGCGTAGCGCCGCTCCCGGGAGGCGGGAACCGTCCCGCCTCCCTCCCCACCGTCGAGAGGACCCCTCCCATGCAGCTCGGAACCCGCTGGTCGGTCGGCCAGGTGCCGCCGCAGACCCTCCCCGAGATCGTCGTCACCGCCATCGGCGACGTCGAGGGCGAGCTCACCGCGGCCGGCACGGCGACCGCCGACTGGCGCTGGACGCTCACCTGGCTCGAGGGCAGGCCCGTCCTCGAACTCGACGACGGCACGACGATCACCTACCGTCCCGAGGAGGACGCGGCCTACATCACGCAGCCGCAGGGCCGCGTGGAGGGCGAGGACGACGACGACTGGGGCTGACGCCCCTTCGCGGCGCGGTCGCCGAGCCCGGTGAGCGCGCGTCCTGCGATCCTGAGCCGGAGCCCTCTCCCCCGCTCGAGCTCTAGGCTCGCAGGATGAGCGCTCCCGATCCCGTCGCCGTCCTGCTCGAGCCGAGCGGACTCCCCCACGGGCTCCCCGACTTCGCCGCCGTCGACCCCGAGGCCTACCGCCCGGCGTTCCTCGAGGCCCTCCGCCGGCACCGCGCCGAGATCGACGCGATCGCCGGCGCCTCCGAGCCGCCGACCGTCGAGAACACCCTCGTCGCCCTCGAGCGGGCGGGGCGCGAGCTGCGCCGGGTGAGCGCCGTCTTCTTCACCGTCGCCGCCTCCGACCGCACTCCGCTCACCGACGCTCTGGAGGCCGAGCTCGCTCCGCTGCTCTCGGCCCACAGCGATGCGATCAGCCTCGACCCGCGCCTGTTCGCCCGGCTCCGCACCCTCGCCGAGCAGTCGTCGGAGCTCGACCTCGACGCGGAGACGGCCTACCTCCTCGAGCGGAGGATCACCGGGTTCGAGCGCTCCGGTGCGCTCCTCGACGACGTGGGGAAGGCACGGCTCGGCGAGCTGAACGAGCAGCTCTCGACCCTGACCACGCGCTTCGAGAAGGACCTGCTCGCCGAGTCGAACGACCGGGCTGTCCTTCTCGAGGACGTCGCCGGCCTCGACGGGCTCGACGAGTCCGACGTCTCGGCCGCCGCGCGCGCCGCCGCCGACCGCGGTGTCGACGGCTGGCTGATCACCCTGCCCCTCTACTCCGGCCACCCCTGGCTCGCGCGTCTGCGCGACCGCGGCGTCCGCGAGCGCGTCCTGCGCGCCTCTGTCGGCCGCGGTGCGGAAGGCGGGCCGCACGACACCACCGCGACCCTGCAGCGCATCGTCGCGCTGCGGGCCGAGCGCGCAGCTCTGCTGGGCGCGGCCTCGCACGCCGAGTTCGTGATCTCGGGCCAGACCGCGGGCTCGCCGGAGCGCGTCCTGTCGCTGCTGCGCGAGCTCGCCGCTCCCGCCGCCCGGAACGCGAGGATCGAGCTCGAGCGGATGCAGGCCTCCGCCGACGCCGAGCACGACGCCGCCGGAGCGCCGCGCTTCACGATCGAGGCGTGGGACCGCGCCTACTACGAGGAGCGCGTGCGGTCGGAGAGCTACTCCGTCGACTCCAGCGCACTGCGTCCCTTCTTCGAGCTGGAGCGGGTGCTCCGGCACGGCGTGTTCGCCGCCGCCACCGGTCTCTACGGCGTCCGCTTCTCGGAGCGGAGCGACCTGGCCGGCTACAGCGAGCACGTCCGCGTGTTCGAGGTGCACGAGGAGGACGGGACGCCGCTGGGCCTGTTCCTGCTCGATCCCTTCACCCGCGACTCGAAGCGCGGCGGGGCGTGGATGAACTCCCTGTCCAGCCGCACCTCGCTGCTCGGCGACTCCGCCGTCGTCGTGAACAACCTGAACCTGTCGGCTCCGGGCCCGGGTGAGCCCGCCCTTCTCAGCCTCGACGAGGTGGAGACGCTCTTCCACGAGTTCGGGCACGCCCTGCACGGCCTGTTCGCGAGCACGCGGTACCCGCGCTTCGCCGGTACCGCGGTGTTCCGGGACTTCGTCGAGTTCCCGAGCCAGGTGAACGAGACGTGGGTGCGCCGCCCCGGGCTCCTCGCCGAGTACGCCCGCCACGTCGAGACCGGCGAGGCCCTGCCCGCGGGGACCGTCGAGCGCCTCGAGGCGTCCGCGCTGTGGGGCGAGGGCTTCGCGACGAGCGAGTACCTGGCGTCCGCCCTGCTCGACCTCGCCTGGCACTCCCTGCCGGCCCCGGTCGAGCCGCGCGACGCGGCCGCCTTCGAGCGCGAGGTGCTCGACGGCGCGGGCCTCCTCCTCCCCGCCGTGCCGCCCCGCTACCGCAGCACGTACTTCGCGCACGTCTTCTCCGGCGGCTACTCCGCGGGCTACTACTCCTACGTCTGGAGCGAGATCCTCGACGCGGACACGGTCGAGTGGTTCGAGGAGAACGGCGGCCTCGACCGCTCGGCGGGCGAGCGCTTCCGCCGCGGGGTGCTCGAGCTCGGCGGCTCCCGCGATCCGCTCGACGCGTACCGCGCGTTCCGCGGGCGGGATGCGCGGACCGAGCCGCTGCTCGCGCGCCGCGGCCTCCTCTAGCGGCGCCGGGGGACGAGCCAGGCGAGGAGGACGAGTCCCACGACCAGGCCCCAGAACGCCGATCCGATCCCCGCGATGGTCGTGCCGGAGGCGGTGACCAGGAGCGTCGCCGCCGCCGGCAGCCGCAGCCGCGCGTCCTCCACAGCGGCCTGCACCGCCGACACGAACACCCCCAGCAGCGCCAGACCGGCGACCGCCTCGATCAGCAGCGGGCTCGCGGAGGACACCAGCGCGGCGGCCGCTCCGGCGAACACGCCCAGCACGAGGTAGGAGGCGCCCGCCGAGACCGAGGCGACCCAGCGCTGCTCCGGCCGCGGCGAGGCCTCGGGACCCGCGGTCAGCGCGGCGCTGAGCGCGGCGTAGTTGATCGGCACTCCGCCGAAGACCGCCGAGACCCCGGAGAGAGCACCGGTCGAGACGATTCCGGGACGCGAGTGGGCCGCGAAGCCGAAGCTCGTCAGCACCGCGATGCCCGGGATGTTCTGCCCCGCCATGGTGACCACGTAGAGCGGCAGGCCGATCCCGACCATCGCTCCGATCTCGAACACCGGCGCGACGAACTGCGGCACGGGGAGCAGCGGTGCACCGGCGAGTGCCGCGCCGTCCGTCACGACCAGCAGCACGATCGCCAGGGCGATGGCGGCCGGCACCGCCCAGCGGGGCAGGAGCCGCAGGAGCAGCAGCCAGAGCAGGATCACCGGCAGCGCGAGTAAGGGGATCTCGACCGCCGCGCGCACCGGCGCCAGGACGAGCGGGAACAGGATGCCCGCGAGCATGGCGTTCGCGAGCGGCCGCGGGATGCGCGCGACGAGCCTCCCGAGCACCGGCCACAGCCCGGTGACCACCAGCAGAGCGGAGGCGACCAGGAACGCTCCGACCGCGCGGTCGAAGCCGCCGGGGAGCGTCGCGGTCGCGGCCAGCAGGGCGGCGCCCGGCGTGCTCCAGGCGAAGGTCATCGGCACGCGGTAGCGGATGCTCAGCGCGATGCACAGGACTCCCTGCAGCACGCAGACGGCGAGGAGGCCCGAGGCCGCCTGTTCGTCCGTCGCGCCCACCGCGACCACCCCGGCGAGCACGATCGCGAACGAGCTCGAGAAGCCGGTCAGGGCGGCGACGATCCCGGCGAGCAGCGGCTGGACGATGGCGGAGCCTCCCGGAGGATCGACCGGCACCGAGGCGACCGGACGCGCCGTCGGCGCGCTCCGCCAGGTTAGGGAAGCGGGAGCGCCTCGCCCGACGATCCGCCGGGCCAATCGCGGTGAACTGGCAGAGCGGGGCGGGGAGCGACTAGGCGCTCTTCTCCTGGCGACGGGGAGCGTGGGGCACGATCGTCGGGGCCGCGTTGTCGAGCACCGCGGCGCGGGTGACGACGACGCGCGCCACCTCGTCCGAGGAGGGCACCTCGAACATGATCGGGCCGAGCACCTCCTCGAGGATCGCGCGCAGTCCGCGGGCGCCGGTCTGACGGAGCACCGCCAGGTCCGCGATGGCCTCGAGAGCGCCCCGGTCGAACTCGAGCTCGACGCCGTCGATCTCGAACATCCGCTGGTACTGCTTCACGAGCGCGTTGCGCGGCTCGGTGAGGATCTGCATGAGCGCGACCTGGTCCAGCTGCGTGACCGTCGTGACGACGGGGAGGCGCCCGATGAACTCGGGGATCAGCCCGAACTTGTGCAGGTCCTCCGGGAGGACCTCGCTGAAGATGTTGATCTCGTCTTCCTTGTTGTGCAGCGGGGCGCCGAAGCCGATGCCGCGCTTGCCTGCCCGCGACGAGATGATGTCCTCCAGCCCGGCGAAGGCGCCGGCGACGATGAAGAGGACGTTCGTCGTGTCGATCTGGATGAACTCCTGGTGCGGGTGCTTCCGCCCGCCCTGCGGGGGCACGGAGGCGACGGTGCCCTCGAGGATCTTGAGCAGCGCCTGCTGCACTCCCTCGCCCGAGACGTCGCGCGTGATCGAGGGGTTCTCGGCCTTCCGCGCGATCTTGTCGACCTCGTCGATGTAGATGATGCCGGTCTCGGCACGCTTGACGTCGTAGTCGGCGGCCTGGATGAGCTTGAGGAGGATGTTCTCGACGTCCTCGCCGACGTAGCCCGCCTCGGTGAGGGCCGTGGCGTCCGCGACGGCGAAGGGCACGTTGAGGCGCTTCGCGAGGGTCTGGGCGAGGTAGGTCTTCCCGCAGCCCGTGGGGCCGATGAGCAGGATGTTGCTCTTGGCGATCTCGACCTCGTCGTGGATCGCGTCGGCGGCGGTGATGGTGTTGCGGGCGCGTACGCGCTTGTAGTGGTTGTACACGGCGACGGCGAGGGCCTTCTTGGCCTGCTCCTGCCCGATCACGTACTCCTCGAGGAAGCCGAAGATCTCCTTCGGCTTCGGGAGGTCGAACTCGTGGCTCGTCTCCTCGCTCGACTCGGAGAGGCGCTCCTCGATGATCTCGTTGCAGAGCTCGACGCACTCGTCGCAGATGTAGACGCCCGGTCCCGCGATGAGCTGCTGGACCTGCTTCTGGCTCTTGCCGCAGAAGGAGCACTTCAGCAGGTCGGCGCTTTCGCCAATACGTGCCACGGGGATGCCCCACTTCCTTGTCGTGCGTCTGTCGTGCGTCGGTCGGTCGTGCAACGGAGCCCGGAGCTCCGGCCGGTGCGAGCGGGACGAGCCCCCTGACACTGCTCCGAGCCTAGCCGCTGAGCCGCGAGGGCTCGGCAGGCGGGCCGGATTCGCCGTGCCTTGCGCCTCGTGTGGCGCTTTGCTACGGCCACGGAGGACGCAGAGAGGGGCCGGGCGGCGGATCGCTCCGCCACCCGGCCCCTCCTGGACGCCCTACGCCGTGAGAGCCGGGAGGCTCTTGCGGCTGGTGAGCACCTGGTCGATCAGCCCGTACTCGAGCGCGTCGCTCGCGCCGAGGATCTTGTCGCGGTCGATGTCCTTCTTGACCTGCTCGATCGAGCGGTTCGAGTGGTGCGACAGCGTCTCCTCGAGCCACTCGCGCATGCGCATGATCTCGGCGGCCTGGATCTCGATGTCCGAGGCCTGGCCCCCGCCCTGCTGCACGGCGGGCTGGTGGATGAGGATGCGCGCGTTCGGCAGCGCGAGGCGCTTGCCGGGCGTTCCCGCGGCGGTGAGCACGGCGGCGGCCGAGGCGGCCTGGCCGAGCACGACCGTCTGGATGTGCGGGCGGATGTACTGCATCGTGTCGTAGATCGCCGTCATCGCGGTGAAGGATCCACCGGGCGAGTTGATGTACATGACGATGTCGCGATCCGGGTCCTGGCTCTCGAGCACGAGGAGCTGGGCCATGATGTCGTCCGCGGAGGCGTCGTCGACCTGGACTCCGAGGAAGATGATGCGGTCCTCGAAGAGCTTGGCGTACGGGTCCTGGCGCTTGTAGCCGTAGGCCGTGCGCTCCTCGAACGTGGGGAGGATGTAGCGCGAGGACGGTGCGGCTCCGGAGCCGAACGCCGTTCCGCCGAAGGTGGGTGTGGTCATTGTCTGTTCCTGATCTCTCGGCGCGTTCGCTGGACTACTCGTCGATGGCGGTTCCGCCACCGCCGGCCACGTCGGTCGCCGACGAGCGGATGTGGTCGACGAAGCCGTAGGCGAGGGCCTCCTCGGCGCTGAACCAGCGGTCGCGGTCGCCGTCCTCGTTGACCTGCTCGACGGTCTTGCCGGTCGCCTTGGCGGTGATCTCGGCGAGGCGCTTCTTCATGTCGAGGATGAGCTGCGCCTGGGTCTGGATGTCGGAGGCCGTGCCGCCGAAGCCGCCGTGCGGCTGGTGGAGGAGCACCCGCGCGTTCGGGGTGATGTAGCGCTTGCCCTGGGTTCCGGCGGTGAGGAGCAGCTGGCCCATGGAGGCCGCCATCCCGATGCCCACGGTCACGATGTCGTTCGGGACGAACTGCATCGTGTCGTAGATCGCCATGCCCGCGGTGATGGAGCCGCCGGGCGAGTTGATGTAGAGGTAGATGTCCCGCTCGGAGTCCTCGGCTGCCAGGAGCAGGAGCTTCGCGGCGATCTCGTTCGCGTTCTCGTCGCGCACCTCGGAACCGAGCCAGATGATCCGGTCCTTGAGCAGGCGGTCGAAAACACTGTTGGGCATAACCATGTCGGCCATGTATTGCTCCGTTTCAGTTGTCGCTTCGGAGGCGAATCTATCGGACGCCGCCAGGCCGATCCGGCCGTGTTCGCCCGGGGCGGAGCGGGAGTCGCCCGTGTTCGCCCGGGGCGGACCGGAGCCCCGCAACGAGAGGAGCCGCCCTCCGACGGATCGGGGGGCGGCTCCTGACGTGCTCGCGGCGACTACTCCGCGGCCGGGGTCTCCTCGGCGGGAGCGGCGGCCTTCTTCTTGGCCGGCGCGCGCTTCTTCTTGGGGGCCGGGGCGGGCTCCTCCTCGGCAGCGGGCTCCTCGGCGACGGGCTCCGCGGGGACCTCGGCGTCGGCGGCGGCCTGAGCCTCCTCCACGACCTCGGTCTCGTCCGAGGCGACGGCCTCGTCGGAGGCCTCGACGGCCTCGTCGTCACCGGGGACCGCGGTGAACGCGGTCAGGTCGACGGCGTTGCCCTCGGTGTCGGTGACCTTCGCCTTGCCGAGGACGATCGCGAGCGCCTTGTTGCGGGCGACCTCGCCGACCATCTGGCCGATCTGGTTGTTCTCGGACAGGATCTTGATGAACTCGTTCGGCTCCATGCCGTACTGCGCCGCACCCTGGATGAGGTACTGCGTGAGCTCGTCCTGGCTGACCTGGACCTTCTCCTGCTCGACGACGTGGTCGAGGAGGATCTGCGTCTTGAAGGTCTTCTCGCTGGCCTCCTTGACCTCGGCGCGGTGCTCGTCGTCCTCGAGGCGGTTCTCGCCCTCGAGGTGGCGGTGCACCTCGTCCTCGACGAGACCGGCGGGCACGGGGACCTCGACGAGGGCGAGCAGCGCCTCGACGAGCTTCTCGCGGGCCTCGCCGCCCTGGCCGAAGGTCTTCTGCTGAGCGGCCTGCTCCTTGAGCGACTCGCGCAGCTCGGCGATCGTGTCGAACTCGCTGGCGATCTGCGCGAAGTCGTCGTCGGCCTCGGGGAGCTCGCGCTCCTTGACGGCGGTGAGCGCGACGGCGATCTCGGCCTGCTCGCCGGCGTGGTCGCCGCCGAGCAGCGGAGCGGTGAACGTGGTGCTCTCGCCCGCGGTGAGCGAGTCGAGCGCCTCGTCGATGCCCTCGATCAGCTCGCCCGAGCCGAGCTCGTACGAGATGGCGTTGGCGGTGTCGACCTCGACGCCGTCGATGGAGGCGACCAGGTCGATCTGCGCGAAGTCTCCGGTCTTCGCCGGGCGGTCCACGGTGACCAGGGTGCCGAAGCGGCTGCGGAGCTTGTCCAGCTCGGCGTCGACGTCGGCGTCGGTGACCTCGGCCGCCTCGACGGTGAGCTCGATGCCGTCGTAGTCCGGGACGGTGATCTCGGGGCGCACGTCGACCTCGATGGCGAGCTCGAGGTCGCCGGTGAAGTCCTTGTCGCTCGGCCAGGCGACGATGTCGGCCTGGGGGCGGCCCAGGGGGCGGACCTCGGTCTCGCGGACGGCCTCGCGGTAGAAGCCGTCGAGGCCCTCGTTGACCGCGTGCTCGAGCACCGCGGCCTTGCCGACGCGCTGGTCGACGATGGCGGGCGGGACCTTGCCCTTGCGGAAGCCGGGGACGTTGATCTGCTCGGCGATGTGGCCGTAGGCGTGCGTGATGCTGGGGCCGAGCTCGTCCGGGGTGACCGAAATCGCGAGCTTCACGCGGGTCGGGCTCAGCTGTTCTACCGTGGTCTTCACGTGAGTGGATCTCCTGTGCTGGTTGGTGTCGGCGCCGGATGACGGTCGTCACGGGTCGATGTCGTCACGATGAGTACTCGTGGTCGGGGCGACAGGATTCGAACCTGCGACCTCCCGCTCCCAAAGCGGGCGCTCTAGCCAAGCTGAGCTACGCCCCGGATGCGCGGGCCTGGGCACCGTGCGTGAGACTCTCGTCGAGCCGTCCCCGCACGTGCGCTTGCGCGACACGCCGAAATGGCCTTCGCAAGTGTACTGCACCGCGGCAGCGGCGACCGGAACCGCGCGGCGGAGGACGACCGGGGTGTCCACGGTGCTCGCGCGATGTACTACGCTGTCCTGGTGCCCGGTCGAGAGACCCGGTCGCACCGGTTCGCGGTCGTCAGACCAGCGATTCGGGGCTGTAGCTTAGTGGTAAAGCCTCTGTCTTCCAAACAGATGATGCGAGTTCGATTCTCGTCAGCCCCTCTCCTCTCGAAGAGCCCCGGATGTCCGGGGCTCTTCGTCGTTCCGAGGCGTTCTGGGCGTGCTCAGCCGACCGCGCCGCGATGCTCCTCCGTCAGGGCGAGGTACGAGGCGGCGTTCCGGCGGATGCCCTCGCGCTCCTCCTCCGTCAGCTCCCGCCGGACCCTCCCGGGGACGCCCGCCACCAGCGAGCCCGGCGGGACGACCGTCCCCTCGAGGACGACGGCGCCCGCGGCGATCAGCGAGCCGGTGCCGACGACGGCCCCGTTCAGGACGGTCGCGCTCATGCCGACCAGCACGTCGTCCTCGAGGGTGCAGCCGTGCAGCACGGCGTTGTGCCCGACCGAGACTCCGGCGCCGATGACCGCGTCGTAGTCGGCGTCGACGTGGACGACGACGCCGTCCTGGAGGTTGCTGCCGGCGCCGAGCTCGATCCGCGCGTGCTCGGCGCGCAGGACGGCGCCGTACCAGACGCTCGCCCGCTCCCCCAGGCGCACGGAGCCGATCACGGTGGCGCCCGGAGCGACCCACGCGGTGTCGGCGATCTCCGGGGCGCGTCCCCCGGTCAGGGCGAGGACGCGGGCGCCCTCCGCAGGACTCGACGGCATCGGGTTCTCCTCTTCTCCGGTGGTCAGCGCCCGGCGTGCAGGAAGGCGAGGACCGCCAGCACCCGCCGGTGGTCGGAGCCCGAGTCCTCGAGCCCGAGCTTCTGGAAGATCGCGGTCACGTTCTTCTCCACGGCGCCCACGCCGACGAAGAGAGCGGAGGCGATGCCCGCGTTCGTGCGCCCCTGGGCCATCTGCTCCAGCACCTCCCGCTCCCGCGGGGTCAGCGAGGCGAGCGGGTCGCGGTTGCGCTGCAGGAGCGAGGCGACGACCTGCGGGTCGAGGACGGTTCCGCCCGCCGCGACGCGCTCGACGGCGTCGCGCAGCTCCTCCACGGAGGCGACCCGGTCCTTCAGGAGGTAGCCGAGTCCGCCGTCGCCGGAGCCGAGCAGCTCCTGCGCGTAGGTGACCTCGACGTACTGGCTGAGCAGCAGGACCGACACCTGCGGGTAGCGCCGGCGGATCTCCAGCGCCCCGCGGACGCCCTCGTCGCGGAAGGTCGGCGGCATCCGGACGTCGAGCACGGCGACGTCGACGCCGGCCGGGTCCCGCGCCAGATCGGCGAGCAGGGCGTCCGCGTCCCCGAAGGCGCCGACGGAGGCGAACCCCGCGTCCTCGAAGAGGCGGACCAGGCCCTCGCGCAGGAGGACCGAGTCCTCGGCGATGGCGACGCGGATCACGGGCACGCCCTCAGGATAGGACGGCCGGGCGGTAGGGGACGTGCACCCCGACCGTGGTCGGCCCGCCGACCGGCGACTCCACGCTCAGGATCCCGCGCAGGCCCCGGACGCGCCCGCCGACCCCCTCGAGACCGTGACCGGCGACCGGTGACGCCCCGCCGACTCCGTCGTCGACCACCCAGGCGTCGAGCCAGCGCTCCCCCGGAGTGCCGGAGTCGCGGGTGTCGAGATGCACCCGCACCGATCGGGCACCGGAGTGCTTGGAGACGTTGGCGAGCAGCTCGGCGACGACGAAGTAGACGCTGCGCTCGACCTCGGGCGGCACGTCCGCCACGGGGTGCTCGGTGAGGACCTCGACCGGCACCGGGCTGAGCTCGGCGAGCGAGTGCACCGCCGCCTCGAAGCCCCGGTCCTGCAGGATCGGCGGCGCCACGCCGCGGGAGAGGGCGCGCAGCTCGTCGAGCGCGGCGCGCACGTGCTCGCGAGCCTCGTCGACCAGGCGGGCGGCGGACTCCGGGTCGGCGGCGAGTCGATTGCGTGCCGAGGCCAGGTCCATCTGGACCCGGATCAGGCGCTGCTGCGGGCCGTCGTGGATGTCGCGCTCGAGCCGGCGCAGCGCGCGGTCCTCGGCGGCGACGGCTGCGCCGCGGGAGGCGCTCAGCTCGGCGACCTCGCGCTGGAGCGCCTCCGACTCCCACGGGCCGAGCAGGAGACGGTCGACCAGCCAGTGCAGGAGGGAGAGGCCGCGGGTGGCGAACGGCAGGGTCGAGACGAAGAGGACGGTCGTGGCGACCGTCGCCGCGGCGACCAGTCCCGCCGGAGGCTGCGGGGCGCCCAGCAGAGCTGCTCCGCTCTCGGCCAGCAGGCGGGCCGGACCGGGGGCCCCCGTGAGCGCGGCGGCCACCGTGCCCGGGCCCGCCCAGGTCCACAGCGCGAGGAGCAGTCCGGACAGCAGCGCGAGCACCGGAGCCACGACGAGCGTGTGCAGGAGAGCGAGCCAGTAGTGCCCGTCGATCACCGGACCGTAGAGGGCGAAGGTCGAGGGAGTGACGGCGGAGGGCGGTCGCCGCCACTGCGGCCGGGGGACGGCGGGCCGTCCGGCCAGCACGTCGAGGCCGACGGCGGCCCGCGAGAAGAAGCGCGCCGTGTAGAGGGCGGCGGGCAGGAACACCAGGCCGATCAGGACTCCGACGAGCCCGAGCGCGACGGCCAGCGCGACGCCGGCGCAGAAGGCGCCGAGGAGCGCGACCGGGATCGCGGCCACCAGCGCGAGCACCTCCCGGGGCAGTCCGCGCCAGAGCCGGAGGTAGGCGCGCGAGGCCTCGCCGAGGGCCGTCGATGCTCCGCTCATCCGCGCCTCCTGTCCGCTCCCGCCGCCGCCGCGACCCGGTCGAGCGTACCGGCGGCACGGCTCCGGGCACCCGGGGGGAAGCCCCCGTGACGCCCCTCCGCGACAGAGGTGAGCCTGTCCTTCACCGGACTGAGCCGAGCCTGCGCTTCCTTGCGGCGCCGGGGGATCTGCGTACTGTTGACGATCAGTCACCCCCTCTCGAAAGGACCAGACGATGTCCACCACGTCCGTCACGTCGCTCACCTCGTCGAACCCGGATGTCGCATCCGGAGTCGCCCAGTTCCTCAGCCCCGTCGTCGTCGAGATGACCGCGCTCGCCGTCAACGGCAAGCAGGCGCACTGGCACGTCCGCGGCGCCAACTTCATCGGCGTCCACGAGCTGCTCGACGCGATCGTCGGCCGCGCCATCGAGTGGGCCGACCTCGCCGCGGAGCGCGTCGTCGCCCTCGGCCTCCCGGTCGACGCCCGCATCCAGACCGTCGCCTCGGCGACGCGGTCCGAACCCCTCACCCCCGGCTTCCAGCGCTCCGAGAACGCGATCGTCGAGATCATCCGCCAGATGGACGTCGCCATCGCGACCGTCAACACGGCGATCGCCGAGCTCGCCGAGATCGACGCGAGCAGCCAGGACGTCGCGATCGAGATCGGCCGCGGCCTCGAGAAGGACCGCTGGTTCCTCTTCGCCCACGTCAGCGAGAGCTGAGCACCACGCCTCGACCGGCCCGCGGATCCTCGGATCCCGCGGGCCGTCGTCGTTCCCGGCCCGTCCGCGCGATCCGGAGCAGCCGGAGTCGCGTCGGGCGCGGGTCAGCCGCCGTGCGTGAAGCGGCCCGCCAGGAGGGTCGCGGCGACCGGCATGGATCGGAGGGCTCCCGCGTCGGCGGCGAGCGGATCGCGGTCGACCACCACGAGATCGGCGGGATCGCCGGCCGCGGGCGTGAGCCGGCGCACCCGGGTCGAGGCGACGATCGCCTCCTCGACGCTCACCCGCTGCTCCGGATGCCAGGGCTCGTCGCCGGGCAGCGCCCGCGCGACCGCGGCCGAGATCGCGACCCACGGGTCGAGCGGAGCGACCGGAGCGTCCGAGCCGAGCACCACGCGGGCCCCGGAGTCGAGCAGCGAGCGCAGCGGGAACGCCCGGCCGGTCCGTCCCGGCCAGTACCGCTCCGCCACCTCGCGGTCGTCGAGCGCGTGCGCGGGCTGCACCCCGGCCTCCACGCCGAACGCGGCGAACCGCGGAAGGTCGGTCTCCGCGAGCAGCTGAGCGTGCTCGATCCGGCCCCCGCCGACCCGGCCGAGTGCGTCCAGAGCCAGCGTCGCCGCGGCGTCTCCGATCGCGTGCACGGTGGAGCGGATGCCCCCGGCGGCCGCGCGGGCGAGCAGCTCGTCCAGCTCAGCGGGCTCCACGGTGAGGACGCCGTAGCCGTCGTGGTCGGCGTACGGGTGGGCGCAGTAGGCGGTCCTCGTGTTGAGGGAGCCGTCGATCAGGACCTTGAGCGGGCCCATCCGCAGCAGGCCGTCACCGCCGTCGAGCTCGTCGCCCGTGCGCAGTCCCTCCGCGAGGGCGCGGTTGAGGTGGTCGCGGTAGACGCCGGTGTCGACGCGGAGGGAGCGTGCTCCGCCAGCGACGCGACGGGGCCAGTCCCCCACATTCCAGCGCATCTCGAGGTCGACGACGCCGACCACCCCGCGAGCCGCAGCCCGCCGCGCCGCCGCGTCGGCGAGTGCGTCGAGCTCGTCGTCGCCGAGGGCGCCGAGTGCGGTGACGAGCTCGAAGCAGGCGTCCTCGCGCAGCAGCTCGGGCTCGGGAGCGACGGCGTAGCGCCGGTACGCGGCGGAGTTCAGCCAGGCGCAGTGCAGGTCGCCGCTGATCAGCACGACGGGCCGTTCCGGAGAGACCTCGTCCAGGAGCGCGGTCGTGGGCGGCTCCGGCCAGAGGCCGTCGCGGAAGCCGAAGCCGATCAGCGTGCCGGTACCGGGCTCCTCCGCCAGGCGACGTCGGACCGCGTCCGCCGTTCCGCGGGCCGAGTCGGCTGACGAGACGTCCAGGCGCGGTGCCGTCATCGCCCACTGGGAGAAGTGGACGTGCTCGTCCCAGAGGCCGGGGAGCACCCAGCGCCCGTCGAGGTCGCGCACCTCGTCGCCCGGGGCGGCGGCGGCGTCCGGTCCGACCGCTTCCACGCGGCCGTCGCGCAGGAGCACGGCACCGGGTCGGGACGAGCCGAGGAGGCGGGCGCCCCTGAGGAGGAGACCGCCGGTCATCTGGCGGCCTCGCGGAGCGCGGGGCGGACGGCGCGGGACCGGGCCGGCGTCTCTCCACCGGCGCTCACGACTGGCACACCGGGCACCAGTAGAGCTTGCGCGCGCCGATCTCCTCGAGTAGCACGTTCGTGCCGCAGACGCGGCAGGGCAGGCCCTCCCGCTTGTAGACGTAGTTGCGCTCGGCGCGGCTGCGGACGGCTTTCGAGCGCTCGGTCTTCGTGAGGCCGCGGCGCGTGATCATCATCCCGGTCCGGATGCCGTCCTCGAGCAGGTCCGCCCAGTCCCGCCACAGCTCCTGAGCGAGCTCCAGCGGCACCTGCTTGCCGGGAGTGTGCGGGTCGAGGCCGGCGCGGTAGAGCAGCTCCGCCCGGTAGATGTTGCCGATGCCGCTGACAACGGACTGGTCCATCAGCACCAGCCCGACCGGCGTCGCCGTCCTGCGGAGCCGGTTCACGAAGCGGTCGCGAGCCTCGTCGGAGTCGTCGTCGGCCGGATCCGGACCGAGGCGGGCGAGGAGGGCCTCCACCTGGGCGGGGTCCATCACCTCGCAGGCGGTGGGGCCGCGCAGGTCGGCGACGGTCTCCTCCGTCATGATGCGCACGCGCACCGCGCCCACGGGCGGCGGCGGGAACTCGTCGAGATCGGAGTCGGTCTCGTGCTCCGTCTCGGAGAGGCGCACGGCGCGGCGGCGCCGGGGAGCGCCGATGCTGCTGCCGGCCTTCCCGTCCGGGAACAGCGGCGAGACGTGCCCGAGGAAGTCCCACGCGCCGTAGAGGCCGAGGTGGACGTGCAGCGTCAGGTCGTCCTCGAAGCGCAGCAGCAGGTGCTTGCCGACGGCCGTGGACTCGAGGACCTCGCGCCCGTCGAGGAGCGCGGCTCCCTCGGTGAAGCGGCCCTGGGGGCTGCTGGTCGCGACGCGGTGCCCGACGACGTCGCGCTCGAACTGCAGGGCGATCCGGTGGACGGAGTGCCCCTCGGGCACTCAGCGCTCCTTCGCGGCGGAGTCGACGACCCGGCCGGCGATGTCGCCGGTGGCCTCGTACTCGGCGAGCTGCGCGATGCGGCGCACGTGCCGCTCCTCGAAGGTGAAGGGCTCGGCGACGAACGCGTCGATGAAGCCGGTGGCCTCCTCGACGGAGTGCTGGCGGGCCCCGATCGAGATGACGTTCGCGTCGTTGTGCTGGCGGGCCAGCACGGCGGTGCTCAGGTTCCACACGAGTGCCGCGCGCACGCCCGCGACCTTGTTCGCCGCGATCTGCTCGCCGTTGCCCGAGCCGCCGAAGACGACGCCGAGGGCCTCGACCCCCGCCTCCTGATCGCGGACGACCGCGGCGGCGGCGTTGATGCAGAAGGACGGGTAGTCGTCCAGCGGGTCGTAGGACGTGGGGCCGTGGTCGATCACGTCGTGACCGGCGGCGCCGAGGTGCTCGATCAGGTGACGGCTGAAGTCCAGCCCTGCGTGGTCCGTGGCGATGTGGATGCGCACGAGAGAACTCCTCCGGAAGAGCCGTCTGGGACCCGCGGTGCCCGGGCCGGGAGCCAGAGTACCGCGGGTCGGCTCAGTCGAACTGCGGGTCGCGGGTCCGCGAGCGCTTGAGCTCGAAGAAGCCGTCGAAGGAGGCGGCGGCGACGATGCCGTCCCAGAGGGTCAGCGCCTGCTCGCCCCTCGGGATCGGAGAGATGACGGGGCCGAAGAAGGCGACGTCCCCGATCGCGATGACCGGGGTGCCGACGTCCTGGCCGACCCGCTCGATCCCGTCGAAGTGGGAGGCGCGCATCGGCTCGTCGTGCTCGTCCGAGTCGGCGTGGGCGGCGAGCTCCGCAGGCAGGCCGAGCTCGGCGAGCGACTCGGCGATCACCGCGTCGACGTCGGTGCGCCCCCCCGGGTGGATCCGGGTGCCGAGCGCGTCGTAGAGCGGCTTGACGTGCTCGCGGCCCTCGCGCTCGGCGACGGCGGCGACCAGGCGGGTGTATCGCAGCGCGCGCGGGAGGAAGGCGCGGTACGAGTCGTCCACGTCCTTGTCCTCGTTGAGGACGGCGAGGCTCATGATGTGCCACTGCACGTCGAGGTCGCGCGCGGGGGTCACCTCGTCCACGAATCGCGAGGTCATCCAGGCCCACGGGCAGGAGGGGTCGAACCAGAAGTCCACAGAGGTCATGGGGACACGCTACGCCGCTCGCCGGGGCCGCGTCCGCGCTCCCCGGCGGCTCCGCAGGATCGGCGCCACGGGGCTCCACGGCGGGTCCCGGCAGCTCTAGGGTGGATCGGCGGCGCCCGCACCCCGGCGCCCGCGGCAGCGCCCGAGACGAACGGATGGAGCACCCCCGTGCCAGGAGACAACCTCACCCGGAGCGAGGCGCAGGAGCGCGCCTCGCTGATCCAGGTCCACGACTACGACATCGCCCTCGACCTGACCCGGGGAGCCGAGACCTTCCTCAGCACGACCACGGTGCGCTTCTCCGCCACCGAGGGCGCCTCGAGCTTCATCGACGCCGTCACGGGCACGGTCCACTCCGTCACCCTCAACGGCGCGGAGCTCGACCCCGCCGACGTCGCCGACGGCGTCCGCATCCGCCTCGACGCCCTGGCCGCGGACAACGAGCTCACCGTCGTCGCCGACATGCTCTACACCAACACGGGCGAAGGCCTGCACCGCTTCGTGGACCCCGTCGACGGCGAGGTGTACCTGTACTCGCAGTTCGAGGTGCCCGACTCCCGCCGCGTCTTCGCGGTGTTCGAGCAGCCGGACCTCAAGGCCGAGTTCCGCTTCACCGTCACCGCGCCCGCGCAGTGGCAGGTCGTGTCGAACCAGCCCACTCCCGAGCCGGTCCCGGCGGGCGAGGGGATCGCGACGTGGAGCTTCGAGCCCACCCCGCGCATCTCCTCCTACATCACGGCCCTCGTCGCCGGACCCTACGTGGTCGAGACCGACTCGCTCGTCTCCTCCGACGGCCGCACCATCCCGCTGGGGGTCTTCGCCCGGGCCTCGCTCGCGCCCTTCCTCGACGCCGACTACGTGTTCGAGAAGACGAAGCAGGGCTTCGCCTTCTACGAGGAGAAGTTCGGCGTCCCGTACCCGTTCGCGAAGTACGACCAGCTGTTCGTCCCCGAGTTCAACGCCGGCGCGATGGAGAACGCGGGAGCGGTGACCTTCACCGAGACCTACGTGTTCCGCTCCAAGGTGACGGACGCGATCAAGGAGCGCCGGGTCGTCACGATCCTCCACGAGCTCGCCCACATGTGGTTCGGCGACCTGGTCACGATGAAGTGGTGGAACGACCTCTGGCTCAACGAGTCGTTCGCCGAGTACGCCTCCACCCTCGCCACCGCGGAGGCGACGGAGTGGACCGAGGCGTGGACCACCTTCGCCGCGATGGAGAAGAGCTGGGCCTACCGCCAGGACCAGCTGCCCTCGACCCACCCGATCGTCGCGACCATCAACGACCTCGAGGACGTCCAGGTCAACTTCGACGGCATCACCTACGCCAAGGGCGCCTCGGTGCTCAAGCAGCTCGTCGCGTGGGTCGGCGAGAAGGAGTTCCTCGCCGGCGTCCACGAGTACTTCGTCAAGCACGCCTTCTCGAACACGGAGCTGCGCGACCTGCTGGTCGAGCTGGAGGCCACCAGCGGGCGCGACCTCACCGAGTGGTCGGCGCAGTGGCTCGAGACGGCCGGCGTGAACACGCTCCGCCCCGAGATCGCGGTCGACGAGAGCGGAGCGATCGCGTCCTTCGCGATCCTGCAGACCGCGGTCGAGGAGTACCCGACGGTCCGCCCGCACCGCCTGGCGATCGGCCTGTACGACTTCGAGGGCGAGCGCCTCGTCCGCGTCGACCGCCTCGAGCTGGACGTCGACGGGGAGCGCACCGAGGTGCCCGAGCTGATCGGCCGCACCCGTCCGGCGCTCGTGCTGCTCAACGACGACGACCTCGCCTACGCGAAGGTCCGCCTCGACGACGCCTCGCTCGCCGTGGCCGTCGAGCACCTCGCGAGCATCGAGAGCCCCCTGGCCCGCTCGCTGGTCTGGGGCTCGGTCTGGGACTCGACCCGCGACGCCGAGTCGGCGCCGCGCGACTTCGTCCGCCTCGTCCTGGGCAACGTCGCGACCGAGACCGAGTCCACGACCCTGCGGACGGTGCTCAACCAGCTCGTCGCCACCGCCACCCAGTACGTCGCTCCGGAGTACCGGGCCGAGGTCGTCGAGGAGGCGGGCGATCAGCTGTGGACGCTCGCGCAGGGCGCCGAGCCGGGCAGCGACGCGCAGTTCCAGTTCGTGAAGTTCTTCGCCGCGATCGCGTCCACCCCGGCGCACCTCGAGGCCGTGCAGGCGCTGCTCGACGGCTCCACCGCTCTCGACGGCCTCGACATCGACACCGACCTCGGCTGGGAGCTGCTGATCGCTCTCGTCGCCGGCGGGCGTGCGGGCGCTGACGACATCGACGCGGCGCTCGCCTCGGACAACACGGCGACCGGCCAGCAGTCGGCCGCGCACGCCCGTGCCGCACTGCCGACCGCGGAGGCGAAGCGCGCGGCCTGGGACTCCGTCACGGCCGACGACTCGGCCCCGAACACGATCGTCCGCTCGACGGGCCTGGGCTTCCAGCGCGCCGCCGACCCGCGCCTGCTCGACGCGATGGTCCCGGTCTACTTCGACGCCCTCCGCTCCCTCTGGGAGTCGAAGAGCTACAAGATCGCCGAGTACCTGGTCGTCGGCTTCTACCCGGCCGCCGCGCCCTCGCAGGAGATCGTCGACGCCACCCGCGCCTGGCTCGACGCGAACCCGGAGGTCCCGGCGCTGCGCCGACTCGTGATCGAGAACCTGGCCGGCGTGGAGCGTGCGCTCCGCGCCCAGGAGCGCGACACCCGGGGCTGACAGTGAGCCGCCCGGTCCCCGGCGCTCGGCGCTGCCGGACCGGGCGGCTCTCCCCGCTCCCGGCGCCTAGCGCTGCGGGACCGAGCGGCGCTCCGGCCCGTCATAGGCGGACAGCGGCCGGATGAGCGCGTTCGAGCCCCGCTGCTCGATCACGTGGGCCGTCCAGCCCACCACCCGCGCGGCGACGAACAGCGGAGTGAAGATCCCGGTGTCGAAGCCCATCAGCCGGTAGGCGGGGCCGGACGGGTAGTCGAGGTTCGGCAGGATGCCCGTCCGCTCGGCCATCGCCGCGGCCAGGGCGTCGTACAGCTCCATCATCTCGCCGGCCCCCTCGTGCTCGGCGAGCCGCCGGAGAGCGGCGTCCATGGTCGGCACCCGCGAGTCGCCCGACTTGTAGACCCGGTGGCCGAACCCCATGACCTTCCGGCGCTGTCCGAGAGCCTCGGCGAGCCACTCGCGGGACCGCCGGTCCGCCTCCGGTCCGGTGCCGACCTCGTCGAGCACGTGCAGCACGGCCTCGTTCGCCCCGCCGTGGAGCGGTCCCTTGAGCGCTCCCACGGCGGCGGTCACGGCGGAGTGGACGTCCGACAGCGTCGACGTCACGACGCGGGCCGTGAAGGTCGAGGCGTTGAAGGAGTGCTCGGCGTAGAGCACCAGCGAGACGCGGAACGCGTCGACGACGACCGGCTCCGGCACCTCGCCGAAGGTCGTCCAGAGGAAGTTCTCGGAGTAGTCGAGGTCGTCGCGCGGATCGATCGGCTCGAGGCCGCGCAGGCGGCGCTGAGCGTAGGCGACGATCGCCGGCAGTGCCGCCCAGAGCCGCACGGAGCGCTCCAGCACGGCCTCGGGAGCGTCGGCGTCCGGATCCTCCTCGAGCGCGCCCAGGACGCTCACCGCCGTCCGCACCACGTCCATCGGGTGCGCCGACAGCGGCAGCAGGTCGATCACGGTGCGCACCTCGGGGGCCAGGGCGCGGTGGGCCCGCTCCACGGCGGCCAGCCCGGCCGCCTCCTCCGCAGTGGGGAGCTCGCCGTGCCAGAGCAGCCAGGCCACGTCCTCGAACGAGGTCCCCGCCGCGAGCTCCTGCACGGGGTAGCCGCGGTAGAGCAGCGAGTTCGACGCCGGGTCGACCTTCGAGACGGCCGTCGTGTCGACGACGACCCCCACGAGTCCCTTGCGGATGTCCTGATCGGTCGTGCTCATCCTTCGCTCCTTCGCGAGAGGCGGGCGGCGGCACCGGGGAGCGCCGCCGGTTCGTGCGGGTCGGCGCGCTCAGGCGCCGTAGTGGTCGGCGAGCGAGAAGTCGAAGACGCCCTCGTCGAAGCGGCTGTACGAGGCGTAGTCGAGGAGCTCGTAGAGCTCGGCGCGCGTCTGCATGCCCGCGACCTCCGAGCGGAGCGAGCCCTCCGCCTTGAGGGCGTCGAGTGCCCGCATCGCGGCGCCCATCGCGATCCGGAGCAGCGAGACCGGGTGGATCACGACGTTCACGCCGACGTCGGCGAGCTGCTGCGCGGTGAACAGCTCGCTCTTGCCGAACTCGGTCATGTTGGCGAGGATCGGCACGTCGATCGCGGCGCGCACGGCCTCGAACTCGGACAGGTCGCGCATCGCCTCGGGGAACACCGCGTCGGCTCCGGCGTCGACGAGGCGCTTGGCGCGGTCGATCGCGGCCGGAAGGCCGTCGAGGGCGCGGATGTCGGTGCGGGCCATGATCACCAGGTCGGAGTCGCGGCGCGCGTCGACGGCCGCCGCGATCCTCCGCACCGAGGTCGCCTCGTCGACGACCGCCTTGCCGTCGAGGTGCCCGCAGCGCTTGGGGTTCACCTGGTCCTCGATGTGCAGCCCCGCGACTCCGGCGTCCTCGAGCATCTGCACCGTGCGAGCGACGTTCAGCGGCTCGCCGAAGCCGGTGTCCGCGTCGACGAGGACGGGCAGGTCGGTCAGGCGCGCGATCTGCTGCGAGCGGCCGGCCACCTCGCTGAGCGTGGTGAGCCCGATGTCCGGCAGCCCCAGCTCGGCCGAGAGCACGGCGCCCGAGACGTAGATCCCGTCGAAGCCCTTCGCCTCGATGAGGCGCGCGGAGAGCGGGGTGAACGCGCCGGGCAGCTGCAGCAGCTCGCCCGAGGCGAGGCGCTCGCGGAAGAGGCGGCGCTTCTCGGCGGGAGTCCGGGTGGAGTGGAGCATCGGGCGTCCTTCCCAGGGCGGTGTCCGGGCCCGAGCGGACCCGACTCGAATCTATACGCGCGCGGAGCTCGTGCACCCGTCTCGGAGGGAGGCGTCCCGTAGCCTGGAGCGGTCATGCTGCTTCTTCAGACCTCCACCCCGGACCCTGTCGCCGCCACCGTCTCCTTCTTCGAGTCCGAGCCCTTCTGGAAGGTGGTCGCGATCCTCGGGATCGTGCTGGGCGCGCTGCTGGTGCGCGTCATCGCCCACTTCGTGATCGGCCGCGTCGTCGACCAGATCGTGTCGGGAGTGAAGCGCCGCCAGCGCGTCGAGGACACCCAGTCGATCGCCGCGTCGCCGCTCGCGGCCGTGCGGGTGGTGCAGCGCACGCGCACGCTCGGGTCGATCCTCAACAACCTGAGCTCGATCCTGATCGTCGTCATCGCCCTGGTCATGATCGTGACGACGATCGACAAGGACCTCATCGGCTCCTTCGCCCTGCTGACGGCCGCCCTCGGCGCGGGCCTCGGCTTCGGCGCGCAGAACATCGTCAAGGACGTCCTCAACGGGCTGTTCATGGTCGCGGAGGACCAGCTCGGGGTCGGCGACGTCGTCGACACCGGGCAGGCGACGGGCGTGGTCGAGTCGGTCGGCGTCCGGGTGACGCAGATCCGCGACGTCAACGGCACCCTCTGGTTCGTCCGCAACGGCGAGATCGTCCGGGTCGGGAACATGTCGCAGGGCTGGTCGCGCGTCATCGTCGACCTGGCCGTGCCCTACGAGACGGACCTCGAGCAGGTGCAGTCCACGGTCCTCGCGACCGCGAACGAACTGGCGGCGAGCAGTCGCTGGCGGGCCCGGATCATCGACAAGCCCGAGCTCTGGGGCCTGGAGTCCATCGCCGACGACGCCCTGGTCATCCGGGTCGTGGTCAAGACCCGCACCACCGCCAAGGACGACGTCGCCCGCGAGCTGCGCCTGCGCCTGAAGAAGTCGCTCGACGCGCTCGACGTGAAGCTCCCCTCGCTGACCACCGTCGTCCTCGAGGGCTTCGAGGGGGCGACGAGCGTCGGAGGCGCCAAACCGCCGCGGACCACGCCCTCCCCCACGATCAGCACCGAGCACGGCAAGCCCGTGCGACTCCCCCGCGCGCTGCGGCGCGGGAGCGGGACGCCGCCCCAGGACGGCGGCGGCACCTCCGGCCCGACGGGAGCGCGCTCGTGAGCGGCCTGCAGATCGGCGGCACGCCTCCGCTGCGCAGCTTCTGGGAGCACATCGGCGGCCGGCCGACGTTCGAGCGCCTGGTCCGCCGCTTCTACGAGGGCGTCCGCGAGGACGAGGTCCTCTGGCCGATGTACCCCGAGCACGACCTCGAGGGCGCGATCCAGCGGCTGACCGGCTTCCTCGAGCAGTACTGGGGCGGCCCGGGCACCTACAGCGAGGAGCGCGGCCACCCGCGCCTGCGGATGCGGCACCAGCCGTTCCGGATCAACCCCGAGGCCCGCGACCACTGGCTCCAGCACATGCGGACGGCCGTCGACGATCTCGAGCTCGCTCCGGCCGACGACGCCCTGCTCTGGGACTACCTGGAGCGCGCCGCCCACGCGATGGTGAACACCTTCGAGGAGTAGCCGCTCAGCCCGGGGTGCGGACCAGCACGTGTCCGCGCCGTGAGGTGAGGCGGCGCCAGGCGCCGCTCTCGAGCAGGGCGACCGGGTCGTCGGCGCCGAGGAACCCGAGCGCGAAGAGGGCGAACGCCGCTCCCGCCGGGACGTCCTCGAGGCCGTCGAGCGGGCGGCCCCAGACGCTCGACCGCACGCGGCCGACGATCTGCTCGCCCGTCTCGGAGCCGACGGCCGCCGCGATCTCGTCGATCCCCTCGCGCGCGACGCGCTCCAGGAAGCCCGGGTCCACGGGCTCGCGCCGGGTCCAGCCGCCGCGGGGCGGGGAGACGCCCGCCCAGGGTCCCGCCGTCGCGTCGTCGCCGTCGGGCAGCATGACCGGCTTGCCGTCCGCTCCGCCCGGCTCCCACTGCAGGCGGGCGAGGCGGTCCGACAGCGCACGGATCGGCACGACCCGGTCGAAACCGGCGGGCTCGTCGAGCGCGAAGACGCGCAGGCCCAGCACGGTCGCGGAGCGGTCGAGCAGACCGCGGGGCTGGAGGATCGCGGTGTAGGCGGCCAGCACGTGGTCGTCGGCGAGGAGCCGGACCGCACCGTCCTCGACCCGGGCCGAACGGCCGAGGAAGACGCGCAGATCCGACAGGCTGGGCGGATCCGCCAGGGAGAAGGACGAACTCATCGCGTCGATAAACTTACCCGAGGCCGCTCGCCCCACCGCCCGACACCCCGGAGGTACCGTGCCCGATCCCCTGTCCTCGTTCCTCACCGCGCTCGACCTGACGGACACCGGCGCCCGCACCAGCGAGGACATCTCGACGGGTCCCTCGCAGTGGATGCCCGAGGGGCGGGTCTTCGGCGGCCAGGTCCTCGCGCAGTCGCTCATCGCGGCCGGTCGCACCGTCGAGGGGCGCTCCGTGCACTCGATGCACGGGTACTTCCTCCGCCCCGGGGACGTCTCCCTGCCGATCACGTTCTCGGTCGACCGGATCCACGACGGCCGCTCCTTCTGCACCCGTCGGACGCAGGCCTACCAGAACGGACGCCCCATCCTCTCGATGATCGCCTCGTTCCAGACCGAGGACGAGGGCCTCGACCACCAGGCGCCGATGCCGGAGGGGATCCCCGACCCGGAGTCGCTGCCGAGCACCGCTGAGATCCTCGCGGGGGTCGACCACCCGGTCGGCAGCTTCTGGGCCACGCAGCGCCCCTTCGACGTGCGGCACGTCGAGCAGCCGGTGTACCTCCGGGCCGACCCCGAGCGGGTCGCGCACCAGAGCGTGTGGATGCGCTCGCTCGGACCGCTGCCGGACGATCCGATGCTGCACCGCGCCGCCCTCGCCTACGCGAGCGACTACACGATCCTCGAATCCACGCTCCGCCGGCACGGTGCGGCCTGGACGACGCCCGGCCTGCGGATCGCGAGCCTCGACCACGCGATGTGGTGGCACCGCCCCGCGCGCGTGGACCAGTGGCTCCTCTACGTGCAGGAGGCGCCGAGCGCGTCCGGCGGACGCGGCCTCTCGCTCGGGCGCATCTACACGCAGGAGGGCGCGCTCGTGGCGAGCGTCGCCCAGGAGGGCATGGTCCGCGTCCCCCTGGGCTGAGCTCAGCCCCGCTTCGAGAAGGTGATGGGCTCCTCGACGTAGGGGCCCCACGCCTCGCGGAGCTCCTCCGGGATGCGCTGGGGCCTGCCCGTCGCGGCCGTGACCAGCACCAGAGTGGTGGCCGCCTTCGTGAAGAGCACCCGCGGGACGACGCCGGCGGGCGAGTAGAGCTCGTAGCAGACCTCGAGGCTCGCCCCGCCGATCCGCCCGATCCACAGCTCCACGTCGATCGGCGCGCGCATGTACGGGATCGGCGCGAGGTACTCGATCTCCTGCCGGGCGATGAGGCTGATCGACTCGGCGCCCGGCCGTGCGTCGAGCACCGCCGTCGCCATCCCGCCGGGCTGCGGCGAGTCCGGCTTCCAGAACGCCTGGATGCGCGCCTCCTCGAGCAGGCGCAGCATCTCGGCGTTGTTCACGTGCGCGTAGGCGTCGAAGTCCGACCAGCGCAGCGGGATGGCGACGTGCAGGCGCATCAGTCGCGGGTGAGCTTGCGGTACGCGGAGCGGTGCGGCTTCGCCGCGTCCGGGCCGAGGCGCTCGATCTTGTTCTCCTCGTACGCCTCGAAGTTGCCCTCGAACCAGTACCAGTTGGCCGGATCCTCCTCGGTGCCCTCGTAGGCGAGGATGTGGGTCGCGATCCGGTCGAGGAACCACCGGTCGTGCGTGATCACCACGGCGCAGCCCGGGAACTCGAGGAGCGCGTTCTCGAGGCTGCCCAGGGTCTCGACGTCCAGGTCGTTGGTGGGCTCGTCGAGCAGGAGCAGGTTGCCGCCCTGCTTGAGCGTCAGCGCGAGATTGAGGCGGTTCCGCTCGCCACCGGAGAGGACGCCGGCCTTCTTCTGCTGGTCCGGGCCCTTGAAGCCGAACTGCGAGACGTAGGCGCGGGAGGGGATCTCGGTCTTCCCGACGGTGATGTAGTCGTGCCCGTCGGAGACGACCTCCCACAGGTTCTTCTGCGGGTCGATGCCGCCGCGGCTCTGGTCGACGTAGGAGATGTCGACCGTCTCGCCGATCTTCAGGTCGCCCGAGTCGAGCGGCTCGAAGCCCACGATCGTCTTGAAGAGCGTTGTCTTGCCGACGCCGTTCGGGCCGATGACGCCGACGATGCCGTTGCGGGGCAGCGTGAAGCTGAGGTCGTCGATGAGGACGCGCTCGCCGAACTGCTTGTGCAGCTTCTTCGCGTCGATGACCTGGGAGCCCAGACGGGGGCCCACCGGGATGACGATCTCCTCGAAGTCGAGCACGCGCGTCTTCTCGGCCTCGGCCGCCATCTCCTCGTAGCGCGCCAGGCGCGCCTTCGACTTGGCCTGACGGCCCTTGGCGTTGCTGCGCACCCAGTCGAGCTCGGTGGTGAGCCGCTTGGCGAGCTTGGCGTCCTTCTTGCCCTGGACCTCCAGGCGGGCGCTCTTCTTCTCGAGGTACGTCGAGTAGTTGCCCTCGTAGGGGTAGAGGTGGCCGCGGTCGACCTCGGCGATCCACTCCGCGACGTTGTCGAGGAAGTACCGGTCGTGGGTGACGGCGAGCACGGCGCCGGGGTACTTCGAGAGGAACTGCTCGAGCCAGAGCACGCTCTCGGCGTCGAGGTGGTTGGTGGGCTCGTCGAGCAGCAGCAGGTCGGGCTTCTGCAGGAGGAGCTTGGTGAGCGCCACGCGGCGCTTCTCGCCACCCGAGAGGTTGGTGACGAGGGAGTCCCCCGGCGGGGTGCGCAGCGCGTCCATCGCCTGCTCCAGCTGCGAGTCCAGGTCCCAGGCGTCGGCGGCGTCGATCGCCTCCTGCAGGGTCCCCATCTCGGCGAGGAGACTGTCGAAGTCGGCGTCCGGGTCGGCCATCGCGAGGGAGATCTCGTTGAAGCGGTCGATCTTGCCCTTGATCTCGCCCACGCCCTCCTGGACGTTCTCGAGTACCGTCTTGGTCTCGTCGAGCTCGGGCTCCTGCATCAGGATGCCGACGGTGTAGCCCGGGCTGAGCCGCGCCTCGCCGTTGCTCGGCGTGTCCAGCCCCGCCATGATCTTCAGGATCGTCGACTTGCCGGCGCCGTTGGGCCCGACCACGCCGATCTTCGCTCCCGGCAGGAACGACATGGTGACGTCGTCCAGGATCAGCTTGTCGCCGACCGCCTTCCGCGCGCGCACCATCGAGTAGATGTATTCAGCCATGCCCAGTCCTCAAGTCCGTCGGTCTGCGCGGAGTCGGGTCGCCCGCCGGTCCCCTGCTCCGCGCGGAGGCGCTGACGGAGGCTCGGACCGGGGCGGGACGCCGGGCCCCGGCCGACGCGGAGCGCAGGCCGCGGGACCGTCCGCACCAGTCGAGGATAACGGGAACTCGCCGGTCCGCGTCGGAGGGAGCGCCTGAACGCGGACCGCCCTCCGCTCCGGCCGGGCCGGTGGGGAGGGCGGATCGCGTCAGCGGACGACGGTGCGGATCAGCTGCAGGGCGTCAGGCGCTCCACCGCCTCGGACAGCGTGTCCGTGCTGCCGAGCAGGATCACCTGCGTCGCCTTGGACGCGGTGATGTCGGCGAGGACCGCCCGGGGCACGCAGGTGGGCTGGACCGCGAAGAGCGGGCTCCCGGTGTAGCCCGCCGCCGTGGCTCCGGCCAGGGCGTCGGGGAACTTCTCACCGGTCGCGAGGTAGACGGTCTTCGCCGAGGTGAAGGCCGCCTTGTTCAGCTTCTCCGAGGTGTCGTACCGGTCGGTCCCGCCGATGCGGGTGATCATCGGGCCCGTGATCGAGCGCTCGATGCCGGCGCTGACCGAGAGCGAGGAGCCCGCGATCGTCAAGCTACTGACCTTGAGGCCGCTGATGATCTGCTGGGTGAGGGGGTCCACCGTGGAGCCGGTTCCGTTGGTCAGCACCACCGGAGCGCGATTCGCGCCGGCTGCGGCGCTGGCGCTCAGGGCGTCGGGGAACTTCTCGCCCGTGGCCAGCCAGGCCATCGAGGAGTCGCCCCTGAAGGCGTCCTGGAGGATCAGCTTCGAGGTGTCGTAGCGGTCGACTCCGCCGATGCGTGTGGTCTTCCCCTTCGGCGCATACGCGGCCAGGTCGCTGTAGACCTGGCTGCCGACGCTGAGCTCGGAGCCCACGACGACGATCTTCGCGGGCTTGAGACGCGTCAGCTCGGTGCGGACGACCTGGCTCATCGAGTCGCGGTCGACCAGGAGCAGCGGCCCGCCCGCCTTGGCCGCGGCGGGTCCGGCGCTGAGCGCGTCCGGGAAGTTCTGCCCGGTGGCGACGTAGACGACGGGGACGTTCGCCGGGAAGGTGCGCTTGGACACCTCGACCGCGGTGCCCTGACGGTCGGTGCCCGAGATGCGCGAGACGACCGGCGAGCCGGCGGGCGGGGCCGTCGGAGTGGTGGTCGGCGCGGGCGTGACCGGCGGGGTGGTCGCGGTGGCCGTCGGGATCGGCGTGACCGGCGGGGTGGTGGCTCCGCTTCCTGTCACGCGGACCGCGGCGTCCGACGTGATGGTCGCTCCGCGGGGCTGCTCCACCCTGCCGTTGCTGATGCCGGTGACCTGGAGCAGGCTGCTCACGCGGTCCTTGTAGGCGTCGTAGGCGCTGGACGGGATCGTCACGGTGACCTTGGACTGATCGTTGTCCGCGACCACCTGGGCGGGGATCCGCTCGGTCCTGCTGGGACCGACGTAGGCGGCGAGCCCCTGGAGGTCGTAGAAGCCGTCCCGGTTGGACTCGAGGACGACGGTGTCGCCGCCCTTGACCTCCACGACGTCGACGTCCTTCTTGTACGCGAAGTACGCGGCGCTCCGCTGCAGCGTCTGCGCGGTCCCGCTGAGGTCGACCCCGCCGACGCCGCCGCTGCCGGAGGCTTCGGCGACGGAGAGGGTGGCCGACGTGGTCAGCTCGTAGCCGCTGTCGACCGGCTGGCCGATCGGCTCCTCGGGGTTCTTGATCGGCTGCTTCTGCGCAGTGATCTGCAGAGCGACGGTTCCACTGCCGAACGAGGCGAGGGGCTGCTTCAGGTCGATGCGGAAGCTGCGACTCCCGGACGCGAGGGTCGCCGACCCGGCGAGGTCGTAGTCACCGATGGCCCAGTTGTAGGTCGTGAACGCCGGGTACGGTCCCGTCGGCCGAGCGGAGTCGGAGAGCGTGACGTCGAGCCCGGTGACGTCGCCCGCGACGGCAGCGGTCTGGGCGGCCGAGAAGGTCTCCGTCGTCGACCAGTTATAGGGACTGACCTGCGCGGACAGACGCTCCTGCTCGGCGGCAGCCGCTCCGGCTCCTGTCGTCACTCCGAGAACGACGGCTGCCGTGCTCGCGACCGCGATGGCGGCGCGCCTCCACCTCGCTCGCGTCGTCGTCTGCGGTCGGGATGTGGTCATGGCGAGTTCCCCCTCGTCGTGGTCCTCGTGCCGAGCACTCCTGTCGGCACGTCCGTCGCGGTGCCCGCGCTGGGGCACACGTGTCGGTCTGGGCAGCCTAACCGTGCTGAGCGGCGTCCCGGGGAGGGGAGGGCGCCGCCGACCACCGGGATCTTCGACCGGTCCGCCCGCACGAGGCTGTGCTCACGCTCGGATCCGCACCGGTCGGAGTGGTCCTGCAGGAGCGACGAGCGAACACCGGGCTCTCTCGGACTCGACGGGCGAGGGGCCTTGTCGAGGATCCTTTCGTCCTTTACGACCTCGACCGGGGCGCATGGCGGAGCGGTTCCCGGTCGAGGCCGGCGCGTCAGCCCTGGATCGGGACGGTTCGGCCGACCAGGCAGGCGCCGGTCGCGATCGGTGCCGCGATCACCGCCCGCACCCCGCCGCTCTTCGGGCCGTACTGGCCGATGAGGCACGACTCCCCGAGCTTGACGGAGACCTGCACCGAGTCCGCGTCGAGTCCGACCGAGGTCTCGTCCGCTGTCAGCTGCATCGACTCGCGGGAGAACCCCGCCGCGACGAGCGCGTCGACCACACTGGAGCCGCTCACGTCCGGATCGGGCTCGGCCGCCGCGCGAAGGGTCTGCTCGAACACGGGGAGGTTCTGCTCCGTCGTCCCGCCCGGCACGAAGGCGACGGGTGCGGTGGACTCCGCCGGTGCCGGCGCCTCGGCCGCGGAGGAGGACACCACGGGGTCCGGCGCCGACGGCGACGTGCAGCCGGAGAGGCAGACGGCGAGACCGCCGAGCACGAGCGCGATGCGGGCCGCTCGGTTCCGTGTCACGCCCGACTCCTCCCGACCGGGACGGCTCTCGCTCCGGTCCCCCGGATCAGAACGGGGTCTCCCCGGATCCTACCGAGAGACCGGGAGCGCCTCCGCCGACGCCCGCCGCCACCGGCGGCTCGGGCGCGGCATCACCGCGGTCATGGCCCGACGCGCCCCAGTCCCCCGCCGCGGCGCCCTCGCGCGGCGCCTCCTCGCTCCACGCGGGCTCGGCGGCAGGGGCGGGAGCAGAGGCGCGCCCGACGGTCTTCGTGAAGCTGCTGGTCCCCCAGGCGAGGTCGTGCCCGATGCCCTCGGCCGTGAGGACCACATCGGTACCGGCCTTGCCTCCCGCCTCCCAGGCCCTCACCCCGAGCCGCCCGGTGACGAGGATCCGGTCGCCGCGCGACAGGGAGGACAGCGCGTTGCCGGCCAGGCCGTTGAACGCGGTGACGGTGTACCAGTTGGTCGAGACGTCGACCCAGCGCTGCTCCGAGCGGTCGTAGCGCCGCTGCGTCGAGGCGAGCCGGAAGCTGGTCATCGCGGTGCCGCTGGAGGTGTCGATGCTCCGGGGCTCGGTGCCGATGGTCCCGATGACGGTCAGCGTGTCGGTCATGGTCGTGTCCTCTCTACTCCTGTCCCGCCGCGGCTGCGACGGGCACGGCGCCCGGGCGGAGGGGGCTGGTACCGCTCGGGCGCCGCAGGGCCAGTGTCGCGACGAAGGGCCCGCCTCCGAGGTGGAAGCGGGCCCTTCTGGGGAGAGGACGAGCGGATCGTCCCCTGTGGAGGAGCGTCACGACGCGGTGATGTACCTCGAGTAGGACTTGCGGATCTTGTTCACCTTGGGCAGTGCGACGGCCATGCAGTAGCCCTGGCCCGGGTTCTTCGCGAAGAAGTCCTGGTGGTAGTCCTCGGCGGGGTAGTAGACGCCCAGCGGCGAGATCTCGGTGACGATCGGGCCGTCCCACCACTCGGACGCACGGTCGCGCGCGGTCTCGAACAGCTCCTTCTCCTCGTCGGAGGAGTAGAACATCGCCGAGCGGTACTGCGTGCCGACGTCGTTGCCCTGGCGGTTCAGCTGTCGCGGGTCGTGCAGGGTGAAGAAGACGTCGAGGACGACCTGCTCGGGGATGACCTCGGGGTCGAAGGTGACGGCGACGGCCTCGGCGTGGCCGGTGCGCCCGGAGCAGACGTCCTCGTAGTCGGGCTCGGTCGTGCGGCCGCCGGTGTAGCCGGAGACGACGTCGGTCACGCCGTCGAGGACGCGGTAGACGGCGTCCAGACACCAGAAGCATCCTCCGGCGAGTACGAATGTGCGCATTGCGTGTGACTCACTTCCTGTCGCGTCGACGCGTCCGGGGTGCCGGCGGCGTCGGTCGGTCCAACACGCTCACCGCCCCCTGCATTCCGCGGATCCGCCCCCTGCAATAGAGTCGCGGCGTGAGCTACGACGCCGCCCCCGCCCGCTACGACCGCATGGACTACCGACGCACCGGACGGAGCGGCCTGCTGCTGCCCGCCCTGTCGCTGGGCCTCTGGCACAACTTCGGATCCGACCGCTCCCTCGACACGCAGCGCGCGATCCTCCGCCGCGCGTTCGACCTGGGCGTCACCCACTTCGACCTCGCGAACAACTACGGACCGCCCTACGGCGCCGCCGAGACGGCCTTCGGCCGCATCCTCGCGGAGGACCTCCGCCCGTACCGCGACGAGATCGTCATCTCGTCCAAGGCCGGATACGACATGTGGCCCGGCCCGTACGGAGACGGCGGCTCGCGCAAGTACCTGCTCTCCTCGCTCGACCAGAGCCTGCAGCGGATCGGCGTCGACTACGTGGACGTCTTCTACTCGCACCGGCCGGACCCGGAGACTCCGATCGAGGAGACCATGGGCGCTCTCGTCTCGGCGGTGGAGTCGGGCAAGGCGCTCTACGCCGGCATCTCGAACTACTCGCCCGAGCAGACCTGGGCCGCGCAGGCGGCACTGGCGGGCAGCGGAGTGCCGCTCCTCCTGCACCAGCCCCGCTACTCGCTCTTCGACCGCGGACCCGAGGACGGCCTCTTCCCCGTGCTCGACGAGCTCGGCACCGGCTGCATCGTCTTCTCGCCGCTGGCGCAGGGGCTCCTGACGGACCGCTACCTCGACGGCACCGTGCCGGAGGGGTCCCGTGCGGCGACGTCGCGCTTCCTCTCCTCCGACCGGATCGACGAGGCGTACCTGACGCGCGCCCGCGGCCTGAACGCGATCGCGCAGCAGCGCGGCCAGTCGCTGGCCCAGCTCGCCCTGAGCTGGGTGCTCCGGGTGCCCACCGTCACGAGCGCCATCATCGGCGCGTCGAGCGTCGCGCAGCTCGAGCAGAACGTCGCCGCGCTGGACGCCGGCCCCCTCTCGCAGGAGGAGATCGACGCGATCGAGGAGTTCGCGGTGCACGGCACGACCCTGCGCTGACGCCCCGGCGGGGATGTCGGTGGTCGGCCGTAGTCTGCGACAGCACTCGGCCGGTGGGTGCTCCGAGACTCGAGCAGGAGGAACCGATGTCCCTGTCCACGCTGCACGCCACCCGCACCCCGCCGACGCTCACCCGGGTCAACGCCCGGCTGTGGCGCGTGAGCACCGGCTCGGGCGCCGTGGTCGGTCACATCGAGCTGGTCGAGGATCCGCTCGGCGAGCGGTACCGCGCCCGGCTGCTGCGGGCGGGCATGCCCGCCGGCGCCGAGCTCGGCGAGTTCTGGAGCGTCGACGACGCGATCGAGGTCTTCCGCGTCGCCTGACGCGCCGATCCGCCCGGTCGGCGGCGTGCCGACCGGGCCGCGGCGACCGCCCCGGATAGCGTTCGCCCCATGCAGTGGTGGAACGAGTTCATGTCCTGGATCCGCACGAGCGACGGACACCAGGCGGTCTTCACGGCCGGTGTGGTCCTGCTGGCCGTGGTGGTCGGAGCGATCGTGATCGCCTCCGTCTTCCGAGCGTCCATCGCGCGCCTCATCCGTCAGCAGGATCACGAGCGGAAGAACGCGGTCATCGCGACGCTCGTCGACGCCGCGGTCGACGCCTCGGCCTGGAACGTCCTCAGCAGCCCGGAGCGCGTCCTCAGCGACCGCGCTTCCGCGCAGGCCGAGACGCACCTGCGCCTCCTGCCCGTCAAGGGCTCCGGAGTCGCGGCCAACTGGGCCGCTCACGAGCTCGCCGAGCTGAAGCACACGTCGAGCACCGGCGGCTACCAGACGCAGGCGAGCGTGGGCGAGTTCCGCGACCGCCTCGTGCAGTGGCGGGACAAGCCCGGGCGCGCCCGGAAGGCCTTCCTCGCCGACCTCGAGCGCTGGCGCTTCTCGGAGACGGGTCGAGACCGCTCCGCCGAGTCCGCTCCGTCGTCCGATCGGGCCGCGAGCACCGCCGAGGCCGCTCCCCAGCGCACCGCTCCCCCGGCCGCCGCACCGACCGCCGTCGCACCGGTCGTCGTCGGCGCGGGCTCCGCCTTCGGCTCTGCAGCCCCGCAGACGCCCACGATCGTCCTCCCCGCGTCGGCCGGTGACGCCTCGCAGGAGGAGACCCGCCGCCTGCTCGCCGACGTCGACCGCCTGGAGGTGCCGTCGCGCGAGCGTCCCGTGGAGGAGCTGCCGCCCGTCGACCCGCAGCGCTCGGCTCCTGCCGCCGAGCCGCAGCCGGACGCGGAGCACGACGCGACGCCGTCGGCTCCGGCCGACGGAGACCGCGACGGCGTGCCGGCCGACGACGAGGCGGTCGTCCGGGCGGACGAGGCCCGGTTCGAGCGGTCCGCCTCGGACGACGACCGAGGCCAGGAGCGCAGCTCGGTCTGAGTGCTCCCGACCACGAGAAGAAGGCCCCGATCGCGAGTGCGATCGGGGCCTTCTCCGTGGTGCGGGCGGTGCGTGTACTGACTAGCTGTGTGCATCACGTGCACGCGCGACTCGGCCGACCAGTACGGCGAGGGGCGCCGCGACGATCGTCCACGCGACGGCGATTCCACCGAGGATGGCGAGGAGCAGCATGGTCGTACCTCCGTTCGTTACGTCGTTGTAATTCCGGACACCCCAAGACTAGGTGCCTGAATGACACTCAAACGACTTCGGGTGGGAAACACGCCGGTGTTGCCTCCGATTTGCCGGTGTGTTACTGGTGGAGCGACCGCGAGTCCTCGTCCGAGGGTCACCGGAGCGGAGGAAAACCCCGTGGGTGCCGGGCGTCACTCCTCGGAGGAGCGCAGCGCCGCCCGAAGAGAGGCCGCGACGCGGTCGAAGGACGGGCGCGAGGCGTCGACGCTGATCCGCACGCCACCGGGACAAGACTAGGGACGGCGACCGGCGCGCTCCCGATCCGATGGTGCCCCCGGCAGGAATCGAACCTGCGACCAAGAGATTAGAAGGCTCCTGCTCTATCCGCTGAGCTACGGGGGCGGACTGCGACCACGATACCGAAGCGCAGAGGCCGCGCCCGCCGGGGCCTAGGCGCCCCGGACGAGTCCCAGCACTCCCACGACCAGGGAGACCACGGCGAGGGCGAGCGACACGCCGATGAGCACCGTGTGCACGCGGAGGAAGGTCGTCGCGCGGCCGTCCGCGTCGCGCGCCCGCGGGTCCTTGCGGACGCGACGGAGGAAGGGCGGCCAGACGATCGCGTTCCACACGGCGTTGACGATCAGGAGGCAGCAGGCGAGCGTGATCACGAGGGTCCAGTGTAGGAGGAGCGGGACGGCCGGACCGGGTGTCGGCGGCCGCCGATAGACTGCCCCGCATGAGTAGCGCCCCCGACCGTCTTGTCTGGATCGACTGCGAGATGACGGGGCTCGACCTCTCCGTCGACGAGCTCGTCGAGATCGCCGTCGTCGTCACCGACTTCGAGCTGAACCCGCTCGACGAGGGGCTCTCCCTCGTCATCCGGCCCGACGCGGCCGCGCTCGAGAACATGGGCGACTTCGTCCGGTCGATGCACGAGACCTCCGGGCTGCTGGTCGAGATCCCCTCCGGCGTCAGCGTCGCGGAGGCCGAGTACGAGGTGCTGGAGTACGTGCTGAAGCACGTCCCGGCGGAGCAGCAGGCCCCCCTCGCCGGCAACTCGATCGGCACCGACCGCGCCTTCCTCGCGAAGTTCATGCCGCGTCTCGACGGCCACCTGCACTACCGCAACGTCGACGTCAGCACGATCAAGGAGCTGGCACGGCGCTGGTTCCCGCGCATCTACTTCAACGCGCCCAAGAAGCACGGCGGACACCGCGCCCTCGCCGACATCCTCGAGAGCATCCGCGAGCTGCAGTACTACCGCCGTGCCGTGTTCGTGGAGCAGCCGGGGCCGAGCACCGCCGAGGTGCAGGCCGTGTCGGCCGCCGTCGTGGACGAGTTCGCCTCGCGGATGTAGTACTCTCGTACAGTTGCTTCGGCGGGTCACCCCGCCGGAACACGCTCCTGGTGGGTATAGCTCAGTTGGCAGAGCGCCTGGTTGTGGTCTAGGAGGTCGCGGGTTCGAGCCCCGTTACTCACCCCAGTGGCTGTGCATGCAGCGGAAGAGGCCCGGAGTTCCGACTCCGGGCCTCTTCGCACATCCGGCGACCGGCAGCGATCGCCGACGCAGAGAGGTCCCGGATGCTCGAGCTGGACGAGGACGCCTTCGAAGCCCTGGTGATCTCCGAGCTCGACGCGCTCCCGGACGACATGGTCGACGGGCTCGACAACGTCGTGTTCGTCGTGGAGGACCGGCCCGAGGACGGGACCCTGGATCTGCTCGGCTACTACGACGGCGTCGCCCTCACCGAGCGTGAGCGCTACGGCTTCGGCGAGATGCCCGACCGCATCGTGCTGTTCCGCGAGCCGCACCTCGCCGCGTGCGACGATCTGGACGCGCTGCGCGACGAGATCCACGTCACGCTCGTCCACGAGATCGCGCACTTCCACGGCATCGACGACGACCGGCTGCACGAGCTCGGCTGGGCCTGACCGCCGCCGAGGGAGAGCCTCCCACCGGCATCCGCTCGTCGCCGCGCTCGGGGGGGACCCCTCAGCCGCGCACCGCTCCCCCGCCGCCCGTGTCCAGCACGAGGTCGGCGTTCTCCCGGGGCCGCTCCCGAGCGCGGTAGGAGCGGAAGTCGCGGTCCCAGGCGTCCCAGTGCGGAGCGAAGAGCTCGCCGTCGCGCTCGAGCGCACGCACGCGCCGCACCTCGTCGTCGGCCTCCAGCCAGACCACCAGATCGGCGTAGCGACGCGCGGCGGCGCCGGCCGACCCGCAGCCCTCCAGCACCAGAAGCGTCTCGCGGACGACGCGGCGCCCGGCCGTCGTCCCCGCGGCCCAGTTCCAGGGCCGCCAGTGCGCCGCGAGGCCGAGGCCGTGGGGGCGGACGAGAGTCCCGGCCGTCTCCCGTGACGCCCGGTCCAGGCCCGTCCAGCCGGGGTAGAGGTCGTCCATCCGCACGAGCGCGACCGACGATGCCGCCGGCGCGAGACGGAGCTGCTCGACCAGCGCGCGCGCGAACGTCGACTTGCCGGAGCCGCTCGGTCCGTCCAGCAGCACCGTCCGACGACGCCGCGCGATCACGGAGCGGGCGAGGTCGCCCGCCGTCCGATCCGTCAGCGGCAGGATCCGCTCAGCCATGCAGGACGAAGCTCCAGGAGCCGGTGACGACGGCGGCGGTCACGGCGACGGCAGCGATCAGCACTCCGCCCGCGAGCAGCAGGAGGTCGCCGGCTCCGAGGCGCGACTGCCGCGCCCAGGTGCGCGGGACGCCGGAGCCGAAGCCCTTCGCCTCCATCGCCGTCGCGAGCCTGCTCCCCCGCCGGATGGCCAGCACGAGCAGCGAGAACGTGCGGGCCGCGAGGCTGCGGAGCGCCTCGACGGGCCCGCGGCCGTCGGCGACCCCACGGGCCCGGCGGGCCATCGACAGGGTGCGCCAGTCGTCGACGAGCAGACCGACGAGCCGCATGCCGGCGAGAGCGCCGAGCACGAAGCGCGAGGGCAGGCGCAGGATCTGCGCGAGGCCGTCCGCCAGGTCCGTCGGGTCGGTGGTGGCGATGAGGACCACGCTCGGCAGTCCGATCGCCAGGACGCGCAGCGCGATGGCCAGCCCGAGGGCGACGGATCCCTCCGTGACCGAGACGATGAGGAACTCCGCGAAGACGGCGCCGCTGTCGCGACCGTAGAGAACAGTCGAGAGGCCGGCGAGCGGAGCCGCGATCCAGACGGGAGCCGTCCGCCGCACGAGCTCGCCCGCCCGGAGCCCCGCGAAGGGCAGAACCAGCAGCTCGAGCGCCAGCGCCGTCGCCGCGGAGACCGCATCGACCGTGAGGAGGAGCGCGAACGCGATGACCAGGCTGGCGAGGAGCTTGGCCACCGGGTTGGCCCGGGCGATCCGGCTGCGCGCGGGAACGGAGTCGAGGAGCGTCATCCCGACACCACCTCGCGGGCGCCGAGGGTGACGACCGAGTCGGCGAGGGCGGCGACCAGCGCCTCGTCGTGGGTGACGGCGAGCACCGCCGTGCCCGCGTCGCGCTGCTCGGCGAGGAGGTCGACGAGCACCTCCCAGGTCAGGCGGTCCTGCCCGAACGTCGGCTCGTCGAGGACGAGCACGGACGGCGACCGGGTGAGGGCGGACGCGACGGCCAGGCGCCGCTTCTCGCCTCCGGAGAGGGTGAACGGATTGGCATCGGCGAGGTGCGCGAGGCCGAGGCGCTCCAGGAGCTCCTCCGCCCGATGCCGCTCCGTCTCGTCGCGGGCGCCCAGCGCGAGCTCGGCGCGCACGCGAGCGGTGAGGAACTGGTGCTCCGGCTCCTGGAACACCATCGCGATCCGTCCGGCGAGCTGAGCCGAGGTCCAGCGGATCGGCTCCGGGCCCGCACCGGCGCGGAGCGACTCGGAGGCGGTCACCCGCCCCGCGACCGGCGGCAGGAGACCGGCCAGCGTGAGCGCGAGGGTCGACTTCCCCGCGCCGTTGGGTCCCAGCACGGCCGTGGCCCGCGCGGAGTCGACGGCGAGCTCGAGCCCCGAGGCCACGATGGTCGAGCGGCGGCGCCCGAGGACGGGCCGGCCGATGGCGAGGTCGTGCGCGCTCAGGGCGGCGGGCGAGGGCAGCACGCTCGCCCCGCGCCGGGCGGGGGTGTCACCGGGCAGCCAGACGCCGGAGGCGCGGAGCACGTCGTGCGTTCGATCGAGGACCTCGACTGGAGCGCCGTCGGCGACGACCGCGCCGTCCCGCCCGAGCACCACGACCCGGTCGACGAGGCCGACCCACACGTCGACCCGGTGCTCGACGACGATCAGCGTCGCCCCCGTGCGGGCGGCCGTGCGCTCCACCGCCGCCCGCACCTCGCGTACACCGTCCGGATCGAGGTTGGCGGTGGGCTCGTCGAGGAGCAGGAGCCGCGGACGCATGGCGAGCACACCCGCCAGGGCGAGCCTCTGCTTCTGCCCGCCCGAGAGCGCCGAGGTGGAGTGGTCCAACGGCACGTCGAGCCCGACGTCGCCGAGTGCCTCCCGCACCCGCGCGGGGATCTCCTCGCGCGGCACGCCGAGGTTCTCGCAGGCGAACGCGACGTCGTCGCCGACCCGCGCCAGGACCGCCTGAGTGTCCGGATCCTGCAGCACGAGCCCAGCGACACCGCGCCGGGTGAGCGGCGCGGCTCCGTCGATCTCGAGCTCGCCCGCCGCGGAGCCGTCCTCCTCCCCGCCGAGGACGCCGGCCAGGGCGTGCAGCAGCGTGCTCTTTCCCGCGCCGGAGGGGCCGAGGAGCAGCACGCGCTCCCCCGGCTCCAGCGCGAGATCGAGGCCGGAGAGGGCGTCGCGGGAGCGTCCCGCGTGCCGCCAGCTCCAGCCCCGCGCCCGGACGTAAGCGCCGCTCATCGAGCGCCCGCGCCGGCTCCCTCGACCGTCCGGCCCTCGCGCCCGGAGGCGAAGCGGTCCAGCGCTCCCGAGGCCGCGAGCCCCCGCACCGCGAACCAGGACAGCAGCCCGGCCAGGAGCGCGCCCGAGACGATCGAGGAGGCGAAGTAGACGGTCTTGAAGAGCGCATCGTTGACGGCGTAGTACGACAGCAGGTCGTTGATCGCGAGGGCGAGCCCCGCACCGGCACCGGCCAGCATCGCGACGAGCGGACGGCCGCTGCGGTAGAGGAAGAGCGCCAGGACGATCTCCGCGCCGAGTCCCTGCACGAGTCCGGAGATCAGCACGGTGAAGCCCCACTGGGTGCCGATCAGAGCCGACACGGCCGCGGCGACCAGCTCGGTGTAGAGCGCGGCTCCGGGCTTGCGGATGATCAGGCCGCCGAGGACGCCGGCGAAGAGCCAGCCGCCGCCGAGGAGCCCGCCGAGCCCGGGCAGGAACTCGAAGGCGAGGCCGAGGACGTTCGTCGCCAGGCCCCAGGCCCAGAAGACGATCCCGCTCGCGACGGCGACGACGCTCGCCACCACGATGTCGACGACCCGCCAGCGCAGATCGCGCCGGGCCGGGGCGGAGGAGGTGAGGTTCTGCGCGTTCGTGTTCTGCGCGTTCGTGTTCTGCGCGTTCGTGTTCTGCACTGACGTGCCCTTTCGTGGAAGCGAATGGAGGGCACGGGTTGGTAAGAGGAGATCGAAACGTTCCTTCGCTGGCATGACCCAGATCAGGTTCGACGGTCGAAGGCTGCTGCCTTCCTCTCAGCCCGGTGCACCGGACTCCCGTGTTCGTCGGCAATCATAGACGTCATGTCGTGGTCGGTGGTCGTCGTCCTGGCCGTGCTGCTGATCGTCCTGCTGCAGGCCCTGCTCTGGCAGCGCCGTGCGCGGATCCGCCGCGAGCTGCTCAGCTACGGCACGCGGGTGCCGGCGCGCGTCGTCGGGCCGGATCCGGCACGCGGCGATCGCGATTCGGCACGGGATCTGGGCAGGCTCCTGGTCGTCTACCGGACCGCCGAGGGTGTGGAGAAGCGCGCGCAGAAGTACCCGCTGAAGCGGGGGGACGCGTGGATGGCCGGTGAGCCCGCCGCGGTGATCTACGACCCCCGCCGGCCGGACGACGCCGAGCGTCTGATCGTCGGCTTCGGCCGGACGAAGAAGAAGTGGTACCCCGCGCGCCAGCAGCGCGCCAGCTGACGCGGGGCCGTTCCGGCTACTTCTTGAGGGCGCGGATGATGCGCGCGAGGGCCTTGCCGGTCACCCACACGAAGGGGATGCCGACGGCGAGGACCGAGATAACGTTCGGCTGGAACCGCAGGCCGAGGTCGTCCTTGATGTACGCGCCGATCGGGATGACCGTGGCGCCGCCGCCTCCGCCGCCGCCCTCCTGGCCGTCCTCGGAGCCGCTTCCTCCGCCGAAGCCGAACCAGCGGAGGGCGACGGGGACGAGCGAGACGCCGTCGACGGTGACGGGCTCGCCGTAGATCGTCGCGGTACCCGCGGTGGTGACGGTGTCGGCCAGGGAGACTGCGATGTTGGGCATGGTGCGACGGTACTCCGCGGCTCTCCGCGGCGACAAGCGGCCCGCCGGGGCGCACAGGACTCGTCCATGGACCTCCGGGCACCTGCTGTCATGATCGACGGATGTCCGCCCGCACCCGCCGCCGCCCCGTGCGCTCGGCCGCGGTGGCGGTCGCGAGCCTCGTGCTCGCCGCCTTCCTCGCCTTCCACCGCGCACTGCCCGATCCGATCGGCTGGCTGTCGGTCCTCGAGGTCGGGATCCCCTGGACGGGGCTGCTCGTGCTGCTCCTCATCGCGGCCGCGGCGGCCCTCCGGTCGCGCCGGACGGCGGCCGCGGTCACCGTGCTGGCGATGGTCTACGGCGTGCTGGTGCTGCCGGTCGCGCTTCCGGCGCCGGCCGTGCGCTCCGGCTCGTTCACCGTCGTCAGCCAGAACATCGAGACGAGCGGCGACGCCGGTGGGCTCGCCGCCTCGCTCGCCGCCCGCGGCCCCGACGTGATCGCGCTGCAGGAGCTCGACGGAGACGCCGTGGACGCGGTCGACGCCGAGCTGGCCGACGAGTACCCGTACTCGTCCGTCTCGAGCACCGTCGGCGTCTGGAGCCGGACCGAGCTGACCGACGAGCAGCCGCTCGACCTCGGTCTCGGCTGGGAGCGCGCGCTCGCCGTCGACGTCGACACACCGGTCGGCAGCGCTCGCCTGTTCGTGGTGCACCTGGCCTCGTTCCGGCCGGGCGACCACGATGAGCGGGACACCATGCTCTCGAACCTCGCCACCGCTCTTCGAGACGACGCGTCGGAGCGGACACTGGTCATCGGCGATTTCAACACGCCGACGGACGACCACCTGCTCGCTCCCGTGCTGGCGGAGGCGGGCCTCGTCCGCACGGGCGGAGTCGGCTTCCCGGCGACCTGGCCGTCCCTGCTGCCGCTCGTCTCGCTCGACCACGCGCTCGCCGACGGCGTCACCGCCGCGACCGTCGCGGTCCTGCCGCCGAACGGCTCCGACCACCGCCCGATCAGTCTGACGATCGGTTCCGCGTAGCGAGCGTGTCGCTGAGGTCGATCCCCTTGGCCGACTCGGGAGCCGACCGGGACAGGAGCGAGGCGGGACGCACGGCCCCGGAGCCGAAGCGGGCGGCCACGCCGTCGACCGCGAGCTCCGCGTCGCGCCAGTCGTCGGAGTCGCTCCACAGGGAGAACGCGACGTCGTCGCCCTCGACCAGCTGCTCGCCGCGCACGCCGATCAGCCGCACGGGCCGCCGCATCGGGTTGGCCGCCTCGAGGAGCGCGGAGGAGGCCTCGTAGAGGACCCGGGCCACGTCCGTCGCCTCGACGAGCGTGCGGGAGCGGGTGAGGGTGCTGAAGTCGCCGAAGCGCACCTTCACCGCGACGGTGCGGCAGCGCACTCCCGAGCGGCGCATCCGCACGGCGACCTTGTCGCAGAGCCGCAGCAGCTCACGACGGACGAGCTCGGGGTCGGCCACGTCGTCGGCGAACGTGATCTCGTGTCCGGCGCTCTTCTCGATCTGGCGGGTGTCGACCGGCCGCGGATCCACCCCGTTCGCCAGGGCGTGCAGGCGCCTCCCGGTCGCCTCGCCGAGGGCGGACACCAGCGACGGCAGCGGGGTGGTCGCGACGTCGGCGACGGTGCGCAGACCGCGGCGGACGAGCGCCTCCTCCGTGCTCGCGCCGACTCCCCACAGCGCGCTCACGGGCAGCGGATCGAGGAACTCGCGGACGCCGTCGGCGGGGACGACCAGCAGACCGTCGGGCTTGGAGCGGCCGGAGGCGAGCTTGGCGACGAACTTGGTGCTGGCGATCCCGACCGAGCAGGTCAGCCCGAGCTCGGCGTGCACCCGGCGGCGGATCTCGGTGCCGATCGCGAACGGCGAGCCCGAGATGCGGCGGGCACCCGCGACGTCGAGGAACGCCTCGTCGATGCTCAGGCGCTCGACCAGCGGCGTGAAGGAGTCGAAGATCGCCATGACGCGGCGAGAGGCCTCGCGGTAGCGCTCCATGTGCGGCTCGAGGACCACGGCCTGCGGGCAGCGGCGGAGGGCGACCGCCATGGGCATCGCCGAGTTGACGCCGTAGCGGCGCGCCTCGTACGTCGCCGCTGTGACGACGGAGCGCGCTCCGTGGTGGCCCACGATGACCGGCCTCCCGCGCAGATCCGGCCGGTCGAGCAGCTCGACGGAGGCGAAGAACGCGTCCATGTCGATGTGCATGATGCTCGCGCGCGGGTCGTCGAAGGGCTCGGTCGTGACCTGCCGCCCCGTGCCGTCCTGCTTGCTCATGCGGTGCCGTCCTGCTCGCTCACGCCGCGCCGTCCTGCCTGCTCACGCCGCTCCGTCCTGCTCGCCCACGCCTCGGGACATGCTCGCACGCACCACCGACATCGGCCGCTCGACCGCTGCGCGCGGGCCGGCCGGGAATGAGCGCCGACCACTCGCGGTTGACCCGAGCACCACGACGCTCCGGAGAGACCATGACGCACGAGCAGCCCGACTCCCCCACCGCCACCGAGACCGGCCCCGGCGCCGAGATGAGCCGCTGGCTCGATCTGCAGGACCGCGCCCACCGCGCCTTCGAGCTCCGGCTGAGCGCCGTCGAGGACTGGTCGGCCCCCACGCCCGACACCGAGTGGGACACGCGCGCGCTCGTGCTGCACGTCGTCCGCGAGCAGCAGCGCGCGCACACGCTCCTCTCGGGCGGCGACGAGTCGGCGCTGCGACTCGAGTCCGTCGCCACCGATCTGAGGAGCGAGTGGCGCCGCGTGACCGACCGCCTGCGCGTCGCTGTCCGCACCGTCGACCCGGCGGCGACCGTGCAGCTGGGGCGCGACACCGTCAGCGCCGTCGAGCTGCTGCAGGAGCAGACGGCCGATGTGACCGTCCACGCGTGGGACCTCGCCCGCGCGACCGGCAGCGACGAGCGGCTGGACGAGGAGCTCGTCGCAGCGGTCTGGGAGCTCTTCGCACCCCAGGAGGAGACCCTGCGCGCGAGCGGCCTCTACGCCGCGCCCGTGCCGGTCGACGACGCCGCCTCCCTCCAGAGCCGCCTGCTCGCCATCACCGGACGCGACGACAGCCTCGCCGCCTGACGGCCCGGCGCCCGGACGCCGTCAAGGCCTGGGGGCGTCCAGGGACGCCGCGGCAGGATGGAGGGGACCACGAACACGGGGCGACCCGCCCCGACGAGGAAAGGAACGTCCATGACACGCATCGCCGTCATCGGAGCCCACGGCAAGGTGGGGCAGCAGATCCTGCACCTGCTCTACGACGCCGGCCACGAGTCGGTCGGAGTGATCCGCAACCCCGATCACGCCGAGGACATCGTCCGGCTGGGCGGCGAGCCGCTCGTGCACGACCTCGAGGACACGACGCCCGAGGCCTTCGCCGAGGCGCTGGGCCACGTCGACGGCATGGTCTTCACCGCCGGAGCCGGACCCGACTCGGGCCCGGAGCGCAAGCGCACCGTCGACCTGGGGGCGTCCGTCCTCAGCCAGAAGGCCGCCGCGATCGTCGGGGTCCAGCACTTCGTGCAGGTCAGCGCGATCGGTGTGGACGAGCCGCTCCCCGAGGACACGGAGGAGGGCTGGAAGGCCTACGTCGAGGCCAAGCGCGACGCCGACGCGGCACTGCGCGACTCCGGCCTCGACTACACGATCCTCCGTCCGGGCGGGCTGACGGACGACGAGGGCACCGGCACGATCACGCTCGGCACCTCCGTCGAGAAGGGGAGCATCCCCCGAGCGGACGTCGCCGCCACGGTGATCGCCGCCCTGGCGCAGCCGACCTCCATCGCGAAGACGTGGGAGATCGTCTCCGGTCCCACCCCGATCGAGGACGCGGTGGCTCAGGGAGCCTGAGCCCCGGCACCTCCTCCTAGAGTGGGGCGGGTGAGCACCCACCCGCCCCGCCCCTGGATCCGCAGCTACGCGCCCGGCGTGCCGACGGAGCTCGAGCTCCCGACCGGCTCGCTCGTCGACATCGTCACCGAGTCGGCCGAGCGCTATCCCCACCAGGTCGCGCTCGAGTTCTTCGGCCGTTCGACCAGCTACTCCCAGCTCGCCGACGAGGTGGAGCGGGCCGCCGAGGGCCTCCGCCGCCTGGGCGTCCGCGCGGGCGATCCTGTCGCCCTCGTCCTCCCGAACTGCCCGCAGCACGTCGTCGCCTTCTACGCCGTCCTCCGGCTCGGCGCCGTGGTGGTCGAGCACAACCCGCTCTACACCCCGCGCGAGCTGCGCCACCAGTTCGAGGACCACGGTGCTCGTGTCGCGATCGCCTGGAACCGCGTCGTGCCGACGGTGCAGGACCTCCCGGCCGACCTCGGCGTCGAGACAGTCGTCGCCGTCGACCTCACCCGCGCGATGCCCGCCTCGATGCGCGCAGCCCTCCGCCTGCCGCTGAAGAAGGCCCGGGAGTCGCGCGCCGCGCTGACCGGGCCGGTCCGCGGCGCGATCGAGTGGGAGACGCTGCTGCGCCGGCGGATCGACCCGGCGCACCCGCGCCCGGTCGCGGAGGACCTCGCGGTCATCCAGTACACGAGCGGCACGACCGGCACGCCCAAGGGCGCCGAGCTGACCCACGCGAACCTGACGGCGAACGCCGCCCAGTCGCGCGCCTGGGTGCCGACGATCCGCCGCGGCGACTGCGTGGTCTACGCGGTGCTCCCCATGTTCCACGCCTACGGGCTGACGCTCTGCCTCACCTTCGCGATGAGCATGGGCGCGCGCCTGGTGCTGTTCCCGAAGTTCGACCCGGAGCTGGTGCTGAAGGTCGTCAAGAAGCACCCCGCCACCTTCCTCCCGGCCGTTCCGCCGATCGCGGAGCGCCTGGCGCGCAGCGCGCAGCAGCGGGGCGTCTCCCTCCGCGGCATCGAGATCGCCATCTCGGGTGCGATGCCGCTCGACCCGGCGCTGGTCGAGTCGTTCGAGGCGCTGACCGGAGGCACGCTCGTCGAGGGCTACGGCCTCTCGGAGACCTCTCCGGTCCTGATGGCCAATCCGGTCGGTCCGACGCGACGCGCCGGGACGGTCGGGCTCCCGCTGCCCGGCACGGACGTGCGGATCGTCGACCCCGAGGATCCCGACACGGAGGTGGCGACCGGCGAGCAGGGCGAGCTGGTCGTGCGAGGTCCGCAGGTGTTCCGGGGCTACCACCGCAAGCCCGACGAGACGGCGGCGACCTTCACCGGCGACGGCTGGTTCCGCACCGGCGACATCGCGACGATCGACGAGGACGGCTTCGTGCGCATCGTCGACCGGATCAAGGAGCTCGTGATCACGGGCGGCTTCAACGTCTCGCCGTCCGAGGTGGAGGAGGTGCTGCTCCGCCTGCCCGAGATCAAGGAGGTGGCGGTGGTCGGCCTGCCCGATCCGCGCAGCGGCGAGTCCGTGGCGGCGGCGGTCGTCCTGGAGCCGGGCGCGCAGCTCGACGTCGCAGCCGCCCGCAAGGCCGTCCGGGAGGCGCTGACGCCCTACAAGGTGCCCAAGCGGATCACCGTCGTCGACGAGCTGCCGCGGAGCATGATCGGCAAGGTCCTCCGCCGCCAGGTGAAGGCGATGCTGATCGACGAGGACTAGCCCGGAACGAGCGAGGGCCCCCGACCACTGTCCGTGATCGGGGGCCCTCTGCAACGAGGCTAGAAGCCGAAGTCGCCGCCTCCGAAGTCGCCGCCCCCGCCGAAGTCGCCTCCGCCACCGAAGTCGCCGCCGCCGGAGTCGCCCCAGCCGCCGCCGTCTCCGGCGTCCGCACCGGAGGCGTCCGCACCTCCCGCATCCGCTCCGCCGTCGGCCGAGGCGTCTCCCCCGCCGTCACCGCCGGCGTAGTCGCCTCCCGCATCGGGGAGGAACGCGCCCGCGATGGCCGAGCCGATCGCGAACCCGGCGATCGTGCCGAGCATCGAGGAGGCGAGGACGCCGCCGAAGCCCATGCCTCCGCCGCCGGAGAAGCGCCGCTCCATGAATCCGGGCTGGCGCAGCTCGCTCCGCGTGGCGGACTGGGCGAGCGTGCGGGGGTCGTCGTCCTTCGGCGCGTCGCCGACGGGGGCCCCCTCGCTGAGCTCTCGGAAGACCTGCTGGCGCTGCTCCGGGGTCAGCTGCTCGAAGGCCTCGCGGTGCACCTGCTCGATCGCCTCGGGCGGCGCGGTGCGGAGGAGGTAGCGGTAGCGCTCGATGGCACGCTCATCGTCGGTGCGCGGAGACGTCGCCGGAGGGGAGCCGTACTCGGGCCTGCGGTCCGCGGCCTGCGGCGGCGCGTACGTCGAGCGGCGTGCGCTCTCGGGCTGCTCGTCGCGGCCCAGCAGTCGGTCCAGGAATCCCATGATCTCCTCCTCGGCGCCCGACGGACGCACACCGCCACCGTAGGCCTCCCACCGCTCCGGGTGCTGAGCGTTCTCTCAGAGGCTGCTCGGAGCGGGGGCCTCGGTCACTTCTGCTTCGGGATGACCACCCACATCACGAGGTAGGCGATGATCTGCGGCCCCGGGAGGAGGCACGAGAGCACGAACAGGAGACGCACCACGAAGGGGCTCCAGCCGAATCGGCGGGCGAGACCGGCACAGACGCCGGCGATGATCCTGCCCCGACGGGGGCGCACGAGAGTAGCCATGACTCCACTCTGGCGCAGGGCGCCTGAGCGGGGCATCCGGGAAACCCCCTAGGTCTGCGCGGGAGTCCCGTCGAGCTCCTCGGGCCGGAACGCTCCGACCGAGCGGGCGAAGGCGGCGGCGCGCTCGGCGTCGGCCTCCGGCCAGACCACGTGGAAGCGCTCGAAGACCACGTCGCCGGGTCCGCCCGGTGAGACGCGGGCGAAGTAGCGCCGGTGGCCGTCGAGCCAGGAGGCGCGCGTGCGGTCCCCCTCGCCCTCGGCCCAGGCGAACGCGTCGTCGACGGAGTCGAGCGGACCGGTCCGAACCTCGTCCGTCACGAGGACGACACGCGCCGCTCCCGCGCCGTCGCAGACGATCCAGTGGTCGCCCGCGACGGGTGCCCCCTCCTCGGCGAGGGACGCCGTGGCCGTCTTCACTCCGCGCCGCACGAGGCCCAGCAGCTCGTCCGCCATCGCCGTGCTGTCGCCGAACGCCTCGACCGGCGGGAGCGCCTCGTCGACTCCCGGATGTGCGGAGCGGTACTCCGCCCAGAGGAGCGCCGCCGAGGCGGCGTCGGTGTCGGGGAGGGCGGTGCGCTCCGGCGCGGCGGGCACGAGCGCCACGATGTTCGCCCCGGCCAGGGAGGCGGGATCGTCGGGGTGGTTGTCGGGCGTGGTGACCGTGGCGAAGGGCCAGTGCTGCTGGAGCCAGCGGCGCGCGTAGGCGTCGAGCTCCTCCTCGAGCCGCGAGCCCCGGACGGCGGGGACGACCCACCAGGAGGCCTCGGCGGAGTCGCCGCCGCCGGGCCGGACGCTCAGAGCGCCCAGCGCCTCGGTGCGGTCCGGGCCGACGAGCAGGAACGCGTGCGCTCTGCCCGCACGCGACTCCTCCTCGAGGCGCAGGAGACCGCGTACGTCGTCGCCGAGGGACGCCGACGGCAGGGCGGCCGGATCGTCCCCGCGGAGGAGAGCCGCGAGCCACGGTCGCTGCTCGCCGATCACCGCGTGCAGGAGGTCCGCGTCGCTCGAGACGAGAGGACGCAGGAGGGCGCCCGCCGGCAGCTCGAGCCGCGCGGGAAGGGGCGTGTCGCCGGTTCCACCGCTCATGACCGCACCTCCCCGCGCAGCGGCTCAGCCGGCCGCGCGCTCCAGGACGAGCTCGCGGACGCGGGCGGCGTCGGCCTGCCCCTTCATGGCCTTCATCACGGCACCGATCACGGCACCGGCGGCCTGCACCTTGCCGTCGCGGATCTTCGCGAGCACGTCGGGCTGCGAGGCCAGTGCCGCGTCGATCGCCTCGATGAGCGCTCCGTCGTCCGAGACGACCGCGAGTCCACGGGCGTCGACGACCTCCTGCGGGGTGCCCTCCCCGGCGATGACGCCCTGGAGGACCTCGCGGGCGAGGCGGTCGGTCAGCGTGCCGCTCTCGATCAGACCGGCGAGCTCGGCGACCTGGGCCGGGGTGACCAGGGACGCCGGGTCCTCGCCCGCCGCGTTCGCGACGCGCGCGATCTCCCCGGTCCACCACTTGCGGGCCGCCTGCGGAGCGGCTCCCGCGGAGACGGTCTCGGTGATCTCGACCAGCAGGCCGCTGTTGGCGACGTCCTGGAACTCGAGGTCGGTGAAGCCCCACTCCTGCTTGAGGCGGCGACGGCGGTCGGCGGGCTTCTCGGGGAGCGCGGCGCGCAGCTCCTCGATCAGCTCGGGGCTCGGCACGACCGGGAGCAGGTCGGGCTCCGGGAAGTAGCGGTAGTCGTCGGCGTCGCTCTTGGGCCGGCCCGCGGAGGTGCGGCCGGTGTCCTCGTGCCAGTGGCGCGTCTCCTGCGTGATCGTGCCGCCCGCGGCGAGGATCGCCGCCTGGCGCTGGATCTCGTAGCGGACGGCGCGCTCGACCGAGCGGAGCGAGTTGACGTTCTTGGTCTCGGTGCGGGTGCCGAGCTTCTCCTGGCCGATCGGGCGGAGCGAGACGTTCGCGTCGCAGCGCAGGTTGCCGCGCTCCATCTTGGCGTCCGAGATGCCGAGCGCCAGCACGATGTCGCGGATCGTCGCGACGTAGGCCTTCGCGTACTCGGGCGCGCTCTTCCCCGCGCCGTAGATCGGCTTCGTGACGATCTCGACGAGCGGGACCCCCGCGCGGTTGTAGTCCACGAGCGAGTACTCGGCGCCCTGGATGCGGCCGGTGGCGCCACCGACGTGCGTGAGCTTGCCGGCGTCCTCCTCCATGTGCGCGCGCTCGATCGGGATCTGCACGAGCGAGCCGTCGGCCAGCTCGATCTCGACCGAGCCCTCGAAGGCGATCGGCTCGTCGAACTGCGAGATCTGGTAGTTCTTCGCCAGGTCCGGGTAGAAGTAGTTCTTGCGCGCGAAGCGGCTGGACGGGGCGATCGAGCAGCCCAGGGCGAGGCCGAGGCTGATCGAGTAGCGGACGGCCTGCTCGTTCACGACCGGCAGCGAGCCCGGGAGGCCGAGGTCGACCGGGGTCACGTTCGTGTTGGGCTCGGACCCGAACTCGTTCGGCGCGTCCGAGAACATCTTGGTCTTCGTGTTGAGCTCGACGTGCACCTCGAAGCCGAGCACCGGCTCGAAGGTCTCGAAGACCTCGTCGTAGTCCATCAGCTCGGGAGCGGACGTGTGCGCGGAGGCCATCAGACGGCACCTTCCTCGGTCGCGGAGAGCACGGAGTGGGTCAGATCGGGGGCCTGCGCGAGGAGCGGGCGGCCCCACTTCTCCTCGAGCAGCGCCTCGAGCGCGGCGCCCACGGTGTAGAGGCGCACGTCCTCCCGGGCGGGAGCGAGGAACTGGATGCCGACGGGCAGCCCGTCCTCGTCGGCGAGGCCGGCGGGGACGGAGATGCCGGGGATGCCGGCCAGGTTCGCCGGGATGGTCGCGACGTCGCCGCGGTACATCGCCAGCGGGTCGTCGAGCTTCTCGCCGAGGCGGTAGGCGGTCGTCGGTGCCGTCGGCGAGGCGATCACGTCGACGTCCGCGAAGGCCGCGTCGAAGTCCCGCTGCACCAGGGTCCGGACCTTCTGCGCGCTGCCGTAGTAGGCGTCGTAGTAGCCGGCCGAGAGGGCGTAGGTGCCGAGGATGATCCGGCGCTTGACCTCGGGGCCGAAGCCCTGCTCGCGGGTCGCGGACATGACCTGCTCGACCGTGCCGCCGCCCTCCGGCGTGACCCGGAGGCCGAACCGGACCGAGTCGAACTTGGCGAGGTTGCTGGAGGCCTCCGCGGGGAGGATCAGGTAGTAGGCGGCGACCGCGTGCTCGACGCTCGGGAGGCTCACCTCGACGACCTCGGCTCCGGCGCCCTGAAGGATCTCGAGCGCCTCGTGGAAGCGCGCCAGCACGCCGGACTGGAAGCCCTCGCCGCCGTCGAGCTCCTTGACCACGCCGATCCGGAGGCCCGTCACGTCGGCGCGGCGCACCGCGTCGGCGAAGGAGGGCCAGGAGTCGCGCAGCGACGTCGAGTCGCGCGGGTCGTGGCCCGCGATGACGTCGTGCAGCAGCGCGGAGTCGAGGACCGTCCGGGAGACGGGCCCGATCTGGTCGAGGCTCGAGGCGAGCGCGATCGCTCCGTAGCGGGACACGCCGCCGTAGGTCGGCTTCACGCCGACGGTGCCGGTCACGTGCGCGGGCTGACGGATCGATCCCCCGGTGTCGGAGCCGAGGGCCAGGGGCGCCTCGTAGCTCGCGACGGCCGCGGCGGACCCGCCGCCGGAGCCGCCGGGGATGCGGTCGAGGTCCCACGGGTTGTGGGTGGGGCCGTAGGCGCTGCGCTCGGTGGTCGAGCCCATCGCGAACTCGTCCATGTTGGTCTTGCCGATCGGGACCAGCCCGGCCTCGCGCACCTTGCGCATGACGGTCGCGTCGTAGGGCGGGCGCCAGCCCTCGAGGATGCGGGAGCCGCTCGTGGTCGGCATGTCGTTCGTGACGATGACGTCCTTGACCGCGAGAGGCACCCCGGCGAGGGGGTGCAGCGACTCGCCGTCAGCCCGCCGGCGGTCGATCGCCTCGGCGGACGCGACCGCGCCCTCGCGCGCGACGTGGAGGAAGGCGTGGACCGCTCCGTCGACCGCGTCGATGCGCTCGAGGTGGGCGCGGGTGGCCTCGACCGAGGAGACCGAGCCGTCGGCCAGCTTCTCGGAGAGGGCGGACGCGCTGAGGCGGACGAGCTCGTCGCCGTGCGCGCTCACTGCTCCTCCCCCAGGATCGCGGAGACCTGGAAGCGGCTGCCGTCGTGCTCGGGCGCGCCGGAGAGCGCCTGCTCGAGCGTGAGGGTCTCGCCGACCACGTCGGGCCGGAAGACGTTCTCGAGCGGGATCGGGTGGCTGGTCGCCGGCACGTCGGGCGTGGCGACGGCCTGGACCGCGCGCACGGAGTCGACGATCTGGCCGAGCTCCCTGGTGAGGCTCCCGATCTCGTCGGAAGTGAGGTCGATCCTGGCCAGCTGGGCCAGATGGGCGACCGTGTCGGCCGTGATCTCGGACATGCGTCTCCGTCTGGTGGTTCGGGGGGATTTCCGGCCGCCAGTCTACTCGGCGCGCCCGCACCGCCTCCGCCCGTGCCGCCCGCCCGTCAGGAGCCGCCGAAGAGGCTGGCGCCGTGCTTCAGGAGTGCGTTGTACGCCCCCTCGTAGGTGGTCGGCAGGTCCTCGCCGGGCTCGCCGTACCGGGCCAGCAGCAGGCCCATCAGGCCGACGGCGGGCGGGCTCAGCGGCTTGTCGCGGTTCACGTGCGCCGGATGCGCGGGCGCCGCCTCGGGGTTCGGGGGCAGGTACTGCGGCACCGTGGTCGGCCAGTCGCCGATCTGCCGCGGCTCGTCGAGGGTCAGCACCCCGAAGAGGTCGGGGGCGGAGGCGTCGCGAGCGGTCAGCGGCTCGAGGCCGTGCAGGGCGCTGAGGGTCCGGATCACGGCGCCGTGGTGCAGCTCGTCGTGCACGATCGTGCCGGCCCTCGTGTACGCCGAGACGGCGATCGTCGGCACGCGGCAGCCGAGCCGGTCGAAGGCGAAGCCCATCTCGCCCTCGCGGCCGTCGCCCGGCGGAGTCGCCGACGGCGGGGGGACGTGGTCGTAGAGGCCGCCGTGCTCGTCGAAGGTCGCCAGCAGGAGCGTGTTCACCGCGTTCGAGCCGGTCGTGCTCGCGCTCTCCCGGATCGCCGAGTACACCTGGTGCAGCAGCAGCTCGCCGGCGCGGACGTCGGACAGCGCGCTGTCGTAGACGGGCGTGCCGTCGACCTCGTCCTCGTGCAGGACGCCGGTCGGCGGGTGCATGTCGTTGTGGTCGAAGACGAGCCGCGGCTCGAGGAAGGCGTAGTCGGGCAGCTCGCCGTTCTCCACGTCGGCGTAGAAGCGGTCCATCGTCGAGAAGTGGGTCTTCCAGTACTTCTCGAGCACCGGCGCGTGCAGGAACCCGGTGTAGGAGACCACCTGCAGCGCGTCGAAGTAGACGCGCCAGGTCCTCCCCGCCTCCTCGAGGCGGTTGAACACCGTCGGCGCGTCGGCCAGGTCGTCCGCGAGCCACTTCTCGTAGCCGCCGCCCTGCTTGTTGGTGACGAAGCCGTGCGAGGTCGACGCGTGCAGGAAGGACCGGTTGCAGAAGGTCTGGGAGGGGACGGCGCAGAACCACTGGTCGAAGACGGCGAACTCGCGGGCGAGGGTGGAGAAGACGGGCAGCATCTCCGGTGAGAAGCCGCCCATGATCGTCCGCGCCTCCTCCGCAGTGGGCTCCTGCCCCTTCTTCATCACCCTCAGGTGCTGGACGTAGTCCTCGAGGAAGCCGCTCATCGTCGGGGCGGAGGCGTCGGCAGGCGCGTTGAAGGGCGCGGTCATGGCGCCGACGGTGCGGCCGGCGTTCTCGGGCGGATCCACCGTGCCGAAGAGCTGGGTGTTGACGTGCGGGTACTCCTCGCCCGGGTCCGGGTCGGGCTGGCGCATCACGGAGTCGGTGGCGCCCTCGTAGACGTGCGTGCCGACGGTCAGTCCCCCGGCGCTGGTGTTCGTCCGCTCGTCGGGGAGGAGGCCCTCGAAGCTCTCGCCCGCGGGCAGATCGTCCGGTCCGTAGAGGCGGCCGAGGACGTTGTCGAAGGAGCGGTTCTCGAACATGATCACGACGACGTGGTCGAATCCCGGCTCCGTGCGGGCGGGCAGTCGCGGCTCCTCCTCGCGGCGGGGGCCGGAGGCGACGGCCGCGCCGATCGCGCCGCCGGCGAGGGCTCCGGCTCCGACTCCGGCGGCGGCGGTGCCGGCCAGGAAGCGGCGGCGCGAGCGGGAGCGGGGAGCTCCGTCGTCGTGCTCCGAGGCAGTCCGCTCGCTGATCATCTCCGCCGCCTCTCCTGCGCCGCCTGCGCCTGCTCGGAGTGTAGCGACGCGCCCGGGACGGCGGCTCGAACGCGGGCGAGCAGTCCGGCCTCCGGCTCGGGGTCGACGTGCGCGCGGCGGGCCGCGTCGCGGAGGCGCCGCCCGACCGGCGCGGGCGGCGCGAAAGCCGGCGCCGTGCGGGGCCAGCGCGCGAGGGGGCGGTCGGGACCGCTGAGGAGTGCGGCCAGCTCTCGGACCTGCGGATCGACGAGCGCTCGGCGCACGCCCGCCCGGGCGCGGACGAGCTGCGCGGGAGTCTCCGGACCGAGCGGCACGCCGATCCGTGCACCCGAGGGGACGGCCGAGGCGAGCACGAGCGCCGGCACCGTGCCGGGCCGCCCTGCGCTCCCCCGCGCGGTGGCGAGGAGCAGCATCCGCCGCCCCGCCCGCTCCCCGTCGCGGACGGCGTCGAACACGACGTGCAGCAGCTGCTCCGCGAGGCGCGCATCAGCGGATCGATCGGTGCCGGCGGCTGCGGCGTCGGCGAAGTCGGCCGGATCGACGAGGGACCGCGGCTCGACCAGGACGAGCGGAGGCAGGGTGCCGGCTGCGGCCTCGGCGGCCAGCGCGTCGATGGGAAGGAGGCGCCCGCCGCGGGAGCCGGCGGCGCCCGGGTCGCGGTGGGGCCACTCCGGATCGGCGAGGAGCGTGGTCGAGACGCCCTGCCGCTCGTCGACCGCGAGAGCCCAGCCGGTGCCGGTCTCCCGGGCCGCGCGCAGGGCCGCCGGCAGCGGATCGCGGCCGTCGGCGCGCCAGTGGTCGGCCCGGGCGAAGGCCGTGGCGAGGAGCGCGTGCACCGGCAGCATCTCGGGGGCGAAGCGCGCGCCCGGAGGATCGTCCGGGCCGGGCGCGGTCATCACGGCGTCCGTGCCGCCGGTGAACACCGGGCCGTCCGTGTCGTCGAGCGCGCCGAGGACCTGGTCGCGGCTGCGGCCGGCGAAGGAGAGCACGACCACGTGGTCGATCCGCCCGAGCACCTCGGCGGTCCGACGCTCGGCGGTGGTGGGCCGAGCCGCGGCGTCGAGCGCGAGCGACGCTGCGTCGGCGAGGGAGCGGCGCAGGAACGCACGCCGCTCCCCGCCGCCCGCGTCAGGCATCGGGCCCGGTCGGCTCCTCCGTGCTCGGGGCGGCCGCGTCCGGGACGGCGTCGGTCTCCGGCACGGCGTCGTCCTCCGGCGAGGCGTCGGAGCGCGATGCGCCGGCGACGTCCCCGTCCGGGCCGGCGGCGGCCTCCTCCGGAGCGTCGGCGGACGCCTCCTCCGGCAGCGCGATCGCGTCCGGTCCCTCCGTCACCAGGAGGTGGAACTCGGCCGCGGTGATGATCCGGAGCCCCAGGGCCTCGGCCTTGCCGAGCTTGCTGCCGGCGCCGGGACCGGCGGCGACGTAGTCGGTCTTCTTGGAGACGCTCGAGCCGGCCTTGCCGCCGGCCGCGAGGATGGCCTCCTGCGCCCCCTCGCGGGAGTACCCCTCCAGGCTGCCGGTCGCCACGACCGTGAGACCCGCGAGCACCCCGCCGGCGGCGTCCGCGGCACCGGGACCGGGGTGGCCGGGCGTGGCGAAGCGCACTCCGGCCGCGGCCCAGCGGTCGACGATCTCGACGTGCCAGTCGACCTCGAACCAGGCGATCAGGGCGTCGGCGATGATCCCGCCCACCCCGTCGACCGCGGCGAGCTCGTCGCGGCTCGCCCCGCGGATCGCGTCGAGCGAGCCGAAGTAGCCCGCCAGCGCGCGCGCGGCGACCGGGCCGACGTGCCGGATGCTGAGCGAGACCAGCAGGCGCCACAGCTCCTTGGTCTTCGCCCGCTCGATGTTCTCGATCAGCCGGAGGGCGTTGGTGGAGGGCACGGAGGCGGCGTCCCCCGCGAAGGCTCCCGCCTCCGGGTCGAAGGCGCCGTCCTTGGCGAGCTGCCGCTTGCGCTTGAAGGGCGTGACGACCTTCGGATCGCCCTTCGCGTCGAGCTTCTGCAGACCCGTCTCGGAGTCGCGGACGACGACCTCGATCGGGAAGAGATCGGCCACCGTGAGCTCGAACAGGCCGGCCTCGGTCCGCAGCGGCGGCTCGGCGGGCACCAGGGGCTGGGTCAGGGCGGCGGCGCTGACCTCGCCGAGCGCCTCGATGTCGAGCGCGCCGCGGCTGCCGATGTGCTCGACGCGCCCGCGGACCTGCGCGGGGCAGGACTCCGCGTTGGGGCAGCGCAGGTCGACGTCGCCCTCCTTGGCCGGAGCGAGCGTGGTGCCGCACTCGGGGCACTGCGTCGGCATCACGAACTCGCGCTCGGAGCCGTCGCGGAGCTCCACCACCGGGCCGAGCACCTCGGGGATGACGTCCCCGGCCTTCCGCAGCACGACCGTGTCGCCGATGAGCACGCCCTTGGCCTTGACCACGTCGGCATTGTGCAGCGTGGCCTGGCGCACCTCGGACCCCGCGACCTTCACCTTGGTCATCTGGGCGAACGGCGTCGCGCGGCCGGTCCGCCCGACGCTCACCACGATGTCGAGGAGCTTCGTGTGCACCTCCTCGGGCGGGTACTTGTAGGCGATCGCCCAGCGCGGCGCCCGGCTGGTGGCGCCGAGCTCGTCGTGCAGCTCGAGCTCGTCCACCTTGACGACCACGCCGTCGATCTCGTGCTCGACCGAGTGCCGCTCGCGGCCGTAGCGCTCGACGAAGGCGAGCACCTCCTCCACCGAGGCCGAGACGCGGTTGTGGCCGCTCACCGGCAGTCCCCAGGAGGAGAGGAGCCCGTAGACCTCGGACTGGGTCGCGACCGGCGGGTCCGGCCAGGCGCCGATGCCGTGCACGTAGAGCGCGAGGGAGCCGACGCGCGCCTCGCCGGCGCGCAGGTCGAGACCCGACTTCTTGTCGAGCTGCTGGCGGAGGCCGCCGCTCGCCGCGTTCCGCGGGTTGGCGAAGGTCGGGAAGCGCCGCAACGCGCTCGTGCGCGCCTTCTCCTCCTCGAAGACGCCGCGGGTGGCGGCCGGGCGGGTCGACCAGCGGGTCCGCGCCTCCTCGACCGCCTCGTCGCGCAGCGTCTCCTGGAGGGCGTTCAGCTCGGCGAAGGCGGCCACGGGGATGAAGACCTCGCCGCGGACCTCGACGAGTGCCGGGTGGCCCTCACCGGAGAGGTGCTCGGGGATGCCCGCGACGCGGAGGGCGTTGACGGTGACGTCCTCGCCGGTGCGGCCGTCGCCGCGGGTCGCCGCCGTGACGAGGAGGCCGTTCTCGTAGTGGAGGGAGATCGCGAGCCCGTCGATCTTGAGCTCCGTGAGCCAGGCGACGGGGCGGTCGGCCGAGGCCACCGTCTTCTCGCACCACTCGCGCAGCTCCTCGGCCGAGAACACGTTGTCGAGGGAGAGCATCCGCTCGGCGTGGTCGATCGGGGCGAGGCCCGCTCCGACGACCCCGCCGACGGTCCGCGTCGGCGAGTCCTCGGCGGCGAGCTCGGGGTGCTCGGCCTCGAGCGCGGCGAGCTCGCGCACCAGGGCGTCGTACTCGGCGTCGGACAGCGGCGAGGAGTCGGCCGCGTAGTAGTCGTCGCTCGCCGACCGGATCCGCGCCCGCAGCTCCTCGACGCGGGCGGCGGGCTCGACGGCGCTCATCGGAGCACCGCGGCGTCGGCCGCGACCGTGCGGTCGATCGTGCACTGGCCCAGCACGCGGGTGCCGAGGTAGACGACGGCCGTCTGGCCGGGGGCGACGCCGTCGAGCGGCGAGTCCGGAGTGATCACGAGCTCCACCCTGCCATCGACGTGCGACACCATCGCGGAGGCGGGGACCGGGTCGGCGTGCGCGCGGATCTGGACGTCGCAGCGGAAGGGCGCGTCCGCGTCCTCGGGAGCGGCGCCCGCCCAGGTGAACCGCTCGCCGGCGATCTCGCCGATGCGCAGCGCTTCGCGCGGACCGACGACGACCTCGTTGCTCACCGGCCGCACCTCCAGGACGAAGCGGGGCCGTCCGTCGGGCGCGGGGACACCGAGGTGCAGGCCCCGGCGCTGGCCCACCGTGTACCCGTGAGCGCCCTCGTGGGAGCCGACCACCGCGCCGTCACGATCGACGACCGCTCCGGTCTCGGGGGCGACGCGCTCGGCGAGCCAGCCGCGGGTGTCGCCGTCGGGGATGAAGCAGATGTCGTAGCTGTCGGGCTTGCTCGCGACGCTGAGTCCCCGCTCGGCCGCCTCCGCGCGCACGATCGCCTTGGACGGCGTGGAGCCGAGCGGGAACATCGAGTGCCGCAGCTGCTGCTCAGTCAGCACGCCGAGGACGTAGGACTGGTCCTTCGCCTCGTCGCTCGCGCGGTGGAGCTCCGGGGAGCCGTCGGCGGCGGTGCGGAGGGAGGCGTAGTGGCCGGTGCAGACGGCGTCGAAGCCGAGGTCGAGAGCCTTCTCGAGCAGGGCGGCGAACTTGATCCGCTCGTTGCAGCGCATGCAGGGGTTCGGGGTGCGGCCCGCCGAGTACTCGGCGACGAAGTCGTCGACGACGTCCAGCTTGAACCGCTCGGAGAAGTCCCACACGTAGTACGGGATGCCGAGGACGTTCGCGGCGCGCTGCGCGTCCATCGAGTCCTCGATCGTGCAGCACCCCCGGCTGCCGGTGCGCAGCGTGCCGGGCATCCTGCTCAGGGCGAGGTGCACGCCCACCACGTCGTGCCCCGCCTCCACCGCGCGGGCCGCGGCCACCGCCGAGTCCACTCCACCGCTCATCGCCGCCAGAACCTTCACCGTGCGAGTCTACGTTTCCCGCGGGCGCGTCCGGCAGGGGTTCAGGCGGGCAGCACCGCGCGGTTCGAGAGTCCGGCTCGGGCGGCGCGGGCGTAGGCGCCGGGCAGCGCGGCCAGGAGGGCGTCGACGTCCGCGTCGGTCGAGGTGTGGCCGAGCGTCATCCGGAGCACCCCGCGGGCCTCGTCCTCGCTCCGGCCGAGCGCGAGGACCACGTGCGAGGGCTCCGGGATCCCCGCCGTGCAGGCGGACCCGGTCGAGACGGAGACGCCCGCGGTGTCGAGGAGGAAGAGGAGGGAGTCGCCCTGCGCACCGGGGAAGGCGAGGTGCGCGTTGTTGGCGACCCGGCGTCCGGAGTCGAGGGCGGGCCCGGTCAGGGTCGCCCCCGGCACGGCGGCGAGGACGCCCGCGACGAGCCGGTCCCGCAGGGCTGTCAGGCGCCGCGCCTCCGCCGACAACTCGGCGTCCGCCTCGACCGCGGCGGCGGCGAAGGCCGCGGCGCCCGGCACGTCCTGAGTGCCGGAGCGGACGCCCCGCTGCTGTCCGCCTCCGTGGAGCACCGGGACCACGCGGGCGTCGCGGGCTAGCACGAGCGCACCGGTCGCGATCGGCCCGCCGACCTTGTGACCCGAGACGCTGACGGCGGCCAGTCCCGCGCCGCGCCCGGAGCCGGAGGCGCGGCGGATCTCGGCGATCCGCAGCGGCACGTGCCCGAGGGCGGCGACCGCGTCGACGTGGAGGGGGACGCCGGCGCGGGCGCACACCGCCGCCAGCTCGGCGATCGGGTTGATCGTCCCGATCTCGTTGTTGACCCAGAGCACCGTGACCAGGGCGACCGAGCCGGGGTCCTCCTCCAGCGCCGCGGCGAGCGCCTCCGGCCGCAGGGTGCCCTCGTCGTCGAGAGGCAGCCACTCGAGGACGGCGCCCTCGTGCTCGGCGAGCCAGGCGGCCGAGTCGAGCGTCGCGTGGTGCTCCCCCTCGGCGACCAGGACCCGGACGCGAGCCGGGTCCTCGCTCCGGCGCTGCCAGTAGAGGCCCTTGATCCCGAGGTTGACCGCCTCGGTGCCGCCGGCGGTGAGGATCACCTCGATCGGCTCGCAGCCGAGCACCCCGGCGAGCGCCGACCGGGCGTCCTCCAGCCGGCGGCGCGCCTCCTGGCCGGAGCCGTGGACGGAGGAGGGATTGCCGGCGTGGGCGGACGCCTCCGCGAACGCGGCGAGCGCCGAGGCGCGCAGCGGGGTGGTCGCAGCGTGGTCGAGGTAGATCACAGCAGCCCTTCGTCCCGCGTCGGGGGCACGGAGGGAGCCGGTGCCCGTCACTACTGTAAGTCGCATGACCTCTCACGATCCCCTGGCCCGGCTCGGCGTGACCGTGGACGATCAGGGCGGTGAGCTGCGGGTCTGGTCCCAGAGCGCGAGCGCCGTCGATCTGCTGCTGTACGACGAGAAGGATCCGACCTGGGTGACCCGCACGGTCCCGCTGGCGCGCGACGACGCCGCGGTCTGGTCCGCGCGCTCCGATCTGCTGGCCCCCGGCCGCCGCTACGCCCTGCGCGTCGACGGGCCGACGGGCCCCCGGCACCGCTTCGACCCCCGCCGGGCCCTGCTGGAGCCGTACTCCCGGGGCCTGCACCGGGTGGCGGAGAACGAGTGGCGCTCGGTCGTCGTGGACGACGCGTTCGACTGGAGCTCCTCCTCCCGGCCCGGCACCCCGATGGACCGCACCGTGATCTACGAGGCGCATGTGAAGGGGCTGACCCGGCTGAACCCGGCGCTGCCCGTGGAGCTGCGCGGCACCTACGCCGGCCTGGCGCACGAGTCGACGGTCTCGGCGCTGCTCGATCTGGGCGTGACGGCGGTCGAGCTGCTGCCCGTGCACGCGTTCGTGTCGGAGCAGCGCCTGCTGCGGCAGGGGCTGACCAACTACTGGGGCTACAACACGCTGAACTTCTTCGCCCCGCACGCCGCGTACGCCTCCTCCACCGCGCAGCGCGGCGGACCGACCGCGGTGCTCCGCGAGTTCAAGGGGATGGTGAAGCTCCTGCACGAGGCCGGCCTCGAGGTGATCCTGGACGTGGTCTACAACCACACCGCCGAGGAGGGGCCGGGCGGGCCGATGTCGAGCCTGCGCGGGATCGACGACGCCGGCTGGTACCGCCAGACGCCCGAGGGCCACTACGTGGACGTCACCGGCTGCGGGAACACGATCGACTTCGGCCGGCCCGCGGCGCAGCGCCTCGCGCTGGACTCGATGCGCTACTGGTCGGGCGAGGTCGGGATCGACGGCTTCCGGCTCGACCTGGCCGCGACCCTCGGCCGGGACGAGATCGCGCACTTCCGGAGCGACCACCCGCTGCTGCGGGCCGCGGTCGAGGATCCGGCGCTGGCCGGCGTGAAGATGATCGCCGAGCCCTGGGACGTGGGAATGGGCGGCTGGCAGACGGGAAACTTCCCGGCCGGGTGGTCGGAGTGGAACGACCGCTACCGCGACCGCGCCCGCAACTTCTGGCTCTCGGACATCGACTACGCCCGCCGCGCAGGCACGGCCCCCGTCGGCATCGGCGGCTTCGCAACCCGGCTCTCGGGCTCCTCCAACACCTTCTCGGCGGAGCGGGGCCCCCTCGCGTCGGTCAACTTCGTCACCGCGCACGACGGCTTCACGCTGGCGGACCTCGTCTCGTACAACGTCAAGCACAACATCGGCAACGGCGAGTCGAACCGCGACGGAGCCGACACCAACCGCTCCTTCAACCACGGCTTCGAGGGCCCCACCACCGACGAGCGGATCACGCTGGCGCGGCGCAAGGCGATGCGGAACCTCCTCGGCACCCTGCTGCTGTCGGCCGGCGTGCCGATGATCACGGCGGGCGACGAGACCGGGCGCAGCCAGCGCGGCAACAACAACGCCTACTGCCAGGACTCGGACCTGACCTGGGTGCGCTGGGAGGGCCTGGCCGACTGGCAGCTCGCGCTCCGCGCGCACACGCGCACCCTGCTGCGCCTGCGGCGCGAGCACCCGGCGCTGCGTCCCTCCCGCTACGGCAGCGGCGACGCGAGCGAGCCGGGCGCCACGACCATGACGTGGTTCGACGCCCACGGGCGCGGGATGAGCGAGCACGACTGGACCTCCGCCGCCAACCGGACGCTGCAGTACCTCGCGGCCTCGACGTCGGTCGAGGGCGAGCCGGACCGTGTCCTGCTGGTGGTGCACGGCGTCGAGCAGGACACCACGGTCGTGCTCGCCGACGGCGAGGGGGTCACCGGCTACACGCGCCTGTGGAACAGCGAGGAGCCGGAGCCGCTGGAGCACGGCGAGTCGTTCGAGCCGGGGCAGGTCATCCGCGTGGCCGGCACCTCGATGCAGCTCTTCGCCGCGCACGGGCCGGCGGCCGAGCAGGACGCCTGATGGCGCGGAGCGGGCCGGGGACCCCGGCGACCGTCGCGCTGACGGCGGCGGGTGTCCCCTTCACTCCCCGCCAGTACCGGCACGACCCGGCCACGACGCGCTACGGGCTCGAGGCGGCCGAGGCGCTCGGCGTCGAGCCGGAGCGCATGTTCAAGACCCTGATGGTCGATGTGGACGGCGAGCTCGTGGTGGGCGTCGTGCCCGTCACCGGCTCGCTCGGGCTGAAGGAGCTCGCGGCCGCGGTCGGAGGCAGGCGGGCGGCGATGGCCGACCCCGTGCTGGCCCAGCGCCGGACCGGCTACGTGCTCGGCGGCATCTCGCCGCTCGGGCAGAGGACGCGGCACCGCACCGTGATCGACGAGACCGTCGAGCTCCACGACACGGTGCTCGTGTCGGGCGGGCGCCGGGGCTTCGACATCGAGCTCGCCCCCGCCGACCTCGTCGCCGCGACGGCCGCCCTCCTCGCCGACATCGCGCGCTGACCCCTGCTCCCCCGCCGTCCTCCTCCGGGCGCCGTTTCGCTCGATGCGCCGTCCTCCTCCCGCGAGATCCCACTCCGGTCCGCGAGACGCCGAGGAAGGCGCACCGGAGCGGCATCTCGCGGAGAGGGACCGGGCGGGGTCAGCCGGCGGCGGCGGCCAGTCCCAGCTCGGCGGAGCGGGCCAGGAGGGGATGCCGCGGCACGACGCGGACGGTGTAGCCGAAGGAGCCGCTGCGGTCGAGCGTGACCACTCCGGCGTAGGGCACGCGCCCGACCGCGTCGGCCGGCACTACGGCACCCGACTCCTCGACCACCTCGAGCTCGTGGTGGCGGACCTCGGTGAGCGAGCCGTCAGCGGCCGTCGTCCCGTACACGACCTCGACCGAGACGTCCGCCGGCGAGAGCTCGCCCAGGCGCACGCCCGCCCGCACGGCGAGCCGGTCCCCGCGCTGGGGCACCGCGTCGATCCCGCCGGACTCGACGGACGCGACCGCGACCCCGGGCCAGCCGGCGCGGACCCGCCGCTTCCAGGTCGCCAGCTCCTTGGCCGGCTCGAAGTGGTCGGCGGCGACGGCGCGCCCGGCCTCGGCGGCCGGCGAGTAGAGCGCCTCGACGTACTGGCGCACCATCCGCTCGGCGGAGAGCTCGGGCGAGAGGGTCGCGAGGGTGTGCCGGATCGAGCGCACCCACCGCCGGGGTACGCCGTCGTGATCGCGCTCGTAGTAGCGCGGCACGACCTCGGTCTCGAGCAGCTCGTAGAGCGCCTCGGCCTCGAGCGTGTCGCGGGCCTCCGGGTCGAGCGCGCGGTCGGAGGAGGGGATCGCCCAGCCGTTCTCGCCGTCGAAGTACTCGTTCCACCAGCCGTCGAGGATCGAGAGGTTGAGCGAGCCGTTGAGCGCCGCCTTCATCCCGGAGGTGCCGCACGCCTCGAGCGGGCGCAGCGGGTTGTTGAGCCAGACGTCGGTGCCCGGGTAGAGCAGCTGCGCCATCGCGATGTCGTAGTCCGGCAGGAAGACGATCCTGCGGCGCACGTCCGGCTCCTGCGCGAAGCGGACGAGCCGCTGGATCAGGCGCTTCCCCTCCTCGTCGGCCGGGTGCGACTTGCCCGCGATGACGATCTGGATCGGGTGCTGCGGGTGGGTGAGCAGCGCCCGCAGACGCTCGGGGTCGTGGAGCATCAGGGTCAGCCGCTTGTAGGTCGGCACCCGCCGTGCGAAGCCGATGGTGAGCACGTCCCGGTCCAGCAGCTCGTCGAGCCAGGCCGGCGGGAGGCCGCCCGGGTTCTGCTCGCGCCAGGAGCGGGCGGCCCGGCGGCGGGCATCCCGCACCAGCTGCTCCCGCATCGCGCGGCGCGCGGCCCACAGCTCGGTGTCGCCGAGCGCACCCGAGGCCCAGTCGGCCCGCGTCGTGTCGTCGGTGCCGAGCCGCTCCTCCGCGAGCCGCCGGAGGATCGGATCGGTCCAGGTGGCCGCGTGGACGCCGTTCGTCACCGAGCCGATCGGCACCTCCGCCGTCTCGAAGCCGGGCCAGAGGCTCGAGAACATCGAGCGGCTGACCTCGCCGTGCAGCGTCGAGACGCCGTTGGAGCGCTGCGCGAGCCTCAGGCCCATGTACGCCATGTTGAACGCCGTCCCGGAGTCCCCCGGCTCGGCGCCCAGCGCGAGCACGTCCTCGACCTGCACGCCCGGGAGCAGCTCCGTGGAGAAGTACTCCTCGATCATCCCGCGGTCGAAGCGGTCGATGCCCGCCGGCACCGGAGTGTGCGTCGTGAAGACCGTGCTCGCCCGCACCACCTGGAGAGCCTGGTCGAAGTCCAGGCCCGCGCCGATCAGGCCGGAGATGCGCTCGAGCCCCTGGAAGCCGGCGTGCCCCTCGTTGGTGTGGAACACCTCCGGGAGGACGCCGCCCGAGACCTCGGCCCAGAGCTCGAGCGCGCGGACCCCGCCGATGCCCAGCAGCAGCTCCTGCAGCAGGCGGTGCTCGCCCCCGCCGCCGTAGAGGCGGTCGGTGACGGAACGGAGCGAGTCCTCGTTCTCGGGGATGTCGGTGTCGAGCAGGAGGAGGGTCACCCGGCCGACCTCCGCGCGCCAGACCCGGGCGTAGAGCGCGCGTCCCTCGGGGAGCGCCAGCACGATGCGGGCGGGCGAGCCGTCGGCGAGACGGACGACGCGCAGCGGCAGCCCGTCGGGATCGAGCGAGGGGTAGGACTCGAGCTGCCAGCCGTCGGCGGAGAGCTTCTGCGAGAAGTAGCCCGACCGGTAGAAGAGGCCCACGCCGGTGAGCGGCACGCCCAGGTCCGAGGAGGCCTTCAGGTGGTCGCCGGCGAGGATGCCGAGTCCGCCGGAGTACTGGGGCAGCGCCGCCGCGATCCCGAACTCCGGCGAGAAGTAGGCGATCGAGCGCGGGGCGGACTCCGGCAGCGACTGGTACCACCGCGGCTCGGTGCGGTAGCGCTCCAGCTCGTCGCGGAGGCGCCACGCCTCGTCGACGAAGCCCTGGTCCCCCGCCAGCTCGGCGAGGCGCTCGGGGCTCACCGCTCCGAGCAGAGCGGTGGGGTCCGCTCCCCCGCTCCGCCACAGCTCCGGATCGACCCGCTCGAACAAGCGCCGGGCGGGCTCGTGCCAGGCCCAGCGGAGATTGCCCGCCAGATCGCCCAGAGCCGAGAGCTCGGGCGGGAGGACGGAGCGGACGATGAAGCGGCGGATCGCCTTCACGGCACCCCTCGACTCTCTGCGGACCCCGGAGCGCCCGGTCGCGGAGCACCGGGGCGGTCGCGCTCGGTCACCCTAGCGGACCCCTCGGCCGCCGCGGATCGGCCGGACGCGGACCCGCCCCGACGCTCCGGCACGCGCTCCCCGGATCCGTTTGCACAGGCCCGAGCGCGGGCGCAACCGTCGTGTGCGAGCCGCCGCCGGTCGCTACTGTCGTGACGTGGCTCAGATACCTTTCGGCAAGGCTCAGAACGGCAAGGACGCACGGCGAGCGGGTCGCGGACGCGCACCCCAGGAGGCGTCGGCGCCTCCCGAGACGGCCGCTCCGGCGCCCGCCGCCGCCCCCGAGGCGACTCCTGCTCCCCCCGCGGCCGACAGTGCTCCGGCCGCCCCGGTGACTGCGGACGCACCCGATGCGTCGCCGGCGCCCGCGACGACCGGGAGCGGCTACCGCGTCCGCGCCGAGCGCCTGCCGATCGTCGACCCGCAGCCCCGGCTCGAGGACGACCGCTGGCCCGCGAAGGCGTTCGTCGGCGAGGTCGTCCCCTTCGCCGCCACGGCCTTCCGCGAGGGGCACGACCTCATCGGCGTCGACCTCCTGCTGAGCTCGCCGTCCGGGGCCGAGTCGGAGCACCGCATGTCGCTCCTCGCGACCGGCACCGACCGCTACGGCCGTCTCGTGGCCCTCGACGAGGAGGGCGACTGGAGCTACCGCATCCGCGCCTACGCCGACGACTGGGCGACCTGGCTCCACACGGCCGAGGTCAAGATCCCGGCCGGCCTGGACATCGACGTCACCTTCGCCATCGGCGAGGGCCTGCTGCGCCGCGGCGCCGACGACTCCTCGCGGCCCGAGGGCGAGCGCAGCCTGCTCTTCGACACCGCCGCCCGAGTCGGCGACACCACGCTGAGCGCCGAGGAGCGCCTCGCCGCGGCGACCGATCCCGCCGTCCACGGCGCGCTCGACGCCCGCCCGGTGATGAGCCTCACCAGCGTCTCGGAGCCGCGCACCGTCCACGTCGAGCGCACCCGCGCCGGCGTCGGCGCCTGGTACGAGTTCTTCCCCCGCTCCGAGGGCGCCGTGCGCCACGAGGACGGGACCGTGACCAGCGGATCCTTCCGCACCGCGATCGACCGCCTTCCCGCGGTGGCCGCGATGGGCTTCGACGTGCTCTACCTGCCGCCGATCCACCCCATCGGCCGCTCCTTCCGCAAGGGCCCGAACAACACGCTCGACGCCGGCGAGAACGACCCCGGCTCGCCGTGGGCGATCGGCTCGGCCGAGGGCGGCCACGACGCGATCCACCCGGACCTCGGCACCGAGGACGACTTCCGCGCCTTCCACGCCGCGGTCGAGGCCGCGGGCCTCGAGCTCGCCCTCGACTTCGCCCTGCAGGCCTCGCCCGATCATCCCTGGGTCACCAGCCACCCCGAGTGGTTCACGACGCTCCCCGACGGCTCGATCGCCTACGCCGAGAACCCGCCGAAGAAGTACCAGGACATCTACCCGATCAACTTCGACAACGACCCCGAGGGCATCCGTCAGGAGTCGCTGCGGGTCCTGCGGCACTGGATCGATCTGGGCGTACGGATCTTCCGCGTCGACAACCCCCACACGAAGCCGCTCGACTTCTGGGAGTGGATCATCCACGAGGTCAACGCCGAGCACCCCGAGGTCGTCTTCCTCGCGGAGGCGTTCACCCGTCCCGCGATCATGCGCGCACTCGGCAAGGTCGGCTTCCAGCAGTCGTACTCGTACTTCACCTGGCGCAACACCAAGGAGGAGCTCGGCGAGTTCTTCACGAGCATCTCCCACGAGACGGCCGACTACATGCGGCCGAACCTCTTCGTGAACACTCCGGACATCCTCACCGAGTACCTCCAGTACGGCGGCCGCTCGGCGTACAAGGTGCGGGCGGCCCTGGCCGCGACCGCGTCGCCGCTGTGGGGGGTCTACGCCGGCTACGAACTGGTCGAGAACGTCGCTCGCCCGGGCGCCGAGGAGAACATCGACAACGAGAAGTACGAGTACAAGACGCGCGACTGGGCCGGCGCCGAGGAGTCGGGCCGCTCGCTGGCGCCGTACATCACGCGCCTCAACGAGATCCGGCGCTCGCACCCCGCGCTCGGGCAGCTGCGGAACCTGCACGTGCACGGCAGCGACGACGACGCGATCCTCGTCTACTCCAAGCACCTGCAGGCCGCGTTCACGGGCACCGGGACCGACGACACGATCATCGTCGTCGTCAACACCGACCCGCACTCGGCCCGCGAGACCACGGTCCACCTCGACCTGCCCGCGATCGGGCTCGACTGGAGCGCGACCTTCGAGGTCGAGGACCTGATCACCGGCGCCGTCTGGACCTGGGGCAGCGACGACTACGTGCGGCTCGACTCGTTCGTCGAGCCCGTGCACATCCTGAGCGTGAAGGCGGACGAGCGATGAGCGGAACCACCCCCGAGGGCACGAGCCCGGCCGAGGAGGCGGGCTTCGGCGCGCACGCCGAGACGGTCCCCACGACGGGCACCAGCTCGGCGACCACCTCCGGCCACGGCGCGCACGTCGCCGACGCGGCACCCGACGCACGACAGCACCCCGGAGCGGAGGGCGAGAACGCGCGCAGCTACGCCGTCGAGACGGTCCCGGAGGCGCCTCAGCCGGTCGCGGCCGACGACGCCGTGACCGTCGAGCCCGACGCCGACGACGCGGAGTCCGCTCCGGTCGGCAGCGGGGCCGAGGGCGACCTGCCCGACGACACGGACGCCGCCGATTCGGTCGCAGCCGACAGCGCCGCGCCCTTCGAGACGACCGCCGGCCCCGCCGAGACGACCGCGGACCCCGCATCCGCTTCGGGCCCCGTCGACGGCACCGCTGCGATCGCGCTGCCCGACATCCCGGAGTGGGTGCTGCAGCAGCTCGCCACCGGCAGCAACGCGCTCCCCCACGACGTCCTGGGCCAGCACCTCGTCGCGGCCCCCGGCGTCTCCGACCCGGTGACGGTCGTCCGCGTGCGCCGCCCGCTCGCCGAGAAGGTCGCCGTGGTGCTCGCCACCGGCGCCCGCGTCGAGCTCAGCCACCTCAGCGACGGGATCTGGCAGGGCTTCCACGTCCTCGGTCCGCAGGCGTACACCGTCGAGGCCCGCTACGGCGGCGGTGGCGAATGGACCGCGGAGGACCCCTACCGCTTCTCGAAGACGGTCGGCGACTTCGACCTCTACCTCATCGGCGAGGGCCGCCACGAGCGCCTCTGGGAGGCGCTCGGTGCCCGCCACCGCGAGCACGAGGGGGTCTGGGGCACGAGCTTCGCCGTCTGGGCCCCGCACGCCCAGGCCGCTCGGGTCGTCGGCGACTTCAACGACTGGAACGGCGAGGGCCACTCCCTCCGCAACCTCGGGACGACCGGGGTCTGGGAGATCTTCGTCCCGGGCGTCGAGCCCGGAGCCTCCTACAAGTTCGACCTGCTCTCGCGCGACGGCCACTGGGTCCGCAAGGCCGACCCGATGGCCCGCGCCACGGAGGTGCCGCCTGCGACCGCCTCGAAGGTCCCCGTCTCGCACCACCAGTGGGGCGACTCCGGCTGGATGGAGAAGCGAGCCTCGGTCGATCCGCACACGCAGCCGCTCAGCGTCTACGAGATGCACCTCGGCTCCTGGCGTCCGGGACTGGGCTACCGCGACCTCGCGGACCCGCTGATCGAGTACGTCACCGAGCTCGGCTTCACGCACGTGGAGTTCATGCCGCTCGCCGAGCACCCGTTCGGCGGCTCCTGGGGCTACCAGGTCACCGGCTACTACGCCGCCTCGAGCCGCTTCGGCACGGCCGACGACCTCAAGTACCTGATCGACCGTCTGCACCAGGCCGGCATCGGCGTCATCGTCGACTGGGTGCCCGGGCACTTCCCCAAGGACGACTTCGCCCTCGCCCGCTTCGACGGCGAGCCGCTCTACGAGCACCCGGACTGGCGCCGCGGCGAGCAGATGGACTGGGGCACCTACGTCTTCGACTTCGGGCACACCCAGGTGCGCAACTTCCTCGTCGCGAACGCCCTGTTCTGGCTCGAGGAGTTCCACGTCGACGCCCTGCGGGTGGACGCCGTCGCCTCGATGCTCTACCTCGACTACTCCCGCAAGGAGGGCGAGTGGCTGCCGAACCAGTACGGCGGACGCGAGCACCTCGAGGCGATCAGCTTCCTCCAGGAGGTCAACGCCACGGCCTACAAGCTGCACCCCGGCATCATGATGATCGCCGAGGAGTCGACGAGCTGGCCCGGCGTCACCCAGCCCACCAGCTCCGGCGGCCTCGGCTTCGGGCTCAAGTGGAACATGGGCTGGATGCACGACTCGCTCGACTACATGGCGAACGACCCGCTCTGGCGCCAGTACCACCTGGGCGAGATCACCTTCTCGTTCGTCTACGCCTTCAGCGAGAAGTTCGTCCTGCCGATCAGCCACGACGAGGTCGTGCACGGCAAGGGCTCGCTGATCCAGAAGATGCCGGGCGACCACTGGCAGCAGCTCGCGAACGTGCGCGCCTACCTCGCCTTCATGTGGGCCCACCCCGGCAAGCAGCTGCTCTTCATGGGCCAGGAGTTCGGCCAGTACTCCGAGTGGAGCGAGGAGCGGGGTCTGGACTGGTGGATCCTCGATCAGCCGAGCCACCGCGGTCTCTGGAGCCTCGTCGGTCAGCTGAACCGCGTGTACCGCGACTCGCCGTCGCTCTGGGAGCTCGACCACGAGCAGTCGGGCTTCGAGTGGATCGACGGCGGCGCGGCGGCGGCCAACGTCGTCTCGTTCCTGCGCAAGGACAGCGAGGGTCGCCCGATCGCCGTCATCGCCAACTTCTCGGGCTCGCCCGTGCACGGCTACCGCGTGAGCCTGCCCACGGCCGGCCGCTGGGAGGAGCTCGTCAACACGGACGCCGAGATCTACGGCGGCAGCGGAGTCGGGAACTTCGGAGCGGTCGAGGCTCGCGAGGAGCCGTGGGCCGGCCGCCCGGCTTCCGCCGAGCTGGTCCTGCCCCCGCTGGCCGTGCTCTACCTGCGACCCGCCGACTGATCGGTCCCCGCACGGAAGAGGCCGCCCGCCGCGACGATCGTCGCGAGCGGGCGGCCTCTCGGCGTTCCGGCCGGCGTCAGTAGAGCAGGCCGGTGAGCCGGGCCCGAGCCTTGTTGACGCGCGGGTCGGTCTGACCGACGATCTCGAAGAGCTCCAGGAGACGAGCCCGGACGGCGGCCTTCCCCTCGGCGTCGAGGCGCGGGAACATCGAGAGCAGCCGGTCGAAGGCGTCCTCGACGTGGCCGCCCGAGACGTCCAGGTCGGCGACGGCGAGCTGCGCGTCGAGGTTCGACGGCTCGGCTGCGGCGGTCGAGCGGATGTCGTCGAGCGTGCGGCCCTGGAGGCGGGCCAGCAGCCGCACCTGCGCGAGACCGGCGACCGCGAGGTCGTCGCGCGGGTTCTGCGCGATGGCGGTCTCGTACTCGGTGATCGCCGCGGCGTAGTCGCCCCGGTCGATCGCGTCGTAGGCCTCCTGGTGGTGCGGCGGCAGCGGCTCCGGCTCGGGCTCCGCGCCCTCGGCGGGAGCGGCTCCCTCCACCGGCACCGTGCCCGTCACACCGTTCTGAGCGGCGAGCTGGAGGACCTGCTCGAGCAGGTCGCGCAGCTGCTCCTCGGCGACGAGGCCGCTGAACAGGGGCACCGGGCGGCCGCCGATGATCGCGGCGACCGTCGGCACGGACTGCACCTGGAACGCCTGCGCCAGCTGCGGGCTCGACTCCACGTCGACCCCGACGAGCACGAACGCGCCGGCGTACGAGACGACGACCTTCTCGAGCAGCGCGGTCATGCTCTGGCTCTGGTCCGACCAGGAGCCGCGCAGGTCGACGATCACCGGCACGCGCGACGAGAGCTGGACCACCTGGTCGAACTCGGCGTCGCCGGCGGTCAGCAGCAGAGGATTCGCGCCGGGCGCGCCTCCGGGAGCGGCGGGCGCGGCCGGGGCGCCGGCGGAGGCGGCGGGCGGGGTGCGGCGGTTCACCAGCGACGAGAGGTCGACGGCGCCGCGGAGGTTTCCAGGCAGGGGCGGGACGGTGCTCACGGCAGCTGCACCACCGAGACGAGTCCCTGGCTCCATCCGAGCATCACGATCTTCTCCTCCGATCCGACGGGCGGTACGTAGAACAGCAGTTGGTATCCGTAGGTGGTCTCGATGCCGGTCGTCGACTTGTCCGTGCCCAGCAGGGTCTGCGAGGCGCCGGAGGTCGAGACGGTCGAGCCCTCGGCAGTGGGGCGGACGGTCGACGTCTCGGCGATGCTCGCCGCGACGAGGGCCCCCGAGTCGTTCGTCGCGAGCGCGATCGTCGGCGACGTGCCGGCGGCGTTCGAGAACTCGATCGAGGCGGTGTCCGGCAGCGCCTCGCGGTCGGCGTTCTTCTTGTCGACGCCGACCTGCCCCCGGAGGGTGTCGCCGTCGGCCGCGAAGAGCTCGGCGTACTGGCTCGAGTCGCCGTTGGCGAGCACGTCCGCGTACGCGGAGCCGACCGACTGCGGGGCGAGCTTCATCAGGCGCGAGTCGGGCGCCACGATCGACGTGCCGACGGTGACGGGCGCGACGTCGGGGATGCGCGCGTTGGCCTCGAGCGAGATGGCGTAGTCGACCTTGTAGTCGACGCGCGGGCTCGCCTGGCTCATCATCAGCGCGATCGGGGCCTGGGTGGTGTCCGTCGAGTTCTGCACGACGGCGGTGACCAGGCGCGGCCACGACTCCGTGTCCTGCGGGAGCACCAGGCTCACCGGGGAGGCCGGGATCGTCTGCGGCGGGTCGATCGTCCCGCCCTTGGCGACGACGTCGTAGTTGGTGGTGCGCTCGGTGAGCGCCTCGCCCTGGAAGCGCTCGGCCAGGATCCCGGCGTCCCGGGCGGCGTCGGCGCGCGACGCGACGTCGGCGACCTCGGCGACGACGGCCTCCGCCTGCTGCGTGGTGACCACGGGCGTCGGCTCGTCCGAGACCGGCTCTGCCCCCGCGGTCTCCGTGGCGGACGCGGTCGGCGCCTCGCTCGCGCCCGCGGCGAGATCAGGCCAGTAGTCGGAGCTGCAGCCGGAGAGGAGGACGGTCGTCCCGAGGACGACGGGCAGCACCAGGGCGGCCCGGCGGCGCGAGGGCGCCGGCGACGCCGTGGAGGCCTGGATCCCGGCACGCGGCCGGGGACGGCGGGCACCGCGGGGGATCCGGCCCTGCGGTCCCTTCCGGCGCGGGCCGTGCTGGCGGCGCAGGTGGACGAAGGCCCAGATGTAGAGGACGAGGCCGAGGAGGAGGAACACGGCTCCTCCGAGCAGCAGCGGGCCGGCGAGGGGCGTCGCGGTGTCCACGGGCCAGCTGACGCGCACGGAGTCGGCTGCCGGCGCGGTGCCGTCGCTCGCGATGAGGATGGAGACGTCCTCCGGCACGTCGAGCGCCAGGGTCACGCTGCCGCTCCCCTCGAACTCCTCGAGCCAGAGGTCGGAGCCGCGCGGATCGACGACCGCCGCGTCGGCGGTCTCGACGTCGGAGGAGAGCTGGACGCGCTCGCCCGTCTCCTCCGCGGAGGTGAGGGTGTCGTCGGCGCGCTCGTAGCCGATGGCGTCGTAGCTCGAGCCGCCCACCCAGCCCAGCACGTCGGTGGTCGGTGCGTAGGCGACGACGAGGTCGCCGCTGCCCTCGACCGTGATCGTCTGGCGTCCCGGGTTGGCGCCCAGGGTGCTGCCGTCGATCACCGCGTAGGGAGCGGAGGAGTCGAGCGCGGTCTCGGCGGTGAGGGACTCCGGAGGAGCCCAGACCGTCCGCTGACCGATGCCGAGCACGATCATCGCGGCAGCGATGACGGTGGCGATGATGGCGAAGACGAACCGCACGAAAGTACTCCTCCTGCGTTGCCGGATCGGGGTGACGGCCGGGGCCGGCTCGGGGTACGCAGCCGGACCGGGGCGCGACGGCAACAGACAAAGACAGTCCACGATAGCCGATGCCCTCGCTCCGATGCCCGGGAGAAGCCGAGAGTGCGGCCCGGGCGGCGCGCGGTGCGGGTGTCGCCCCGGCCGCGGCCTCCGCGCTGAATACACTTTCCGAGTGCCGCGAGCCCCACCGCGGTCCTGCTCTGAAGGAGACGACGTGGCGAACGACGAGGCCGAATTCACCCAGGTGTTCCGTGGCTACGACCGGGACGAGGTCGACAAGGCCGTCCAGGGCCTGCGCCGCGAGCTCATCCACTCGAACACCCAGGCGGCCGAGAGCGGCCGCGAGGTGAAGCGCCTGTCCTCCCGGATCGAGGGCCTCGAGAAGGAGCTGCAGCAGGTCGGCACTCCCACCTACGCCGGCCTGGGCGCCAAGCTCGAGCACACCCTGCGCGTGGCCGAGGAGCAGTCCGAGCGGATCATCGCCCAGGCCGAGAACGACGCCTCCGCCCTCCGCCGCTCCACCCGCGACGACGGCGACCGCATCCTCCAGGAAGCGCGCGACGAGGCCGAGCGCCTGGTGACCGAGGCGCGCCGCCGTGCGGACCGGACCCGCGACGAGTCCGAGGCGCAGGCCGCGGCGACGCTCGGCAAGGCCGCCGACGACCGCGACGTGATGACCCAGGATGCCGTCCGCGAGGCCGCCGCGATCCGCGGCACCGTGGCGACCGAGGCCGCCGAGACCCGCGCCACCGCGAAGCGCGAGGCCGCCGCGATCCGCTCCGAGGCCGAGCGCGAGGCCGCGGAGATGCGCGCCGTCGCCGCCCGCGAAATCGAGGTCGCCCGCGCCGAGGCCGCCCGCCTCGCCCAGGCCAACGAGCTCCTGCGGGCCGAGGTCGCCTCCGAGGTGGACCGGCTCCGGGCGGCCGTCGAGGCCGAGGTCGCCCAGGCGCGCGCGGCGGTCGAGGCCGAGGTGCTCTCGACCCGCGCCGCGCTCGACGCCGAGGTCGCCGCAGTCCGCGCCGAGGGCGCGCGCGAGATCGCCGACCAGCGCACCCGGCTCACCCAGGAGCGCGCCGAGGCCGTCGCCGTGCTCGACGCCGAGCTGGCGGGCCTGCGCGCCGCGTCCGCCGACGAGGCCGCTGCGCTCTCGCGCGAGGTCGAGCAGGCCCGGATCGACCTGGTGGTCGAGCTCGCCGCGCGCCGCGAGGAGGCCGACCGCGACGACCTGCTCCGCCACCAGGAGGCCGTCGCGCAGACCCAGCGCTACCTCGACGAGTCGAACCTGCAGCTCGCCGACGCCATCCGACGCGCGAACGACAAGCGCCTCGAGGCGGACGCCCTCCGCAGCGACGCCCTCGACGACACGACGCGACTGCGCCGGAAGGCCCAGGACGACTCCGACGCCCTCCTCGACGACGCGCGCGACCAGGCGCAGAAGCTCGTCGCGGACGCGGAGCGCCGCAGCCGCGAGCTGATGGACACCGCCGAGCGGCGCCTCGACGAGATCCGCACCGAGCGCGACGCGATCGCCGGCTACGTGTCGGGACTGCGCGGGCTCATCGGCCACATCGACGGACTCGCGGACGACAGCGACGGCGACGGCTCCGACGGCAGCGGCCCCGACGGCGGCTCGTCCGGCCGCTAGGCGGCCGCCGCGCGGGCGGGCTCAGCCGAGCTCGCCCGCCCACTCCGTCGGCAGCGGGGACGAGGCGGGCGCGACCACCCGCACGATCTCGTCGAGGACGCGCCGGGTCTGCGCCTCGCCGACCCAGAGGTGCTTCCCGCCCTCCACAGCGACGAGGTCCAGCTGCGGCACGCTCGCGAAGCGCTCGGCGGCCGCCTCCGGCCGCAGGTAGTCGTCGAACTCCGGGACGAGCGCCACGAGCGGGCGGCCGTCCTCGCCCCAGGCGGCGACCTCCTCCGCGCTCGTGCGGTGCAGCGGCGGCGAGAGCAGGATCGCTCCCTCGACGGGGTGCTCCCTCCCCCACTTCAGCGCGAGCTCGGTGCCGAAGGACCAGCCGACCAGCCAGGGGTGCGGCAGTCCGCGCTCCGCGACGAGCGCCAGGGCTGCGGCGACGTCGGCGCGCTCCTCGGTGCCGTGTCCGAACGCGCCCTCGCTCGTGCCGCGCGGCGACGCGGTGCCGCGGGTGTTGAAGCGGAGGACCGCCAGGTCGGCGAGCGCGGGCAGGCGGGCGGCGGCCTTCCGCAGGATGTGCGAATCCATGAAGCCGCCGTGGGTGGGCAGCGGATGCAGGGTGACCAGGGTCGCGACCGGCTCGCGCTCCAGGGGCAGCGCGAGCTCCCCGACAAGGGTCAGCCCGTCGGCCGTGTGCAGCTCGATGTCCTCGCGACGGGCGGGGAGGACGACGCCTCCGCGGATCTCGTGTGTCATCGTGCTCCTCGGATTCTCCAGCAGTGCGTGTGCCAGTGGCGGCGGCCGGCCAGATCGGCCACGTCGCCGAGCGCGCCGTCGGCCCGCCAGGTGACCAGGTGCGGCTGGCCGATGTCGATGGTGAGCCCGCAGCCCGGGCAGAGGTAGTTCTTCACGGCCCGCGCTGCGGAGACGGGCTGGACGTTCCACTCCCGACCGGCGTGGGACTCGGTGCGCCGGAAGCCGGCGAGCATCTGCGAGAGGTCGCGCTGCTCGTCGTCGTCGTCACGGCGGCTGCCCCGGGGTCTGTTGCTGCGCGGCATCCCCCCAGTCTAGGAGGCCGCCGCTGGGCCCCTCCCGTCAGTGGGAGCTGTCGTCCATCTCGAGCCGGGTCTCCTCGGCGTCGAGCATCAGCTGCGCCCGCCGCAGCGTCCGCGAGGAGTAGACCCCGCGCCCCCGGGCGTCCAGCAGTGCCTCCCGCTCGGCGAGCAGGACCGCTCGGCGCAGCCGCAGGTACTGCGCGTGCGGGCCGAGCGGCGCGTCCTCCGCGCGGCCGACACGTTCCCACGCCACCTGCGAGCGGGTCAGAGTGTCGCGGCGCACGCGCTCGAGGACGCGCTCGCCCGCCTCGCCGTCGGGCAGCTCCGCCACCGCCTCGGGGAGGGCCTGGATGCCCGTGGCCGCGACCTCGTCGAGCAGCGTCGCGAGCTCGCGGCGGTCGGCCTCTCCGTCGGTGCCCTGGATGCCGGTGAGCCGGATCAGCGCGGGGAGCGTCGCACCCTGCAGGAGCAGCGTCACGACGGCGACGGTGAAGGCGATCAGGATCAGCTGGGAGCGGTAGGGAGTCTCGTCCGGCAGCGACTGGGCCGCGGCGAGCGTGACCACGCCGCGCATCCCGGACCAGGACAGGACGACTCCTCCGCGCCAGCCGAACGCCTCGCTCGTGGTCGCGGCCAGATCGGTCTCGCGCCGGAGGTAGAGCCGCTCCGCTCTCACCTGCCGCCGCCGGAAGCGCTCGTCGCTGGTGGCGCTGTTGCGCAGTCGCATGAGGCCCACCGCCAGCCGCCGGTTGATCCGCTCCGCCCGCCGACCGGAGCTGCGCAGCCACAGGAGCAGCGGCCACACGAAGAGGGCCCGCAGCACGATCAGGATGACCACGGTGGCCAGACCCAGCAGCACCGCGGTGCCCACTCCGAACTCGCCCGGGTCCACGACCCCGGAGACGATCGCCTTGATCTCGGCGCCCATGAGCAGGAAGACGCCGTTCTCGAGCAGGAACTGCGCCGTCCGCCAGTTCACCCGCTCGCTGATCCGCGACTGCGGCGAGAGGAAGCGCGCGCTGTTGTGCCCCGTGTAGATCCCGGTGACCACGACGGCGAGCACCCCGGACGCGCCCAGCTCCTCGGCCGGGATGTAGGCCAGGAACGGCACGGCGAAGGACACGGCGGTGTCGAGCACCGGGTCCCGCAGCTTCGAGCGCACGAAGACGGTGAGCACGCCCATCACCAGTCCGAGGACGATCGCCATCAGGACGGAGTAGACGAAGAGGACCCCCACCTCGCCCACGTCGATCGCGTCGGTCGTGACGGAGGCGCCGACCACGGCCGCCGCAGCCGTCGCGGCGCGCAGCAGCACCAGCGCCGACGCGTCGTTCACGAGGCTCTCGCCCTCGAGCACCGTCACCAGGCGGGGCGGGAGTCCGAGCTTCTTGCCGATCGAGGTCGCTGCCACCGCGTCGGTGGGGCTCACGACGGCGCCCAGAGCGATCGCCGCGGGCAGGCTCAGATCGGGGAACACGAGGTAGAGGAAGCCGCCGACCACGAGGGCGGTCACGACGACCAGGAGGACCGAGAGCCCGAAGATCGAGTGCAGGTTCCGCCGGAAGTCGGTGAGGGGCACCTGGATCGCGGCCGAGTACAGCAGCGGCGGCAGCACGCCCGCGAGGATCAGCTCAGGCTCTACCTCGATGTCCGGGACCCCGGGGAGGTAGGACGCGCCGATCCCGATGACGACCAGGAGCAGCGGTGCGGCGATCCCGAGGCGGCTCGAGAACCGCGCGACGGTGACGACCGTGATGATCCCGACGACCCCGAGCAGCGCGTAATCCACGGCACCAGGGTAGCGAGAGCCTCAGCCCGCCGGACGCGGTGCCGAGCGGAGGGGAACGATCAGTACCAGCCGACCGATTCGGAGTGGGCCCAGGCACCGCAGGGCGAGCCGTAGCGGCCGGAGATGTAGCCGAGGCCCCAGGTGATCTGGGTGCTCGCGTTGGTCGCCCAGTCGGAGCCGGCCGTCGCCATCTTGCTGCCGGGGAGTGCCTGCGGGATGCCGTAGGCACCGCTGGACTTGTTCTCGGCGTAGACGTTCCAGCCGGACTCGCGGTTCCAGAGGAGGACGAGGCAGTCGTACTCGCTGTCGGCCCAGCCGCGCTGCACGATCATGTCGTAGGCGATCGCCTTCGCGGATCCGGGATCCGGAGCGGCGGCGCGCTGGACGGGAGCGGCGGTCTCCGCCTCGGCGGAGCCCGACTCCTCCTCGTCGGCGGTCGCGGAAGCGGTCTGAGTCTCGGTCGGAGTGGGCGTCGGGGTCGGAGTGGGCGTCGGCTTCGCCTCGGCGCCGAACGAGTCGCGCTGGACGGTCCGCTCGACGGCGTCCGCGACGACGAGCCGCTGCGCGGAGTCGCCGTTGAAGCGCGCCGGGGCCTGGTAGTAGGGGGAGGCGACCGCGCCGCTGGACGGATCGACGACGTTCACCATGGCGAACGCGATCGACGCCGTGAAGGCCAGCACCGTCACCGGGATCCGAGCCCAGGAGCGCCGCACCGGGGTCTGGTGCGGGATCGCCGGGCGACCGCTGGTGCGGTTCGCGGGCGTGTGGGCGACGGAGGTCTGAGGATGCTGAGCCACGATTACGAAAGCATAACGGACGATGACCTGATCGGCCAGCAGATCCGGCTCCGGTCAGCGGACCGCCAGCATCACGTCGACGACCGTGTCGAGCAGCAGGTCGACCTGCGCCTCGGCGTACCCGCCGCGCTGCGGGGCGAAGGAGACGGTCCGCACGTCGTCCACGGTCAGCACCGATCCGTCGCGGAAGTACCCGGAGATCCGGTCGGCGAAGGCGTCGACCTGGCGGATATTGTAGCCCGTCGTGAGAGCGCCGGCCCGGGTGAACCGCTCGCGGGGAGCGCGGGCCAGCCGGTTCACGATCTCCTGGGCCGTCGACCGCGCGTCCGCGAGCCACGCCTCCTCGCCCCGGGCCGCGATCGCGTACTGGCGCTCCCGCAGGGCGAAGGCGTCCTCGAGGCGCTCGAGCGCCGCATCGACGTGGGGCGCGGAGTAGCCGCCCTTGCGCAGGGTGAACGCGGTGTGGCGCAGGTCGGCGGCGCGGAGGTCCGCCGGTCCCCCGGAGAGCTGCGAGTAGGCCTCGCGCGCCGACGCGAGGAAGGAGTCGACCTCGGCCGTGTCGTAGCCGGGACGGGACTCGCGGGCTCGGGGGAAGGGAGCGGTCATCCCGACATCATGCCAAGCCGCGCGCCGGGAGCGGAATCGGCACGCCCCGGCGAGGCGTGCGCTCAGTGGGCGAAGAGGAAGTACAGCACGTAGGCCGCTGCGGCCGACGGCAGGATCGAGTCCAGCCGGTCGAGGACTCCCCCGTGGCCGGGCAGCCAGGAGCTCATGTCCTTGATGCCGATGTCGCGCTTGATCAGCGACTCGGCGAGGTCGCCGAGCGTCGCGGTGAGCAGCACCACGGCCCCGAACACCGCACCGACCCACCAGGGCTGGCCGAGCATCAGCAGGGCGAGCAGGACGCCGACGACGATCCCCGCTACGGCCGCACCGGCGAACCCCTCCCAGGTCTTCTTCGGGCTGATACGCGGTGCCATCGGGTGCTTGCCCCAGGTGAGTCCGCTCACGTAGGCGCCGGTGTCGACGACGATCACGAGCACCAGGAACGCGAACGCCCAGAGCTGGCCGCCGGGCTCGGCGACGAGACGGATCGCGAAGGCGCCGAGGAAGGTCGTGTAGCCCTGGACGAACGCGCCGAGGCCGATGTCGAGGGCGAGGTCCCTCCGGCTGGAGGCGGTGCGCCGGAAGAGCTGCTCCCCCAGCCGCCAGAGGCCGACGAGGACGGATCCGCCGAGGACCGTGGCCCACGCGGCGCCGAGGCCGCCGTAGTAGGCGGCCGGCACGGCGACGACCGCCACGATCCCGGTCGGGATGCGCGGGATGTCGCGCCCGGCGTGGCGCAGGGCGTTCGAGAGCTCCAGCGCCGCGAGCAGCACCACCACCCCCGCGAGCACCATGAAGAGCTCCTTGACCAGGAGGAGGCTGACGACCATCGCACCGCCGCCGAGGAGTCCGATCGCGGTCGCCGACACGAGGTTCCGGCCCGAGCGCGCGGTCAGGCGGTCGTTCGTCGCCTCGAGCTGGGCGCGGGTCGCCTCGAGCTGGCGCTCGACGTCGGCCCGGCCCTGCTGGGCGCGCGCACGCAGCGCGTCGCGGGTGACCATCCGGGATCCCCGGGCACCCGGGACGTGCGGAGACGGTCTCTTCTCGCCGCCCTCGGGTCCTTCGGGGATCTCGGGCACCGCTACACCTCGAGCAGTTCGGATTCCTTGCGCTTGAGCGCCTCGTCGATCGCGTCGACGTGCTGCTTCGTGAGCGCCTCGAGCTCCTTCTCGCCGCGGGCGAGCTCGTCGTCGCCGATGTCGCCCTTCAGCGCGTCGAGGTCGTCCTTGCCCTTGCGGCGGATGTTGCGCACCGCGATCTTGGCGTCCTCGGCCTTGGTGCGGACGATCTTGACGAACTCCTTGCGGCGCTCGGCGGTGAGCTCCGGCAGGGTCACCCGGATGATCGTGCCGTCGTTGGTCGGGTTCGCGCCGAGGTTCGGCATGTCCCGGATGGCCTGCTCGATGTCGCGGAGCGAGCCCTTGTCGTAGGGCGTCAGGACGAGCGTGCGGGCCTCCTGGTTCTGCATCGAGGCGAGCTGCGACAGCGGCGTCGGGGTGCCGTAGTAGCTCACCAGCACCTTCTGGAACATGCCGGGGTTCGCGCGTCCGGTGCGGACCGTGGAGAAGTCCTCCTTGGCGACCTCGACGGCCTTGCCCATCTTGGTCTTCGCGTCGGCCAGTACATCCGAGATCACAGGGAGCTCCTTAAGAGAGGGAAGTGGTCAGTCTAGTTCGAGACGAGCGTGCCGAGCTCGGCGCCGCGGATGGCCTTCGCGACGTTGCCCGAGGGCTCCATGCCGAAGACCTGCATCGGCATGCCGTTGTCCATGCAGAGGCTGAACGCGGTGGAGTCGACCACCTTGAGGCCCCGCTGGAGCGCCTCCTGGTAGGTCAGCGCGTCGAGCTTCTTCGCGTCGGGGTTCGTCCGCGGGTCGGCGTCGTACACGCCGTCCACGCCGTTCTTGGCGACGAGGACCACGTCGGCGTGCGTCTCGAGCGCGCGTTGCGCGGCGACCGTGTCGGTCGAGAAGTACGGGAGTCCGGCGCCGGCGCCGAAGATGACGACGCGGCCCTTCTCCATGTGCCGGATCGCCCGGCGGGGGATGTAGGGCTCCGCGACCTGCGTCATCGCGATCGCTGACTGCACGCGCGTCTCGGCGCCCGCCTGCTCGAGGAAGTCCTGGAGGGCGAGGGCGTTCATCACCGTGCCCAGCATGCCCATGTAGTCGGCCCGGCCGCGGTCCATGCCGCGCTGCGAGAGCTCGGCTCCGCGGAAGAAGTTGCCGCCGCCGACGACCACCGAGATCTCCACCTCGGTCGCGGCATCGGCGATCTCGCGCGCCAGGGCGCTGATCACGTCCGGGTTCACGCCGAGCGTGCCGGCTCCGAACGCCTCCCCCGACAGCTTCAGAAGCACCCTGCGGCGCTTGCCCGTCGTCATCGCATCCGTCTCCGTCATGGACGTTTCCTCCCGTAGACCCGTACAAACCTATCCCGCGCGGAGCGGGCCCCGCGACCACGCCCGGGACCGCCCCGGGCAGAGCGAAGGGAGCCCGGGTCGACTGAACGACCCGGACTCCCTCCTGCAGTGCTGTTAGGCGCCGACCTTGAAGCGGGCGAAGCCCGACACGGTCAGGCCCGCGTCGCTCAGGACCTTGCTGACGGACAGCTTGTTGTCCTTCGCGTAGTCCTGGTCGAGCAGGGCGACCTGCTTGAAGTACGCGTTCACGCGTCCCTCGATGATCTTCGGCAGGGCGGCCTCGGGCTTGCCCTCGCCGCGCGAGATCTCCTCGACGATGCGGCGCTCGTTGTCGACCTCGGACTGCGGCACGTCCTCGCGCGAGAGGTAGGACGGGTTCGCGAACGAGATGTGCTGGGCGACGGAGCGCGCGGTCTCGGCGTCCTCGCCCGCGTAGCCGACGACCACGCCGACCTGCGGGGGCAGGTCCTTGTTCGTCTTGTGGAGGTAGATCGCGAAGTGCTCGCCCGAGACGGAGGCCACGCGGCGCAGCTCCACCTTCTCGCCGAGGATCGCGGCCTCGTCGTTGATGAGGTCGGCGACGGTCTTGCCGTCGGCGGGGGCCGCGAGGGCCTCCTCGACCGTGGTGGAGCCGGCGGCGACGACCGCGGCGAGCACGGCGTCGGCGAGGGCGATGAACTTCGTGCCCTTGGCGACGAAGTCGGTCTCGCACGCGAGCTCGATCATCGTGGCGACGCCGTCCTTCTCGGCGGCGGCGACGAGGCCCTCGCTCGTGGAGCGGTCGGCGCGCTTCGCGTTGCCCTTGGCGCCCTTGAGGCGGAGGATCTCGACCGCCTTGTCCAGGTCGCCGTCGGCCTCGACGAGCGCGTTCTTCGTGTCGACCATGCCGGTACCGAGCTGCTCGCGCAGCGTCTTGACGTCAGCGAGGCTGAAATTTGCCATGTTCTCGGAACTCCTCTTGGTTCGGAAACCCTGTGGCGCCGTCACTCGCGGCGGCGGGCTCACGGGAGGAGCCCAGCACGCCGAGGTGACGGCGGTTCTTACTCGTGGTGAACGTGCACCGACCGAGCGGGGGCCGGACGACCGCGGGTGCGGCGTCCGACCCCCGTCACGGAACGGGGTGTCAGGCGGTGGCGGTCTCGTCGGTCGAGGTCTCGTCGGTCGAGGTCGCGGCGGCGTCGGCCTCGGGGGCCTCCTCCGCGGCGGGGGTCTCGGCCTCGACGACGGCCTCGTCGGCGGTCTCGGCCTCGGCGTCGGCGACCTTCTCGGTCTCCGCGCCGGCCTGCTCGTTCGGCTCCTGCACGTCGGCGGCCGGCGCGCCGGTGGAGAGCAGCTCCTGCTCCCACTCGGCCAGCGGCTCGACGGCGGAGACGTTGCCCTCGGCCTCGGGCTTCTGGTGGCGCTGGATGAGGCCCTCGGCCGCGGCGTCGGCGACGATGCGGGTGAGCAGGCTCACCGAGCGGATCGCGTCGTCGTTGCCCGGGATCGGGTACTGGACCTCGTCCGGGTCGCAGTTCGTGTCGAGGATGCCGATGACCGGGATGCCCAGCTTCTTGGCCTCGTCGATCGCGAGGTGCTCCTTCTTGGTGTCGACGACCCAGAGGGCCGACGGCGTCTTCGAGAGGTTGCGGATGCCGCCGAGCGACTTGTGCAGCTTGTCGAGCTCGCGCTTCTTGATGAGGAGCTCCTTCTTGGTGAAGCCGCTCTTCGACGTGTCGTCGAAGTCGAGCTCCTCCAGCTCCTTCATGCGGGCGAGGCGCTTCGAGACCGTCTGGAAGTTGGTCAGGAGGCCGCCGAGCCAGCGCTGGTTCACGTAGGGCTGGCCGACGCGGGTCGCCTGCTCCGAGATCGCGTTCTGCGCCTGCTTCTTGGTGCCGACGAAGAGGATGGTGCCGCCGTGGGCGACCGTCTCCTTGACGAAGTCGTAGGTCTTGTCGATGTAGGCCAGCGACTGCTGGAGGTCGATGATGTAGCTGCCCGAGCGCTCGGTCAGGATGAAGCGCTTCATCTTCGGGTTCCAGCGACGGGTCTGGTGCCCGAAGTGGACGCCGCTGTCGAGCAGCTGGCGCATGGTGACGACTGCCATGAGTCGTTCTCCTTGTCTCGGGGCCCGGGCGCACGACGGCGCCGAACTCCCGTTCGGTTGTCTGCGACGGCCGGTCGGCACGTCGCCCTGGCGCCCGGCGCACTCCCGCCCCGGCCGCGTGAGCGGAGAGGGACCGTGGGGAGCGGAGGCCGAATGGGCGCGCGTAGTCACCCCGACGAGCGAGGTGCTCCGTGGAGTCTAGCACCAGGACGGCCGCCTCCCCCGCTGCTGCGGGAGGGCGGCCGTCGGGGCGCGGGAGGCCGGTGCTACTTGCGCGCCGACTTCATCACGGTGCGGATGTGCAGGGTGTCCATCTCCTCCAGCGAGCGGCCCTTTGTCTCGGGCACGAACATGAAGACGAACACGAACGAGATCGCCGCGAAGGCGGCGTAGAGGCCGTAGGCCAGGGTGAGCGACACGTCCTGCGAGAGGATCGGGAAGGTCACCGTGATGGCGAAGTTCGCGATCCACTGGGCCGAGGCCGCCAGGCCGAGCGCGGCCGCCCGGATCCGGTTCGGGAAGATCTCGCCGAGGAGGACCCACACCAGCGGGCCCCAGGTCGCGCCGAAGAAGACGACGAACGCGTTCGCCGAGACGAGGGCGATCGGTCCCCACGCGCCGGGCAGCGAGACGTCCTCTCCGCTGATCGTCGACTGGCTGAAGGCGATGGCCATCAGCGCGAGCGAGACAGCCATGCCGGCCGAGCCGACCAGCAGCAGCGGCTTCCGGCCGACCTTGTCGACCAGGAAGATCGCCACGAAGGTGACGACGACGTTCACGACCGAGGTGAAGACCGAGATCGCGAAGGAGTTGGACTCGTCGAATCCGACCGCGCTCCAGAGCGAGGTGGAGTAGTAGAAGATCACGTTGATGCCCACGAACTGCTGGAAGACCGACAGCAGGATGCCCACCCAGACCACGGGGAGCAGGCCGAGCGCGGGTCCGCGGAGGCTGGAGCGCTTCGCGTTCTCGGAGTCCTCGTCGATCTTCTTCTGGATGTCCGCGAGCGCCTCGTCGACCTCGTCGCGCGGCGTGACCGTCGCGAGCACCGCGCGGGCGTCCTCGGAGCGGCCGCGGGTCGCGAGGTAGCGGGGCGACTCCGGCAGGGTCAGGGCCAGGAGGCCGTAGATCACGGCAGGCACGGCACAGGCGATGAACATCCAGCGCCACGCGGCGACGCCGAACCAGAAGGGCTCGGAGGCGCCGTCCGCGCCGTTCGCGATGAGGGTGTCCGAGAGCAGGGCGGCGAAGATGCCGAGCGTGATCGCCAGCTGCTGCAGCGACGCGAGGGCTCCGCGGATGGCCTTGGGCGCGATCTCCGAGATGTAGGTCGGAGCGATCACGGAGGCGATGCCGATGCCGAGGCCGCCGACCACGCGCCAGAGCACGAGGTCCCAGACCGCGAACGCTGCGCCGGCGCCGATGGAGGAGATGAAGAAGAGCCCGGCGCCGAGCAGCATGACCTTGATGCGGCCCCAGCGGTCGGCGAGGCGGCCCGCGAGGTACGCGCCGAGTGCGCAGCCGAGCAGCGCGGAGGCGACGGCGAAGCCGATCAGCGCGGCCGAGAGCTGGAACTCGCCCTGCACCGCCTCCACGGCACCGTTCACCACCGACGAGTCGAAGCCGAAGAGGAAGCCGCCGACCGCCGCCGCGATCGCGAGGCCGATCACCTTCCTCTTCAGCTTCGCCGCCGAGGGGTTCGGGATGTCCGCTCTCCCGCTGGTCGTGTCAGATCGTCCGCTGGTCATGGTCGTCTCCGATTCTCGCCGCCGGTGGGGGCGGGGTGCCGCTCCCGAGCCGGATCACCGGCACGTTACTCCTCGCCGCGGCACCGCCGGGACGGGTTGCGCTCTCCCCCGGCCGATGTCCTCCCTCCACAGCCGGGCCCGTCGCGCTCTCCTCCCCTGATCCGCTCGGCCTACCACCGGTCCCGGACCGGCTCCAGGAGGGTGGCCGCATGCTCCGATCCCGACTCCTGCGCCCGGGCGTGTTCGCCCTCGCCGCTCTGCTCGTCGGGGCGCCTCTCGGCGCCTCGCCCGCCGGCACCTCGTCCCCCGGCCGGTCCGACCCGCGGTGGATCTCCCCCGTCGCGGGCTTCTCCGTCGTGGAGCCGTGGGGCGCGCCGGCCCACCGCTACGCCCCCGGGCACCGCGGGATCGACCTCGCGGCAGCGGCCGGGCAGCCCGTGGTCGCCGTCGCGGCGGGCACCGTGTCGTTCTCGGGCAGGGTGGTCGACCGGTCCGTGGTGAGCATCGTGCACGCGGACGGTCTGGTCTCGACGGTCGAGCCGGTCGACGGATCGGTGACGGCCGGGCAGGTCCTCACCGCGGGCCAGCCCGTCGGAGCAGTGGGTGCGGGCGGCCACTGCGACGGGAGGTGCGTGCACCTCGGCGTCCGCGAGGGTGGCGACTACGTCTCGCCGATGCGGTTCTTCGGCGGGATCCCCCGGGCGGTGCTCCTGCCGATGGACGACGTGGCGCAGGGTGGTGAGCGAGTGGCGCGGAAGGGTGCGTCCAGCGACTCGCGCGTCCGGTCAGGCGCGGGGGTGGGCGAGGCGGTAGGCGTCGCGGATCCGCTCGGTCGAGACGTGGGTGTAGATCTGCGTGGTGCCCAGGCTCGCGTGGCCGAGCAGCTCCTGAACGGCGCGGAGGTCGGCTCCGCCGTCGAGCAGATGGGTCGCCGCGGTGTGGCGGAGCGTGTGCGGACCGGACGGTCCGGAGCCCTGCCCGCCGTCGAGGAGCCTCGCCACGACGCCGTAGACCGTGCGCGGGGTGAGCCGCGCGCCCCGCCGTCCCAGCAACAGGGCCCCGCTCCCGTCGCCGGTGGCGAGAGAGGGTCGGGCGCGCTCCAGGTAGTCGACGAGCGCCTCCTTCGCGGGGACGCCGAACGGGACGACCCGCTGCTTGGCGCCCTTGCCGGTGACGAGCACGGTGAGCCTGCCGAGATCGACGTCGCCCAGGTCGACGGCGACCAGCTCGGAGACGCGGATGCCGGAGGCGTAGAGCAGCTCGACGATCGCGAGGTCCCGCAGCGCCACCGGGTCCTCGGTCGCGCCTCGCGCCGCGACCGTGTCGAGCACCTGTTCCGCCTGCGGGAGCGTGAGGACCCGCGGCAGTGTCCGTCCCGACTTGGGCGTCTTGAGGCGTGCGGCGACGTCGACGGGGAGCCGCTCGGTCCGATGCGCCCAGGAGGAGAAGGAGCGGACGGCCGCGGTGCGCCGGGCGAGGGTCGCGCGGGCGATCCCCGACTCCGACTCTCGCCAGAGCCAGTCGCGCAGCAGCTCGAGGTCGAGCTCGGCGGTGAGGAGCCGCCCCTTCTCCTCCGTGTGGGCGATCAGGCGCGCCAGGTCGGAGCGGTAGCCCTTCGCGGTGGCGGGCGAGAGGGACCGCTCATCGAGGACGTACCGGAGGAAGTGCTCGACCGAGTCGGCGAGCGTCTCGCCGGTCATGATCCGTCCGGCATCCGCGACCAGTGGTCGATGCGCCCCTGCTCGTCGAGCCCCTCGAGCCGTTCGATCAGGTCGGTGCCGAACCGCGTCGCGATCGGGGCCGGTGCCGTCGGCACGAACGAGGCGGTCACCGTCTCCGGGTGGACGTGGACGAGCGAGAGGCTCTGCGCTCCGTCGACGCCGGCGAGCTCCCGCTCGGGCGCTCCGAGGTCCATCGTGTAGCTGGTGGCGCCGGCGACGAGCACGGGCACGCCCGCGAAGGTCGCAGCCGTGGGGTAGTGCAGGTGGCCGCCGAGGATCGCGCGGACGTCGGTTCCGCGCACCACCTCCTCGAGGCGGTCGATCCCCCGCAGCTCGAGCACGGTCATCGCGCCGAGCGGCGTGGGCAGCGGAGGGTGGTGCAGGGCGAGGATCGTCCCCAGCGGGGCCGGTGCGGCGAGCTCGTCCTTCAGCCAGGCCAGCTGGGCGTCGGTGAGGTCGCCGTGGTGGAAGCCGGGCACCGCGCTGTCGAGCGCGATGAGCCGGAGCCCGCCGAGGTCGACGACCTGGTCCACGGGTCCCGCGCCCGCCGGGTCCTGCTCGAGGAGCACCCGCCGGAACGCTCCGCGCTCGTCGTGGTTGCCCATCACCCAGACGATCGGGCAGCCGAACCGCTCGCCCACGGGGTCGAGCTGCTCGCGCACGCGCCGGTAGGCGTCCTCCTCGCCGCGGTCCGCGACGTCCCCGGTCACCACGATCGCGTCCAGGCGTCCGCCGCGCTCGGCCAGCCGGCCGACCGCCTGCGCGAGGCGGGCGACCGTGTCGACCTTCCCGTAGAGCGGAGCGCCGTCGGCCAGCAGGTGCGTGTCGCTCAGATGCGCGATGACCCTGTCGGCGGCGCGGAAGTGCCCGAGCTGCGGGCGCTCTCCGCCGTGTCCTGCTGCCGTGGCGTCCATGCCGCTCCCCTCGCCGATGCCCCTTCAGCGTAGGGCGGACCGCCGACAGCGCCGCGGCGGCGGGGCCGCTCACCCGGGTGCCCGCTCCCAGTCCCCGTCCTCGGAACGGTGGACGCGTCCGTCTGCGAGGAGCGCACCCAGCGCCGACAGTGCCGAATCGAGCGATTCCCCGGAGAGACGGGCGACGGTTGCGGCGTCACAGCATCCTTCGGATTCGACGACGGCCAGGACTCGCGCCTCAGTCGCGGTCAGCGCTCGGCACGATCCGTCGGCGTCGCCGACGGCGAGCAGTTCGAGCACGTCCGCCGGCGAGGTGACGCAGGTCGCCGCGTACTCGCGGAGGAGCCGGTGGCAGCCGGCGGAGGAGGCACTGGTGACCGGGCCCGGGACCGCGCCGAGGGGGCGGCCCAGGGCAGCCGCGTGGCCGGCGGTGTTGAGGGAGCCGGAGCGGGCGCCGGCCTCGACGACGACGGTGCCCGCGGTGGAGGCGGCGATGAGGCGGTTGCGCTGCAGGAATCGCCAGCGGGTGGGCGTGGTGCCCGGCGGGACCTCCGTCGCGACGGCGCAGCCGGGGGTGGCGATGATGCGGTGGAGGAGTTCGGTGTGAGCCGTCGGATAGAGGCGGTCCGCTCCCCCGGCGAGGAAGGCGACCGTCCGACCTCCGGAGCCGAGGGCGGCACGGTGGGCGACCGCGTCGATCCCGAAGGCACCGCCCGAGACGACGGAGACGCCTCGCGCCGCGACGCCCGCGGCGAGCTCGCCGGCGACGTGCTCGCCGTAGCCGGTGGCAGCGCGGGCGCCGACGAGGGCGAGGCGGTGCGTCGGATCGAAGGCGGCGGGATCACCGCGCAGCCAGAGCAGGAGTGGCGCGTGCGGTCCGAGGTCGTCGAGCGATTCGGGCCACACGGGAGCCCCGGGCAGGAGCAGCCGGGCGCCGAGTCGCTCGGCGATCTCGAGCCGGCGGAACAGCAGCCTGCGGTCCAGGCGCGGTCGCCAGCGCGCCAGCCCCGACTGCAGGGCGGCGACCTCGGAGTCGAGGGGCGCGGGTGCCGCGCCTCCTTCGTCGGAGGGAGCGCGATGCGGGGGCGCGAGGATCTCCTCCGCGGACGACGAGGACACGACGTGGGCGAAGGCCTCGGCCGCGCCGACCCTCTCGATGAGGAGGGCGGCGACGGAGTCGCCGGGCTCGGTCAGCGAATTCCAGCCGCATCGGGCTGCAGCGTCGACGAGCGCGCTCCGAGCACAGCCGGACTCGCCCGAAGGCTCGCCGTCGGCAGCCGAGTCCTGATCGGCTGAACCGCTCGGCAGCAGTCGACGAACGGCGTCGAGCTCCGCGGCGTCGAAGAGCGCGTCGGGCCGGATCACGCGGCACCCCCGCGGAGGACGAGCGCGCGCGCGAGGTGGGCGGCACTCGGCCGGTCGGCCGCGTCGAGGTCCGCGAGCGTCCAGGCCAGGCGCAGGACCCGGTCGTAGCCGCGCATGGTCACCAGACCTCGCTCCAGAGCCCGGTCGAGCGTGCGGGACTCGGCACTGGTCGGGCGCACCGCGTCCGAGCGCAGCCAGGCGCCGGAGACCTCCGAGTTGAGCGTCCACGGAGTGGAGGCGAGGCGAGCCGCTGCGAGGGACCGCGCCGCGGCGACACGGGCGCGGGCCTCAGCCGTCGACATTCCGGACGTGTCTCGACGTGCGGCCAGCTGAGCCGCGCTGATCCGGCGGACCGTCAGGCGGATGTCGACGCGGTCGAGCAGCGGTCCGCTGAGCCGCGCGAGGTAGCGGCGGCGGACCGAGGGAGCACAGGTGCAGGTCTCTCCGGGGATGCCGAAGCGGCCGCACGGGCACGGGTTCGCCGCGAGGACGAGCTGCACCCGCGCGGGGAACTCGGCGACGGCGTTCGCGCGGTGGATGCGGATCACGCCGGATTCGAGCGGCTGGCGCAACGCATCGAGGGCGACGGACGAGAACTCGGGGGCCTCGTCGAGGAACAGCACTCCCCGGGTGGCGCGGGCGACCGCGCCGGGCCGGATGCGGCCGCTGCCCCCGCCGACGATCGCTGCGGACGAGGCGGAGTGGTGCGGACTCTCGAACGGCGGTCTGCGCACCAGCGCGCCACCGGTCGGCGCTCCGACGAGCGAGCGCATGCAGGTGGCCTCCAGCGCTGCATCGTCGTCGAGGTCGGGGAGGATGCCCGGCAAGCGCGAGGCGAGCATCGTCTTCCCGGCGCCGGGAGGCCCGAGCAGGAACACGTGGTGCCCGCCCGCCGCCGCGACGACCATCGCCTCGGCCGCCTCCTCGTTCCCCACCACGTCGGAGAGGTCGAGGCGGGCCTCCGGCTCGGACACCGTCGCAGACGGCGGCGCGGCCTCGGGGAGCACCGGCACTTCCCACTCGGCTCCGTGCCAGACGGCGGCCGCCGCCAGCGAGGAGACCGCGATCACCTCGACGCCGTCGACCAGCTCCGCCTCGAGGCGGTCCTCGACGGGGACCATCACGCGGCGCCTGCCCTCGCGGGCGGCCGCGAGCACCGCGGGCAGCACGCCTGGGACGGAGCGCAGCCGGCCGTCCAGCCCGAGCTCCCCGATGTGGACGACCGCGGCGACCGACTCCGCATCGACCTCGCGGAGCGACGCGAGCGCGGCCAGCCCGATGGCGAGATCGAAGGCGGAGCCGTGCTTGGGCATCGCGGCCGGCGAGAGGTTCACGGTGATCTTGTACTCGGCGAGGGTGCTGCCGGAGTTGATCGCCGCTGAGCGCACCCGCTCCTTCGCCTGCGCGAGCGCGGCGTCGGGCAGGCCGATGATCACCATGCCCGGGGTGCCGTCGGCCGAGTGGGCCTCCACCCCGACCACGGCTCCCGCGAAGCCGACGAGACCGACCGCGGAGGTCCTCCCCAGGCCCATCAGGCCACCGCCCGCAGGTGCCGGATCTGCGACGGGACTCCCCCGGGAGCGACGATGCCGACCGCGTCGATCCGCAGATGCCGGGAGCGCTCGTGGTGCTCGTCGGCCCAGGCGTAGGCGAGTCGGCGCAGGCGCTGCGCCTTGGCCCGCGTGATGGCCTCGACCGGCAGTCCGAAGCGCGTCGACGAGCGCGTCTTCACCTCCACCACAACCAGCGCCGACCCGTCGCGGGCCACGATGTCGAGCTCGCCCTCGCGGACCCGCCAGTTGCGGTCGAGGATCTCGAATCCGTTGTCTCTCAGGTGCGCCGCCGCGATCTCCTCGCCGCGCCGCCCCAGTTCGTCCTTGTCCATGCGTCCTCCTGCCGGAAGCGTGCCGGAGCAGGGAGGAGCGTCGGACGGCCGGGAGGGGATCCGGGGAGAAGAGGGCCGAGGAGGCGGGTGGGGAGGGACGTCGGGCCGGGGTCTTCGGACGCCGCCGGGGGCGGCTATGCGACCAGCAGGAGGAACCCGCGTTGCCTGAAGACGAGACCCGCGGAGCCGCGGATCCGAGAGAGCTCCGGAGCGGGGTGGGGCTCCTGGCACCGGGTCTCGATGCGCCGTCGGAGGCGGCTACGCGACCAGCAAGGGGTCCGGAGCCTGCCGCGACAGCGTCCTACTCGTCGAGCGCGAGCTCCTTGGGGAGCTCGAACTCCTTGCGGGAGAGCTCCTCAACGTTGACGTCCTTGAAGGTCAGCACGCGCACCGACTTCACGAAGCGGTCGGAGCGGTAGACGTCCCAGACCCACACGTCGCGCATGGTCAGCTCGAAGTAGAAGTCGTGCTCAGTGTCGCGGCGGACCAGGTCGACCTCGTTCGCCAGGTAGAACCGGCGCTCGGTCTCGACGACGTACGAGAACTGCGAGACGACGTCGCGGTACTCCCGGTACAGTGCCAGCTCGACCTCGCGGTCGTAGTCCTCGAATTCGTCCTCATCCATCGTTGGACAATCCTACGCCGAGCCGACGGGCCCGAGCGCCGGGAGCGGCTCCTCGACGCTCTCCCGCGACTTCGACAGCCAGGTCACCCGGTGCAGCGGGGACGGGCCGACCCGCTCGATGCCCGCCCAGTGCGCGGCGCTGCCGTAGCCCTTGTTGCTGTCCCAGGCGTAGTCGGCGAAGTCGTCGTGGTGGCGCACCATCTGACCGTCCCGGCCCACCTTCGCGAGCACGGAGGCGGCGGAGACGGCGGCGCAGTCGCGGTCGGCCTTCACGCGGGTGACGATCGTCAACTCGGCCGCCCACTCGCCCAGCGCGGGCGTCAGCCAGTCGTGGGCGCCGTCGAGGAGGACGACGGCGGTGGCGAGGTCGACACCCTGGTCGGCGAGGCGCTCGATGCCCCTCGACGCAGCGCGGCCGAGGCCCGCGATGATCCCGGTCTCGTCGATCTCGTCCGCCGAGGACTCGCCGATCGCCCAGGCCGAGACCCACTTCGCGACTCCCGGCAGGAGCGCCTCGCGGCGGGCGGGAGCGAGCATCTTGGAGTCGCGGAGCCCCTCGGGGAAGCGCCCGCAACGGCTGCCGATCGACACGACGCCGACCGACACCGGGCCGGCGATCGCGCCGCGGCCGACCTCGTCGCAGCCGATGACCGTCTCGTAGCCCTGCCGGAAGAGGCGCCGCTCCTGCGTCAGCGTCGGCTCGGCGACGACCACCTAGCCCTGCCCGCTCTGCGCGTCGTCCGAGCCCTCCTCGGAGGCCTCGGTGTCGACTCCGCGGAACACCGACGGGTAGTCGTCGAGCCACGCCCACTGCTGCACGGGCCAGGTCACGAGGATCGCGCGGCCCACGACGTTGTCGATCGGCACGAAGCCGCCGCCCGGCTTGTCGGTGTTGTAGCGGGAGTCGGCGGAGTTGTAGCGGTTGTCGCCCATCACCCAGAGCGAGCCCTCGGGCACGACGACGTCGAAGGGGGTGGCCGAGACGGCCTGCACCCCGTCGGGCAGCTTCACGTAGGGCTCGTCGATCGGGTTGCCGTTGATCTCGACCTGGCCGAGCGGCGTGCAGCAGGTCACGTGATCGCCGGGCAGGCCGATGACGCGCTTGATGAGGTGGTCGTTGCTGTCGGGAGCGGTCAGGCCGACGAGCGCGAGGGCGGAGTCGACCGCGGCCTGGAACGGCGGCACGTTGGGCTCGGAGCTCGGCGAGAGCCATCCGCCGGGATCGCGGAAGACGACGACGTCGCCGCGCGAGATCTTCACCACTCCGGGTACGAGCTCGTTCACGAGGATCCGGTCGTTCTCGACGAGCGTCTGCTCCATGGAGGAGGAGGGGATGTAGAACGAGCGGATCAGGAAGGTCTTCACGAGGAAGGAGACGAGCACCGCGACCACGAAGATGATCAGCACGTCGCGGAGGAAGAGCAGGACACCCCGGCGCTTTCGCGGGCGCTTCTCGGACGGATCCGCCGAGTGGCGGGCGTGGTCCTCGCCTCCGGGGAGGCGGACCGGGGCCGTGCTGTCTGTCATCGCTCGCCGTCGCCCCTACTGTGCATCACCGGGTGGACTCCCCGGACGGATCGCCCCCGAGAAAGGGAGGAACCCCGGTCCATCATAGGTGGACCGGGGTTCCCGAGAAGTCGTGCGGAAGCCGCTCAGGCGTCGCGCTTCTCCTTGATCTTGGCCTTCTTGCCGCGGAGGTTGCGCAGGTAGTAGAGCTTCGCGCGACGGACGTCACCGCGGGTGACGACCTCGATGTGGTCGATGACCGGCGAGTGCACGGGGAACGTGCGCTCGACGCCGACCTGGAAGCTCACCTTGCGGACGGTGAAGGTCTCGCGGACGCCCTCGTTGGAGCGGCCGATGACGACGCCCTGGAAGACCTGGATGCGCGAGCGGGAGCCCTCGACGATGTTGACGTGGACCTTGACGGTGTCGCCGGCGCGGAAATCCGGGACATCGCTGCGGAGGGACGCCGCATCGACGGAATCGAGGATGTGCATGCTGTATCGCTCTCCGTGCCCGCCACAGGTCGAACACCGTTTCGTTGATGGAAGTCGGTCGTGCCCACGTCGTCGCGGCTCCCCTGTGGCAGAGCCTGCGCGAGGCACAAGCGCTCATTCTGCCATGCCGCGTCGATCCGAGTCAAAGCAGGCTCGTCTGGAGGGCAGGGTCACCCGGAGGGCAGAGCCGCGCAGAGGGCGGGTCCGTCGAGAGGGCCGAGCTGTGGAGCAGGGCGGGGCCTCGCAGGAGACAGCGCCTCTCGGGACGCCCGACCCCTCAGAGGACGATGGTCTGCCCGTCCTGCGGGCGCTCCGGGTCTAAGCCCTCTCCGGAGACGGGGCGGTGAGCGCCCTCGGCCTGCACGGACGCCGCCTCCGAGAAGGCGAGGAGAGTGGCCCTCGCGTCGGCGAGGAACCGCCACCCCGAGTGCCAGAAGGCCGCCACTCCGAGGACCACCGAGAGCAGGCCCAGCGCCCAGGCGCCGGGCGGGAAGAAGCCGAAGGCGATCAGGGAGAGGTGCCAGGCGCCGACCACGGCCACGTCGCCCCACCCGGGAGTGCGCGTGTGCCGGACGGTCACCCGGAATGCGACGATCGCGGCCACAGCCGCCAGCGCGACCGCCAGAATGGGGAGGGCGATCACCAGGCCGAGCACGGTCCAGCCGCTCGATCCTCCGAAGACCCCGTAGCCGAGGAGGATCCACAAGGGCAGCACGATCGCCGCCGGGAACTGCCAGGAACCGAATGCCCGTCGCGTGCGCATGCACCGACCGTACCCACCACCGCTGAGCGACGGCTCAGCGGACCCCGAGAGGATCAGGATGATCGAGCTACGCACCCCCGCCGAGATCGAGGAGATGCGTCCCGCCGGCCGCTTCGTCGGCGAGGTACTGAAGGCCACCTCCGCCGCCGCCGCGGTCGGCGTGAACCTGCTGGAGCTCGACCGGCTCGCCCACGACATGATCCGCACGGCCGGCGCCGAGTCCTGCTACATCGACTACCACCCCTCCTTCGGCGCCAGCCCCTTCGGCAAGGTCATCTGCACCTCCGTCAACGACGCGGTGCTGCACGGCCTGCCCTTCGACTACCGGCTGAAGGACGGCGACCTGCTCACCCTCGACTTCGCCGCCTCCGTGAACGGCTGGGTCGCCGACTCGGCCATCAGCGTCGTGGTCGGGACGCCGCGCGAGGAGGACCTCGCCCTCATCGACACCACCACCCGCGCGCTCGAGGCCGGCATCGCCGCCGCGCAGCCCGGGAAGAAGATCGGCGACATCTCCGCGGCCATCGCGGCCGTCGCACACGCCGAGGGCCTGTCCATCAACACCGACTTCGGCGGCCACGGCGTCGGCCGCACGATGCACGGCGATCCGCACATCCCCAACGACGGACGCGCCGGCCGCGGCTACCCGCTCCGCCCGGGCCTCGTCGTCGCGATCGAGCCGTGGTTCCTGCAGACGACCGACGAGATCTACACGGACAAGGACGGCTGGACCCTCCGCAGCCGCGACGGCTCTCGCGGCGCCCACATGGAGCATACGATCGCCATCACCGAGACGGGGAACATCGTCCTGTCCGCACGGGACTGACCAAGCGGTGGACAGTACTGTTATCCGATAGCGATACTGTCCACGTGCGAATCTCGGAGCTCAGCCGCAGCAGCGGCGTCAGCCTGCCCACGATCAAGTACTACATCCGGGAGGGGCTGCTGCCGCCGGGCGACGCCGCCGGCCCCCAGCGGGCGGAGTACGGGGACGCCCATGTCGCCCGCCTGACGCTGCTCCGGGCGCTCATCGAGAGCGGCGGCGTCGGCATCGCCGGCGCGAAGCGGATCACGGCCGCGCTCGACGCGGGCGTCGGTCCGACAGCAGCGTTCGAGGTGGCGCAGGACGTGGTCTCCGTGAGCGCCGACTCGACCGCGTCCGCCACGGAGGCGTCGACGCGGCGGATCGCCGAGGCCGCGGGCTCCGACCACTGCGGCCACCCTGCCGTCGCGACGGCGGCACGGGCGCTCGACGCGCTCGAGCTCTCCACCGGACCGATGAGCGCCGGCTGGCTCGAGACCTACGCCCGCGCCGCCGCCCTCGTCGCCTCCGCCGACCTCGACGAGCTGCAGGCCCGCGAGAGCGTGAGCGAGCAGGCTGCCGTCGCCGCCGTCGGCACCGCGCTCGGAGACGTGGTGCTGCAGTCGCTCCGGCGCGTCGCCCAGGCGCGCGAGACGCAGAGCCGCTTCGGCTCGACGGAGGTGCCCCGATGAGCGCCGCGACCGAGACGCCCGCGCGCACGGCCTCCGCTGCTCCGCACCGGCCGCTCCTGGTGCTCGCTGCCGCGATGGCGGTCGGTGCCCTCCTCTGCGCGATCGCGCTGGTCGTCGATCCCCGCGAGCTCGGCGGGCAGCCGCTCTGGGGCAAGCCGCTGAAGTTCTGCCTCTCGATCGCGCTGTACGCCGTGACGCTCGCCTGGCTGATCGGGCTCGTGCCCCGCCGGCGCCGCCTAGCCCGAGCGCTGGGCACGGTCGCGGCGGTCGGTCTGGCGGTCGAGATGGTCGTGATCGGAGGCGCCGCCCTGGTCGGCGAGCGCAGCCACTTCGACGTCTCCACTCCCCTGCACGCCGCGCTCTGGGCCTCGATGGCCGTCTCGATCGTGGTGGTCTGGCTGGCGACTCTGGTCCTCGCCGCCCTCCTGGCGCGGGTGCCGCTCGGCGACCCGGCGCTGACGCTCGCCGTGCGCGCCGGACTCGTGATCGGGCTCGTCGGGATGGCCCTCGCGTTCCTGATGACGGGGCCCTCGCCCGGCCAGATCAGCGACTACCAGGGCGTCGTCGGTGCGCACGCCGTCGGAGTCGCGGACGGCGGACCCGGCCTCCCCCTCCTGGGCTGGAGCACCACGGGGGGCGATCTGCGCATCCCGCACTTCGTCGGGATGCACGCTCTGCAGGGGCTCCCGCTGCTCGCGCTGCTGCTCGGACGGCTGGCACCCCGGATCCCCGTGCTGCGCCCCGGATGCACCCGGCTGCGGCTCGTCGCACTGGCCTCGGCGGGCTGGGCGGCCGCGGTCGCCCTCACCTGCTGGCAGGCGCTGTGCGGACAGGCGCTGACCGCACCGGACGCGCTGACCCTCGCCGTCGCTACTGTGGCCGTGGTCGCCCTCGCCGGAGGGACGATCCTCACCCTCGCACGAACGGAGGCCCGCGCATGAGCCGGCTGCGCCGCGGCTGGACGCCGCTCGGGATCGTCTACCTCGTCCTCGCCCTCGCCGGGCTGATCGGGACCTGGACCTGGAACGTGAGGGCGATGCAGGAGGGCGCGGACCTGCTCGCCGGCCTCGCCGCAGGCGGGCCGTGGGTGTCGTCGTTCTCGACCGACCTGCTGGTCGTCGCGATCGCAGCCGTCGCCTTCATGGTGGTGGAGGGCCGCCGGATCGGGATGCGCCGCGTGTGGATCCTGGTGCTGCTCGCGCCGCTGGTCGCCCTCGCGTTCGCGTTCCCCCTCTTCCTCGCCCTCCGCGACCGGCACCTGGCCCTCGCGGCCCGGTGACCTGCGGCTCGGGGCTAGGGAAGCAGTTCGGGGCGGACGCGGCGGGTGCGCTCGACGCTCTGCTCGTGGCGCCAGGCGGCGATCGCCCCGTGGTTGCCGCTGAGGAGCACCGGAGGGACGTCGAGGCCCCGCCAGGAGGCCGGCTTGGTGTAGCTCGGGTACTCGAGCAGCCCGTCGGAGTGGCTCTCCTCGACCAGGCTCGCCGGGTTGCCGACGACGCCCGGGACCAGGCGTCCGACGGCCTCGATCATCGCCATCACGGCGACCTCTCCTCCGTTGAGGACGTAGTCGCCGAGGCTGATCAGCCGGACCCGCGCGCGCTCGGCGGTGTGGTCCACGACGCGCTGGTCGATGCCCTCGTAGCGGCCGCAGCCGAAGACGAGGGTGGACTCCTCCGCGAGCTCGCGGGCGGTCGCCTGGCTGAACAGCTCGCCCGCGGGCGATGGGAAGATCACGACGGGGTCGTCCGAACCGTCGAGGATCGTGTCGAGCGCCTCGCCCCACGGCTCCGGTCGCATCACCATGCCCGCGCCGCCGCCGTAGGGCGTGTCGTCGACCGTGCGGTGGCGGTCGTGGGTGAAGTCGCGCAGGTCGTGCACGCCGAGCTCGATCAGCCCGCTCTGCCGCGCACGGCCGAGCAGGCTGATGTCGAGCACGCCGAAGAACTCCGGGAAGATCGTGACGATGTCGATCCTCACGACCGGGGCTCCTCCTCGGAGGCGGCGTCGGAGGCGGCCGAGGTCTCGTCGTCGGCGGGCTCCTCGAGAGCGGCGTCCGCGTCAGCGGACGCGTCCGGCTCGTCGGCGTCCGCAGGCGCGCTCAGCGCCGGGTCCGCCAGGTCGACGCCGCTGAGGTCGACCGCGGCGGGCTCCTCCTCGGGAGCCTCCTCGAACAGGCCGATCGGAGGCGTGACCGTGACGATCCCGGCCGCGGCGTCGACGGAGGGGACGATCGCGTTCACGAACGGCACCATCACCTCGCCGGAGGGGGTACCGACGATGAGCAGGTCCTGCGCGGGGAAGTGGTCGACGCGGCGGACGGTGCCGACCTCGACGCCGTCGCGGACGACCTTCATGCCGACCAGCTGGTAGTCGTACCAGGAGTCGTCCTCGCCCGGCTGGGTCTGCACCTCCTCGTCGATCCAGAGGATCGCCTTCAGGAGGGTCTCAGCGGCGTTGCGGTCGTCGACGCCTCGGAAGAACGCGACGGGGTGGCTGTTGTACCAGCGCAGCTCGACGAGCTCGAGCTTCTTGCCGTGCCACTCGGAGGTGCGCGGCACCTGCAGCGTGAACGTGGATCCGGGGGTGAAGCGCTTGTCGGGCTCGTCCGTGTAGAGCTCGAGCTTGATGGCGCCCTTGAGCCCGTGGGCCTTGGTGAGTCGGGCGACGCGGAGCTGCGTCGTGCCCGGTCCGGTGACCGACACCTCTACTTGTCGGTGTCGACGACGTCGACGCGCACGCGGCGCCCGTCGGCGAGCGCGGCGACGAGAGTGCGGACGGCCTTGGCGGTGCGACCGGAGCGTCCGATCACGCGGCCGAGGTCCTCGGGGTGCACGCGCACCTCGAGGACCTCTCCGCGCGGGGAGCTCGTGGCCACGACACTGACCTCATCGGGGTTCTCGACGATCCCCTTGACGAGGTGTTCGACGGCGGGAGCGAGCACTGACTACGCCTCGGTGGAGGTCTCGTCGGCGGTGTCCTCGACCGGGGCGGCCTTGGCCGGAGCCTCGGACTTCGGCTTGAGGACGGGCTTCTTCTTCGCGTCGACGACGAACGGAGCCTTGGGCTCCTTCACCTGGACGGTGCTGACGGCGTCGGCGTCGCCCTTGAAGCGGCCCCAGTCGCCGGTCAGCTTGAGGATCGCGGCGACCTGCTCGGTCGGCTGCGCGCCGACTCCGAGCCAGTACTGCGCGCGCTCCGAGTCGACCTGGATGAACGAGGGCTGCTCGGTCGGGTGGTACTTGCCGATCTCCTCGATCACGCGGCCGTCGCGCTTGGTGCGCGAGTCGGCGACGACGATGCGGTAGTAGGGCGCCCGGATCTTGCCGAGGCGCTTCAGACGAATCTTGACAGCCACAATTCTCCTGTGTGGTCGTTGACCGGTGTCCGGTCGATGATGGATGAACTGAGCCGTGAGCGTGGGGGCACACCCGGCGGAAGCTCGAGGGGGTTTCGTCGGCGGTGAGTAGAGGGTCGACCGCCTCGGACCCGACGGATCATTCTGCCAGAAAAACCGCCCCGGTGCGGGCCCGGCACGCCGCCGCCCAGCGGCACCCTCGCGGGAGCGGGCCGCGCGGGACCGGGAAGGCCTCCGCCGGGGCTCGGCGTCCGCCCCGGCCGCAGGTGGCAGGATGGCGAGGCGCGTCCCGATCGGCGGACGCCCGGATCCGATGAGGACCACGCCATGGAGATCAGCTTCGCCGCATCAGACCGCTCCACGCTCGGGATCGAGTGGGAGGTCGCGATCGTCGACCGGCAGACGGGCGATCTCGCCAACGTCGCCGATGTGGTGCTGGAGGCGCTCCGCAGCGACGACGGCGCCCCGCACCCGCACATCACCGGCGAGCTCCTGCGCAACACGGTCGAGCTGGTCTCCGGCGTGCACACCTCCGTCCGCGACGCGGTCGCCGACCTGCAGGATCAGCTGCGGCAGGTGCGCGAGATCACCGACCCCATGGGACTCGACCTCGTGTGCTCGGGCACGCACCCGTTCGCGCAGTGGTTCGACCAGGCCATCACGGACAAGGAGCGGTACCACCGCCTCATCGACCGGACCCAGTGGTGGGGCCGGAACATGATGATCTGGGGCATTCACGTGCACGTCGGCATCGAGCACCGCGACAAGGTGCTGCCGATCCTCAACTCCCTGCTCGACTACTACCCGCACCTGCAGGCGCTCTCGGCGTCGAGCCCGTTCTGGGGCGGGGTCGACACGGGCTACGCCTCGAACCGCGCGCTGATGTTCCAGCAGCTGCCGACGGCGGGCCTGCCTCCGCAGTTCGGTGCCTGGGCGAACTACGAGGAGTACGTCGACGACATGATGCGCACCGGCGTCATCGACGACCACACGGAGGTCCGCTGGGACATCCGCCCCTCGCCGCAGTGGGGCACTCTCGAGATGCGCGCGTGCGACGGCCTCTCCTCCGCGGAGGAGATCGGAGCAGTCGCCGCGCTGATCCAGTGCCTCGTCGAGCACCTCTCGTCGCGGCTGGACGCGGGCGAGGACCTTCCGACGATGCAGCCCTGGTACGTGCGCGAGAACAAGTGGCGCGCGGCCCGCTACGGACTCGACGCCGAGATCATCCTCGACGCCGCTGGAGCGGAGCGGCTGGTCACCGACGACATCCGCGACCTGCTCGTCACCCTCGCACCGGTCGCCGAGCGTCTCGACTGCGTGAAGGAGCTCGGCGACGTCGAGCTGATCCTGGTCGCGGGAGCGAGCTACCAGCGCCAGCTGCGGACGGCGGCGGCGAACGACGGCGACCTCAAGGCGGTGGTCCGGGCGCTCGCGGGCGAGTTGCGCGACGGGCTCCAGGATCCCCGCTCATGACGCGTCCCGTCCTCCTCGCCGCAGCCGCGATCGGCGCGCTGGCCCTCGGCCTCGCCGGCTGCTCGTCCTCGACGACGACCGGCCCGGCGACCGCGTCCCCCGCCGGCACCGCCACTTCCTTCCCGACCGTCACCGCCGATCCGCTGCCGCTCTCGATCGGCGGCTCTCTTCCCGCCGGCTCCCGGGTGACGATCGTCGGCGACAGCATCGTGCGCGGTCTGACGGTCGACCCGGAGCAGGCCTGGCCCGCTCTCGTCGGCGACGACCTCGGCTGGGAGGTCACGAACCTGGGCTGCGACGGCGGCGGCTTCATCGAGCCGGGCGACTGCGGCGTCGCGATCGGCGACCGCGCGCAGGAGATCGCCGACACCCGGCCCGATGCGATCGTGCTGATCGCCAGCAGCAACGACCTGGGCTGGGATCCGGAGGACGTGGACGCCGCGATCGGGCCGGCGGTGGACGCGATCGTGTCCGCCTCGCCCTCGGCCCGGCTCATCGCGCTCGACTCGGTGTGGGGCCCCGACCCGCGCCCCTCCGATCTCGACGAGTACGACGCGGCGCTGGTCGAGGCCGTGACGGCCGCCGGCGGCGGTGCGCTCGAGTACCCGGACCCCCTCCGCGAGGACGGGCTGCTCGGCGAGGACGGCGTGCATCCCACCGTCGAGGGCCAGCGCGCCCTGGCCGACGCGTTCGAGGTGGCGGCCGAGAAGTCCGGCCTCGCCCGGGCGGTGCCGACCGGCCAGAAGGCGACGGACGCGCCGCCGGCCTGACTCCGACGCGGGGCGCCGCCCTGACGGCGCCCCGCCGGGTCAGCGCGCGGTGCTGTTCCGGCCGTCGCGCCAGCCGAGCAGGTCGCGCACGGGAGCGAGGTCGATGTCCGGACCGGTGATGCCGAGCGTGAACAGGCGGGCGCCCAGGTCGTACTGCTGGTCGAGCACGTCGAAGGAGGCGTCGCCGACACCGCCGCGCACGCTCGCGCCGGTCGAGATCTCGATCGCCGCCGGGTCGCGGTCGACGCGGCTGCACCACTCCGAGAGCACGCCGAGCTTGCGCTCGAGCGTCGGGACGTCCGAGAAGCTGTGCCAGATGTCGGCGTGCTCGGCGACGATCCGCAGCGTCTTCTTCTCGCCGCCGCCGCCGATCATCACCGGGATGTCGCGGGTGGGCGCCGGGTTGAGCATCGACCACCGGCTGCGGATGCGCGGCATCGCCTCGGAGAGCTCGTCGAGGCGGGAGCCGGGAGTGCCGAACTCGTAGCCGTACTCCTCGTAGTCGCGCTCGAACCAGCCCGAGCCGATGCCGAAGATCAGACGGCCCTCGGCGCCCTTGGCGCTGATGTGGTCGACCGTGCGCGCCATGTCGGCGAGGAGGTCGGGGTTCCGGTAGCTGTTGCAGGTGACCAGCGGGCCGAACTCGATGCGGCTGGTCTGCTCGGCCCAGGCCGCGAGCATGCTCCAGCCCTCGAAGTGCAGGCCGTTCGGCTCTCCCGAGAGCGGGAAGAAGTGGTCCCAGTTGAAGGCGATGTCGACGCCGAGGTCCTCGAGCTCGGCGAGCGTGTCGCGGATGACCTCGTAGGGGACGTGCTGCGGTGCGATCTGGACGCCGATGCGGACGGGGCGCGCGTGTGCGGTTGTCATGCCCTCACGCTAGCGAGCGGTGCGCCTCACGGGGATCCCCGCTGCGGCCCCCGGAGGGACGGCGCGCTACTCCCCCGCCGGGTCCGGCGACGCCGAGGGCGCCTCGTCGCTCGTGGAGCGGGCGAGCTTGACGACGGTGGCCCCCTCGTCGTCGAACAGGCGGAGCCGTCCGCCGTCGATCGAGGCCATCGCCGCCTCCGAGAAGATCATCGGCAGTGCGACGCCGTCGCAGGCGATCAGCGTGCTCGGCCCGGCCGAGACAGTGAGGGCGCCCTCCTGGTCGATCGACCACTCGCCCTGCGCGCCGTTGCAGCCGTCGGAGCCCGTCCAGGTCCCGTCCTCCGCGATCAGGAGGAACGGCACGTCGGGCGCGTCGTAGGAGACGCCCGTCACCCAGCGGCCGACCAGGTCCTCCGGGGAGGGCGCCGTCATCACGTCGACCCCGGAGCCCTCGGCGCAGCCGGTGAGCCCGAGCACGGCCGCGAGGACGAGGATCCCGCCCGCGCGTCCGGCCGCGACCCGCCTCATCGCCCGAGGAGCTTCTGCAGCTGCTCGAGCTCCTCCGGCGTGGGCTGGGCGCCCTTGCCGGCGCCGCCGCCCAGGCCGAAGCCGGAGCCGCCCGCGTCGCCCGGGCGGGGCCCGGAGGTGATCGCCGCGTTCTCGGCCGCGCGCTTGGCGGGGTTGCCGGACTTGCTGCTCTTCTTCTTCTGCGGCTTCGGGCGGCCCTGGTAGCCGGCGCCGGGCACGGGGCCCATCCCGGGGACCGAGGGCATGCCGCCCTTGGCGACCGTCTTCATCATCTTGGCGGCCTGCTCGAAGCGCTGGACGAGCTGGTTGACGTCCGTGACCGTCATGCCGGAGCCGCGGGCGATGCGCAGGCGCCGTGAGCCGTTGAGCAGCTTCGGGTTGACCCGCTCCGCCTTCGTCATCGACTGGATGATCGCCTCGGTGCGCACGATCTCGCGCTCGTCGAACTGGTCGAGCTGCTCGCGCATGCCCTTCGCGCCGGGCAGCATGCCGATCATCTTCTTGATCGAGCCCATGTTGCGCAGCTGCTGCATCTGGCCGAGGAAGTCGTCGAGGGTGAACGTGTCCCCCATGATCTTCTCGGCGATCTTGCGCGCCTCGTCCTCGTCGAACGCGGACTGGGCCTGCTCGATGAGGGTCAGCACGTCGCCGAGGTCGAGGATGCGGCTCGCCATGCGGTCGGGGTGGAACTGCTCGAAGTCGTCGAGCGACTCGCCCGTGGAGGCGAAGAGGATCGGGCGGCCGGTGAGCGAGGCGACCGAGAGCGCCGCGCCTCCGCGGGCGTCGCCGTCGAGCTTGGAGAGGACGACGCCGGTGAAGTCGACGCCCTCCTGGAAGGCCTTGGCGGTCGCGACCGCGTCCTGGCCGATCATCGCGTCGATGACGAACAGGACCTCGTCGGGGTTCGTGACGCGGCGGATGTCCGCGGCCTGCTTCATCATGTCGGCGTCGACGCCGAGGCGTCCGGCCGTGTCGATGATGACCGTGTCGTACTGCTTGTCGGTCGCGAAGCGGATCGCGTTCTGGGCGACCTTGACCGGGTTGCCGACGCCGTTGCCCGGCTCCGGCGCGTAGACCGCTACTCCGGCCTGCTCGCCGACGACCTGCAGCTGCTGCACGGCGTTGGGGCGCTGGAGGTCGGCCGCGACGAGCAGCGGGGTGTGGCCGTCCTTGCCGAGGTACTTGCCGAGCTTGCCCGCGAGGGTCGTCTTACCCGCGCCCTGGAGGCCGGCGAGCATGATGACGGTCGGCGGGCGCTTGGCGAACTCGAGCCGGCGCGACTGTCCGCCGAGGATCGCGACGAGCTCCTCGTTGACGATCTGGACGACCTGCTGGGCTGGGTTGAGCGCCTTGTTGACCTCGTCGCCGAGGGCGCGCTCGCGCACCTTGCCGGTGAACTCCTTCACGACCTCCAGCGCCACGTCGGCGTCGAGGAGGGCCCGCCGGATCTCGCGGACGGTGCCGTCGACGTCCGACGCGGAGAGCTTGCCCTTCGTGCGGAGGTTCTTGAAGGTCTCGACGAGTCGATCGGAGAGGGTGCCGAAAGTAGCCATGATGCCCGGAATTCTACCGGAGGCCCGGAGGGTCGGCGGGCGGGGCCGCCGATCGGCTCGCGATCGGCGCGATCACCGCGGAGCGGATTAACTGGTCCGGGTCCAAGAACAGGGCTAGGGTGGCCCGGTGATCGAGACACTGGTGGCGGGCGACTCCGCGGAACCCCTGGACTACGCCGACGGCTGGGAGCTGCAGCGCCGCCTGCACGCCGAGGTGGTGGCGGGCTCGAGGCCGGACACCCTCGTGCTCTGCGAGCACTCCTCCGTCTACACCGCAGGCAAGCGCACCGAGGCGCACGAGCGCCCGGTCGACGGCTCGCCCGTGGTCGACGTCGACCGCGGAGGGCGGATCACCTGGCACGGCCCGGGGCAGCTCGTCGGCTACCCGATCGTGCGGCTCGGCGAGCCCGTCGACGTGGTCGCCTACGTCCGCTCGCTGGAGGGCGCGCTGATCGCCGCTCTCGACGACCTGGGCGTGCAGGGGCGGCGCGTCGACGGGCGCTCGGGAGTGTGGATCCCGAGGGACGGCGGCGCCGACAAGATCGCCGCGATCGGCATCCGCGTCGCCTCGGGCGTGACGATGCACGGATTCGCCCTCAACGTCTCGAACAGCCTCGAGCCCTACGCCCGCATCGTCGCCTGCGGCATCGCCGACGCCGGAGTGACCACGCTCGAGCGCGAGCGCGGCGAAGCTCCGCCCATGGAGGCGGTGCGGGCGCGGGTGGCGGCGCGCTTCTCGGAGGCGGCCCCCGCCTTCTCCGCCCGCATCGAGGAGGTCGCCGCGTGAGCGCCGAGGCCGGCGGCCGCAAGCTGCTGCGGCTGGAGATCCGCAACGCCGAGACGCCGATCGAGCGCAAGCCCGAGTGGATCCGAACGAAGGCCTCGATGGGCCCGGAGTACCGGCAGCTGCAGTCGCTGGTGAAGAGCGAGGAGCTGCACACCGTCTGCCAGGAGGCGGGCTGCCCCAACATCTTCGAGTGCTGGGAGGACCGAGAGGCGACCTTCCTCATCGGGGGCGCCCAGTGCACCCGCCGCTGCGACTTCTGCCAGATCGACACCGGGAAGCCCGCGGACTACGACGCGGACGAGCCCCGGCGCGTCGGCGAGTCCGTGGCGCGGATGAACCTCCGCTACGCGACCGTCACCGGAGTCGCCCGCGACGACCTGCCCGACGAGGGCTCCTGGCTCTACGCCGAGACCATCCGCCAGATCCACGCCCAGGCTCCGGGCACGGGGGTCGAGATCCTGGTCCCGGACTTCACCGGCCGCGCCGAGCACCTGCAGCGGGTGTTCGACGCGGAGCCGGAGGTGTTCGCCCACAACGTCGAGACGGTGCCGCGGATCTTCAAGCGCATCCGGCCGGCCTTCCGCTACGAGCGCTCGCTCGACGTGCTCACCCAGGGCCGGGAGGCGGGGCTGATCACGAAGTCGAACCTCATTCTCGGCATGGGCGAGGAGCGGGAGGAGATCTCGCAGGCGCTGCAGGACCTCTACGACGCCGGCACCGACATCGTGACCATCACGCAGTACCTCCGCCCGACGCCGCGGCATCTGCCGGTGGACCGCTGGGTGCACCCGGAGGAGTTCGTGGCGATCAAGGAGGAGGCCGAGGACATCGGCTTCCTCGGCGTCCTCGCCGGGCCCCTGGTCCGCTCCTCCTACCGGGCCGGCCGGCTCTGGGCGCGCTCGATGGAGTCGAAGGGGCTGCCGGTCCCGGAGCACCTGCGCCACCTCGCCGACGCGGCGCTGGGCTTCTCGCAGGCCGTGTAGCCCGCCACCGGGACGGCGCCGGCGCGTCGTCCCGGGCGGGGCCGCTCAGCTGACGAGCTGCTGGGCGAAGACGTGGGGGGTGAAGCCGGTGAGGTCGCCGATGCCCTCGCCCTGGCCGACGAGCTTGATCGGGATGCCGGTGCGCTCCTGGACCGCGAGGACGAAGCCGCCCTTCGCGGAGCCGTCGAGCTTGGTGATGACCAGGCCGGTGACGCCCGCGTGCTCGATGAACGCCTCGGCCTGGCTCAGCCCGTTCTGACCGGTCGTCGCGTCGAGCACGAGCAGGATCTCGGAGATCGGGGCCTGCTTCTCGATGACGCGCTTGATCTTCGTGAGCTCGTCCATCAGCCCGCCCTTGGTGTGCAGGCGGCCGGCCGTGTCGATGATGACCATCTCGACGCCGGTGTCCTTCGCGAACTGCACGGTCTGGAAGGCGACGGACGCCGGATCCTGGCGCTCCTGCTGAGGGCGGACGATCTGGGCGTCGGCGCGCTGCGCCCAGGTGGCGAGCTGGTCGACCGCCGCCGCGCGGAAGGTGTCGGCCGCGCCGACCACGACGCTCCGGCCGTAGTTGCGGAGGAACTTGGCGAACTTGCCGATGGTCGTGGTCTTGCCGACGCCGTTCACGCCGACCACGAGGATCACGGCGGGGCGCTCGCTGAGCTTGAGGGTGGTGTCGTACTTCGACAGGCGCTCCTCGAGGGACTCGCGGAGCATCCGCTGCAGGTCGCGCGGGTCGGTGGTGGAGTAGCGGGCGACCTTGGCGCGGAGGTCGTCGACGATCTCCTCGGTGATGTCGGGGCCGAAGTCGGCGGTGATCAGCGCCGTCTCGAGGTCGTCCCAGGTCTGGTCGTCGATCGTGCGCTTCTCGAACAGGCCGCGCAGTGCGCGGCCGAGCGACCAGGAGGTGCGTTCTGCCATGGGTCCAGGCTACCGGCGGGCGCGCCTCCGAGCGGTCGGGGAGGCGGGTTCAGGCCGGGGGCGCGGCGACGCGCTGGCCGACGACGGCCGAGACGCCGTCCTGCCGCATCGAGACGCCGTAGAGGGCGTCCGCGATCTCCATGGTCCGCTTCTGGTGGGTGATGACGATCAGCTGGCTCGAGGTGCGCAGGTCCTCGAAGATGCTGAGCAGTCGGCCGAGATTCGCGTCGTCGAGGGCGGCCTCCACCTCGTCCATGATGTAGAAGGGGCTCGGCCGCGACTTGAAGATGGCGACCATGAACGCCACGGCCGCGAGCGAGCGCTCCCCTCCGGAGAGGAGCGACAGCCGCTCGATCTTCTTGCCGGCCGGCCGCACCGCGACCTCGATGCCGGTGGTGAGCAGGTTCTCCGGGTCGGTCAGCCGGATGCTGCCGGTGCCGCCGGGGAAGAGGACGGGGAACACGTCCGCGAACGCCGCCTGCGTGTCGTCGAACGCGGAGGCGAACACGGTCTGCATCGTCTCGTCGAGCTCCTCGATGATGGTGAGCAGGTCGCGCCGGGTCCCGGTGAGGTCGGCCAGCTGCTCGGTCAGGAACGCGTGCCGCTGCTCCAGCGCGGCGAACTCCTCCAGCGCGAGCGGATTGACGCGGCCCAGCTGCCCGAGCTGCTTCTCGGCCTTCTCGAGGCGGCGGCGCTGCTCCTCGCGGCCGTAGGGCCGCGGCTCCTGCTCCACGTCCGTCTCGTCGGGGACGCCGACTCCGGGACCGTACTCCTCCACCAGCACGTCCTCGGTGAGCCCGAGCTCGGACGCGGCGCGCTCGAGCAGACCGGTGAGCTGCAGCCTCTTCTCGTAGATCTGCAGCTCGAGGCCGTGCACGCTCTCGGTGACGGACTGGAGCCGGTCGCGCACGCTCCCCTCCTCGCGGCGGAGCCCCTGCAGCTCGGCGTTCTGCTGCGAGCGCGCCGACTCGGCCGCGACGAGCTCGGCCCGGGCCTGCTGGACGGAGCGGTCGACGGAGGCGAGGACGGCGGGGAGCGCGGCGGTCACCTCGGCCGCCGCGTCGCGCTGGCGACGGCGGATCACGGCGCGGCGCGCGGCCTCGTCAGCGGCGGCGCGGTCGGCGGCCAGCTGGCGGGCGAGCGCCTCCCCGCGGGACTGCTCCGCCCGCACCCGCTCCTTGGCGGTCTCGACGCCGAGCCGCGCCTCGATCTCGCGCTCGCGTGCGGTGTCGACGTCGCGCTGCAGACCGTCGCGGGCGCTCGCGTCGAGCACCGGCCGAGGCCGGGCGCGCGCGGCGTCGAGCGCCGACCTCGCCTCCTGGGCCGCGCGCTCGGCGTCGCCGACCCGGTCCGAGGCGACGGCCAGCGCCCTCGAGCCCCGGCCGTGCTCGGCGGTGGCCGCCTCGAGCTGGGCGCGCACGCCGCCGAGCCGCTCGGTGTGGGCGGCACGGGCGGCGTCGTGCTCGCGGAGGGCCGAGAGCGCGCTCGCGGCCTGCTCCTTCGCGCCGCGGAGCGCACCGGTCTGCTCGGCGAGCTCGAAGCGGAGCCGGTCGATCCCGCCCTCGACCTCCTCCAGCCGGGCGGCGGCCGAGTCGCGCTCGGAGACGAGCTCGATCCGGCTGCGCTGCCCGCCGGAGCCGGCGCTCTGCACGGCGTCGGAGACGGTCGCGCCGTCGCGGGTGACCAGGACGGTGCCCGGATCGATGCGCTCCCTCAGGCGCCGCGCCGCGGCGAGGTCCTCGACCACGAGCACGCGCTCGAGGAGCGAGAGGACCCCGGCCGGCGCCGTGACGAGGTCGCCCGCGCGTTCCGCCCCCTCGGGAACGGTGAGAGCGACGTGCGGCCGGGCGGCGTCGGCGACCAGCAGCTCGACGCGTCCGAGGTCGCGCTCCAGCGCGGCGTCCAGTGCCGCGTCGGCCCGGGCGGTCGACTCGACCAGCACGGCGTCGGCGACCGCGCCGAGGGCGGCGGCGATCGCGGCCTCGCAGCCCGGCCGCACCTGGATCCGCTCGGCGACCCGGCCGCGCACCCCCTCGATCCGGGCGGCGATCAGCTCGGCCGAGCCGTCCGAGACGTCGAGGGCCAGCGACAGGGCACCCGTGCGGGCGGCCAGCGCCTCGCGCTCGCGCTCTAGGGCGTGCAGCTCCTCGCGCAGCCGCTCGATCCCGCCCTCGGCGGCCGAGACCGCGGACTGGGCGAGCTCGTAGCCCTCGTCGAGGCCGCCGTCGGGGCCGCGGCCCGCGTCGTCCAGCTCGGCCTCCAGAGCGTCGAGCGCCCGCCGCGCCGCCTCCTTCCGCCGGTCGGCCGCGTCGAGGGTGTTCTGCGCGCGCAGGACCTCGCCCCGGACGGACGCGAGACGGGAGGCGGCGGTGTCGGCCTGCCCCGAGAGGGTGGAGAGCTCGAGGTCGTAGCGCGAGACGAGGGCCGCCTGCGCGGCGATCTCCGCGTCGACCGCGTCGAGGGCGGAGCGGGCGGCGACGGTCGTGCGCTGCGCCTGGACCCACGCCGACTCCGCGTCGAGGACGGCCTGCCGCAGGCGCTCGAGCTCGACCCGCGCCTCCTCCACCTGCCCCGGCGTCACGCGCGGCTGGATCTGCGGCTGCTCGGACTCGAGCTCGAGCATCGCGAGCCGCTGCCCGGCGAGGGCCGAGAGGTTGCGCAGCCGCTCCTGCACCGACTCCAGCTCGAACGAGGTGCGCCGGGCGTCGTCGACCGCGTCGCCGACCACCTCCGCCTCGATCCGCGCTCGCCGGAGCGTCGCCTGCTCGAGCCGCTGCTGCAGGACCACCCGCTCGCTGTGCCGCTCGCTCTCGGTGCGGGCGAAGCCGTCCAAAGCGGTCCGGAGCGCGACCACGTCGTCGGCGAGCAGGCGCGCCCGGGCGTCGCGCACCACGGCGGCGATCGTCTGCGCCTGCCGTGCGACCTCGGCCTGGCGCCCGAGGGGCTTGAGCTGGCGCCGGATCTCGCCCGCGAGGTCGGAGAGGCGGGTCAGGTTCGCCTGCATCGCCTCGAGCTTGCGGAGCGTCTTCTCCTTGCGGCGGCGGTGCTTGAGGATCCCGGCGGCCTCCTCGATGAACCCGCGCCGCTCCTCGGGGGTCGCGTGCAGCACGGCGTCGAGCTGTCCCTGCCCCACGATGACGTGCATCTCGCGCCCGAGACCGGAGTCGCTCAGCAGCTCCTGCACGTCGAGCAGCCGGCAGCCGCGTCCGTTGATCGCGTACTCGCTGCCGCCGTTGCGGAAGAGGGTCCGGGTGATCGTCACCTCGGTGTACTCGATCGGCAGGGCGCCGTCCGAGTTGTCGATGGTGAGCGCGACCTCGGCGCGGCCGAGGGGTCCGCGGGTGGAGGTGCCCGCGAAGATGACGTCCTCCATCTTGCCGCCGCGGAGCGTCTTCGCCCCCTGCTCCCCCATCACCCAGGCGAGCGCGTCGACGACGTTGCTCTTGCCCGAGCCGTTGGGGCCGACGACGCAGGTGACCCCCGGCTCGAAGGCGAACGTGGTCGGCTGAGCGAAGGACTTGAACCCCTTGAGGGTCAGGCTCTTCAGGTACACCCGGCCGCCTCGCTCCCGTCCACAACGCCTCCACGGTAGCCGACGGCCGCGGCCGGGCCGGGAGGCGGAGCCCCGACCGGCCGACGGACCGCCGCGATCCCGCACCGGAACAGGCGCAGGAGGCCGCCGCGGGCGCCGGGACGTGCACACTGGGGTGGTGAACCGCACCTCCGACCCGGCGCTCCGGATCCGCGAGCTCGCGATCCCCGAGGCCGTGGGCGCCCACGGCTGGAGCGACTTCCTCGCCCTGACCGCGATCGGCGATGCGGTGGGGACCGCCCCGGACTGCCGGGCCGTCTACACCTGGAACGCCGAGGAGAACCGACCGATGCTCGCTGTGAACGAGGCCGTCGGCTTCACCCCCGTCGCCCACGAGGGCCAGTGGAGGAAGGAGCTCCCATGACCCCGCTCGTCGAGCCCGGACCGCCGCTGACCGCCGCCGAGCGCGAGCGGTTCGCCCGGCAGATCCGCCTGGCGCCCCTCGGGGAGCTCGGACAGCGGCGCCTCCGGAACGCGCGCGTGCTGATCCTCGGCGCGGGCGGCATCGGCTCGCCGGTGATCACGGCGCTCGCCGCGGCCGGGATCGGGCGGCTCGGCATTGTGGACGGCGATGTCGTCGAGCTCTCGAACCTGGCGCGGCAGACGGCGCACGACGACTCCTCGGTGGGCCGGTCGAAGGCGGAGTCGGCGGCGGCGACCGCGCGGCGGCTCTCCCCCGGCATCGACGCCCGGGCCTTCCCGGTGTCGCTGACCTCGGCCAACGTCGACGCCCTGGTGGCGGGCTGGGACGTCGTGGTCGACGGCTTCGACACCTTCGGCGCGCGCTACCTCGCCTCGGACGCGACGACGCGCGCCGGGATCCCGCACGTGTGGGGATCGGCACTCGGCTTCGACGGGCAGCTCTCGACCTTCTGGGCCGGCGCCCCGGGCGGAGGGGTGACCCTGCGCGCGCTGCACCCCGAGGCCGAGGACGCGGGCGACAGCTGCTCGACGGTGGGCGTGCTGGGCGCGCTCTGCGCGCTGATCGGCTCGGCCATGGCGGCCGAGGTCGTCAAGCTCGTGACCGGGGCGGGCGAGCCGCTGTTCGGTCGCGTGCTCGTGCACGACGCTCTCGACTCCTCCTGGGCCGAGCTCCCTCTCGAGCGGCGGGTGCCGCCGGTCCCGGAGCGGCGGGCCGCGGCGGGCTCGATCACGGCGGCCGAGCTGCGGGAGCGGCTGGCCGGGCCGACGCCCCCGACCGTCGTCGACCTCCGCGAGGACGACGAGGACCGGTCCGTCGCGGTGCCCGGTGCCGTGCGGATGCCGATGTCGCGCTTCGACCCCGCCGCTCTGCCGGCCGGTCCGCTCGTGCTGCACTGCGCCTCCGGGGTCCGGTCGCGTCTCGCGGCGGAGCGCGCGGCGGCGGCGGGCGTGGCGTCCGACTCGCTCGACGGCGGGATGGCGTCGTGGCGGGAGCGGTGACCCGCCCCGCGGCCGCGTGCGCCGTGGAACGGGAGGGGTGAGGCGCACCCAGCGCCCTGCCGATCGGCGACCCGGGATGTTCGGTGCTCGCAGCGGAGAGGATCCGTCCTTCTCCGCGGATCAGGGCGGAGCAGTGTCCGAAGCTGATCGGCGGTGGCGTGCTCGCGGCCACCGTTCCGAGGAGAGCACCCATGCCGACGCCTTCACCGCACTCCGCGCGGCAGGCGGCGCTGCTCGATCCTCCCGACCCGCTCGGCCCCGGCGCGGAGGCGTGATGCCCGAGGTCTGGAGTCCCGCCGAGAGGCGGCTGCGTCGGCTCGGCTGGATTCCGCGGCGCCCCCTGCCGCGAGGTGCCGTCTGCGACGCGATCGTCTCGCCGCGCCTCAGCCTCAGCCGCGCCTGGCTGCAGACCGGGGAGTTCGAGGTCCTCCCCCATCCCGGGAGGCTCCGCGTGCTCTTCAGCCTCGACGGGACCGGCCGCCTCTCCGCCCGGGGCCGCGACCACCGGCTCCCGGCCGGCAGCGCTCTCGTGACCCGCGCCTCGACGGTGCAGTACGCGGCGGCGGTCAGTCCGTGGGCGCGCTTCGAGTGGCAGCTGCGCCCCTCGGTGCTCCGCGCGAGCGAGTTCGCCTCGCTCACGGACCGGGTCCTCGCCCTCCCCGAGGCCTACTGGCGCGCACTCACCGGTGCGGCGAACACCGTCCTCACTTTCGGGGTCGAGCCCTCGGACGCGGCCTTCGAGCACTTCGAGATCGCGAGCGAGCACCTCCTGGCCTCGGCCTTCTCGGCGCTGCTGCCCTCCCCCGACCGGGAGGACCGGTCCCCCGCCGCCGTGTACGCGAACGGCACGCGCCTGATCGAGCGGCACTACCGCGACCGCTCCTTCACTGTGGAGACGCTGGCGGAGCGCCTCGGCGTGTCGGTCAGCCACCTGCACCGGGCGTTCTCGGCCGCCGGCACCACCCCTCGTCAGCGGATCGAGCGCGCACGGGCCTTGGAGGCGCAGCGCCTCCTCGACGAGCTCGGCCCACGGGCGGCGACGGACCTGGACAGCGTGGCGCGGTCGGCCGGCTTCAGCTCGCGGATCCACATGCAGCGGACCCTCCGCCGGATCGACGACGCGAGCTGACGTGGGCCGCCGCGTCCCCCGCGCCGGACGGGCTCCCGGCGAGGAGGCGGCCTGAGCGGCTCCCCCGGTCCGGCGGCGCGACGGAACGTCCACGGTCGGGCATGGAACCTCGTCGCGGCCCGTTCCGCGTCGACCGGAGGCCGGACGTTCGGCAGGATCGGCGCGTCCACCACCCCTCGCACGAAAGAAAGAAAAGGAACACCATGACGGACACCAACGCCCTGGACCCGATGGCAGCGCACTCGCGCTCCCTCCCACCGCGGATCGACTCGACCCGCGGGGGGCCCGCCCGGCGGACGATCATGTCGGGTGCGGCCTGGTCCGTCCCCGTCGTCGCCGCGGCGGTCGCGACCCCCGCGGCCGCCGCGTCCACCGGCCTCACCCTCGCCTTCGACGCCCCGGCGTACTCCTTCCCCGCCTGCACCACGAGAACGGTCTCCGTCCTCGCCACGACCAACGGCGCTCCCGCTGCCGGCGACACGGTCACCATCACTCTCCCCGCCGGCCTGACCAGCGGCGGCGCGCAGACCGTCAGGGCGACGACCGGCGCGGACGGACGCGTGAGCATCCCGGTCACGGCCGGGAACGTGGCGCAGAACGGCATCACCCTCTCCGCCGTCTCCGGCGCCGCGGGCGCGACGGCGACCGCGAGCACCACCGCGACCACGGGGACCGCCGTCCGGTACGTCACCGACGGCGGACGGACGACGACGGAGTCGAACGGCAACGTGCCCTCGGGAGCCAAGACCGTCGGACCCCGGTACTACCTGACGGAGTCGGGCGAGCTCTACCACGGCGGGGGGCGGATCGCGCGCGGCGTCACCAGCGTCCAGGGCTTCCGCGACGAGCAGAACCGCGACGTCGCCGACTTCGTGGTCGACGGCGTCTTCTACCGCTTCGTCACCGGAGACGCCGCGCCGAAGGCCCTCGGGAGCGGCGTGCCGGCCGGATCGACGGTCCATGCGCCCGCCTTCTACGTCACACCGAACGGCGAGCTGCGGCGCGCCGGCGGAGCCCTCGTGACCACCGGAGTGACGAGCGCGGACTCCTTCCGCGACCAGAGCAACAACGACGTCATCGACGTGATCGTCGGCTCGGAGCTCGTCCGCTACATCTCCTCCACGAAGAACCAGGTCTACGCCAGGAACGTTCCGGCAGGATCGACGGCCTTGGCGCCCTCGTACCACCTGACGCCGGACGGGCGCCTCTTCAACAGCAGCATCCTGGTCGCCACCGGGGTGACCAGTGCCGACGCCTACCGCGATCGACAGAACCGTGACGTCGTGGACGTGATCCAGAACGGCGCTCTCGTCCGGTACGGCGCGTTCGCGGACAGGACGCAGCCGCAGATCCGCGTCGCCTCCGGTGTGCCCTCCGACGCCACCATCTTCGCGCCGGACGCCTACGTGACCCGGGACGGCCGGGCCTTCGTCAGCGGCGTGCTGGTCGCCACCGGAGTCTCCTCGGCGTTCGGATTCCTCGACGTGCAGAACCGCAACGTGCTCGACACGATGACCAACGTCCTGTGCCCGTGACGCACGGGATCGGCCGCTGATCCGGTCCTGCCCCGCCGCACGCGGGTCCGAGGGAGGCGTCCCGCGGGTCCCTGTGCGGCGGGACAGGACCAGTCCGTCCTCGGGATGCAGCGTCCTCCAGAAGCGCGGACGCACCTGCTGCGGACCGCGCGGAGCGGACGCACCGGTCCGGTCGAGGACGGCTCGTCACGGAGGGCTCTTCGGGGTCAGCCGCCGGCGAACGGCGGCAGGACGTCGACCGCGGCATCGGGACGCAGCGGCGTGGCCCTGTCCGCGGTCGACACGCCGTCGACCAGGTAGGTGCACCGTGCGAGCACGTCGGCGGCCGAGGGCGCGGAGGCGACGAGTCTCTCCTCGAGAGCGCCCAGGTCGGGCACCTCGTCGAGCTCGTCGGAACCACGGCCGAGGGCGGCCTTGGCCGCCGCGAAGTAGCGGACCCGCATGCTCATCCGCCGATCGCGCTCATCGTGCGCTCGGGCTGCACGAAGCCCGCCCTGTTCATCTCGTGTCCCGCGGGCTTGGCCCACATCGCCCCGCGCCAGAGCTGGGCGACCTCGTGGTCGTCCGCGCCCGCGCGCATCGGGCCGAGCAGGTCCGTCTCCTCGTTCGAGAAGAGGCAGCTGCGGACACCTCCCTCGGCGGTGAGCCGGGTGCGGCGGCAGTCGTCGCAGAAGTTCTCGGTGACGGACGCGATGATCCCCACCTGGCCGAGCACCTCGGACCCCCCGGCCTCGCGGACGTCGAAGAGCTCGGCGGGGGCGCCGTCGCGGGGGGCCGCGTGCGGGCTGAGCGAGAAGCGCTCCGAGAGCAGCGCCCGGATGTCCGCGGCGGTGATCATGGTCGCGCGGTCCCAGCCGTGGTCGGCGTCGAGCGCCATCTGCTCGATGAAGCGGAGCTGGTGGCCTCCCGCGAGGGCCCAGGCGAGCAGCTCCGGGGCCTCGTGGTCGTTGATCCCGGGCAGGAGCACCGCGTTGATCTTGGTCTGGTCCAGGCCGGCGGGACCGAGCGCGTCGATGCCCGCGAGCACGCGGTCGAGGAACGGGCGACGGGTGACCTTCGCGAAGGTCTCGGCGCAGATCGAGTCGAGCGAGACGTTGACGCGGTTCAGGCCGGCGTCGGCGAGCGCCGCCGCCCGACCCGACAGGCCGATCGCGTTCGTGGTGAGCGAGATCTCGGGGCGCGGGTCGAGGGAGGCGACGTCGCGGATGATGTCGACGAGGTCCTTGCGCAGGAGCGGCTCGCCGCCGGTGAAGCGGATCTGGCGGACGCCGAACTGCTCCACGGCGATGCGCGCGAGGCGGAGGATCTCCTCACGGCTGAGCAGGGACGCGGGCGGCTGGAACGGCAGGCCCTCCGCCGGCATGCAATAGGTGCAGCGCAGATTGCACTTGTCCGTCAGCGAGATCCGCAGATCGTCCGCGACGCGCCCGTAGGTGTCCAGGAGGAGCGGGGTGGCGGGGCGGTCGGCCGGGAGGACCGCGCTGCGCTGTCGGGGCCGGAAGCCCGGGATCCCCAGTGCTGTGCTCATCCGCTCACACTACGCCGCGGAACCGGGCGCGACCCGGCAAGATGGACTCGGTCCCGCCGCCGGTCGGGCTCCGCCGCTCGCGAGAGGACACGATGACCTCGATCGACCTGCACGCCGCCCGGGTGCGGGCGCTGCTCGCGCCGCTGGCCACGCGGGGCGCCCGCGAGACGCTGAGCCTGGAGCCGGCCGCCGTCGCCGCCGATCCGGGCGCGTACGACCGGCGGGTCCTCGCCCGCTCCGTCGACTCCCCGCTCGACCTGCCGCGCTTCGACAACTCGCAGATGGACGGCTTCGCGGTGCGGGCGGCCGACCTCGACGCGGCGGCGCCGAAGCATCCCGTCGCCCTGCCCGTCTCGGCGCCGATCCCCGCGGGCGACCGGGCGCCGCGGCACGAGCCCGGCACGGCGACACCGATCATGACCGGCTCGCCGCTGCCGGAGGGGGCCGACGCCGTCGTCCCGGTCGAGCGCGTCGATCCTCCGCGCTTCCCCGCGGAGGGCAGCGTCGCCTTCGCGCACCCGGTGGTGCCGGCGACCTTCGTCCGAGCCCGGGGCAGCGACGCCCGCCGCGGCGAGCTCGCCCTCCCGGCCGGCACTGTCCTCCGCGCGGCCCACTACGGACTCCTCGCCTCCCTCGGGCTGACCGAGGCGGAGGTGCTGCCGCGACTCCGGGTGCTCGTCGTCCCCACCGGCAACGAGATCCGTCCCGCAGGCGCCGTCCTCGAGGAGGCGCAGATCCACGACGCGAACGGCGCCCTGCTGGCCGAGGCCGTCCGCGAGGCGGGCGCGCTGCCCGTCGTCGCCGCCTGCACGAGCGATCGGGCCGAGGACCTCCTGGCGCTGCTCGAGGAGCACGCGGGCGCGGCCGACCTGGTGATCACGGTCGGCGGTGTCAGTGCGGGCGCCTACGAGGTCGTCCGCGACGCGCTCGGCGCGGCGGGCTCGGAGTTCGGCCACGTCGAGATGCAGCCGGGCGGCCCGCAGGGCCTCGGTCTCGTGCGCGTGGCCGAGGGGCTGCACCTGCCGGTCGTCTCGCTTCCCGGGAACCCGGTGAGCGCCCTGGTCTCGTTCGAGGTGTTCCTCCGGCCCGTGCTGCGCTCGCTCGCGGGACGGACGCCCGCCGAGCGGCCGCGGCTCCGTGCGCGCCTCGGCACGGCGCTCGACTCGCCCGCGCACCTGCACCAGATCCGCCGCGGAGTCCTCGACGACGAGGGCTTCGTGCACCCGGTGGGCGGGCCCGGCTCGCACCTGCTGGCGTCCTACGCCCGCTCCACCGTGCTCATCCACGTCCCCGTCGGGACGGACCACGCAGCGACCGGCGACACGGTCGAGATCTGGAGGATCGATGACTGAGAGCGATCGGCTCACCCATGTGCGCGGCGACGGAGCCGTGCACATGGTCGATGTGAGCGCGAAGGAGGTCACGGCGCGCACCGCCGTCGCCGAGGGCTACGTCGAGACCTCACCCGAGGTGGTGCGGCTCCTCGAGCAGGGCGAGCTGCCCAAGGGCGAAGCGCTCGGCGTGGCGCGGATCGCCGGGATCCTCGGCGCGAAGGCGACCTCGACCCTCATCCCGCTCTGCCACCCGCTGGCGCTGGACGGCGTCGACGTGGACCTCGAGCCGCAGGACGGCCGCGTCCGGATCGAGGCGCGCGTGCGCACGACCGGGCGCACCGGCGTCGAGATGGAGGCGCTGACCGCGGTCAGCGTGGCCGCCCTCACGGTCTACGACATGATCAAGGCCGTCGATCGCGGTGCCGCGATCACCGGTATCCGTGTGCTCGCGAAGGCGGGCGGGAGGAGCGGCTCGTGGACGAGCGGAGGAACCCCGTGACGCGGCGGGCGGTGGCGGTCGTCGCCTCCACCCGTGCCGCCTCCGGCGTGTACGAGGACCGGACGGGACCGGCGCTGGAGGCCTGGTTCACCACCCGCGGCTGGGAGTCCCGGGTGGTCGTCGTGGCCGACGGCGACGCGGTGGGCGAGGCGATCGCCGACGCGATCGGCAGCGGAGTCGACGTGGTCGTGACCACCGGCGGGACGGGCGTCGCCCCGAGCGACGTCACCCCGGAGCAGACCGCCCCCCTCCTGGAGAGGCCCCTGCCCGGCCTCGCCGAGGCGGTGCGCGCCAAGGGGGCCGCCCACGTCCCGACCGCCGTGCTCAGCCGCGGGCTCGCCGGCGTCAGCGGCCGCACCGTCGTAGTGAACCTCCCCGGCTCCCCCGGCGGCGTCCGCGACGGGATCGACGTGCTCGACCCGGTGATCGGGCACCTCCTCGATCAGCTCGGAGGCGGCGACCATGCCCGCTGAGCCGGTCGCCCTCGCCCGGCTCGCGGCCGAGGCCATCACCGTCGACGAGTGCGAGCAGGCGGTCGACTCCCCGACGCACGGCGCCGTGGTGACCTTCGCGGGCGTCGTCCGCGACCACGACGAGGGCCGCGGCGTGCTCCGGCTGTCCTACGAGGCGCACCCGGACGCCCCCGCCGCACTCCTCGCCTCCGCCCGCCGCATCGCCGAGCGCTGGCCCGACGTCCGCATCGCCGCCGTGCACCGGATCGGCGACCTCGTGGTCGGCGACCTCGCCCTCGCCTGCGCCGTGGCCTCGGCCCACCGCGCGGCGGCCTTCGAAGCCTGCGCGGCACTGGTCGACGACATCAAGGCGTCGGTGCCGATCTGGAAGGAGCAGTCCTTCGTCGACGGCAGCTCGGAGTGGGTCGCGAGCCTCGGCTGATCTTCCTTCGAGCCCGTCCCCGCCGGGCTCGGCGCGGTCGGCCGGAGAGGGTGGTCACGTTTCGCAGAGCGGGGAGCGATCGCCTAGATCGATCCGCTGGCACGCGGATCGATCGTTCGGCTCGGGGGTGTTTCACACCGAGCCCGTCCCCGCCGGGCTCGGCGCGGTCGCGGTGCTCGTCCCCGAGCCCGTCCCCGCCGGGCTCGGCGCGGTCGCGGTGCTCGTCCCCGAGCCCGTCCCCGCCGGGCTCGGCGCAGTCGGCTTTCCGGCGTGGATGCGATTCGCAGAGCGGGGAGCGATCGCCTAGACCGATCCGCTGGCACGCGGATCGATCGTTCGGCTCGGGGGGAGAGCGAGGGGGTGGCGGGTCGACATCGGGAGGTCGCCCAC